>JBFWOF010000024.1:0-94245 GCA_050250665.1 Lysobacterales bacterium | reverse complement strand
CAGACGTTGTGGGCCTGCGGCACGAGGCCTAGTGGATTCATCGGCTCCATCGGCGTCACTTCAAGGCATCCAGAATGAGATCGACTTTCTCGGGGGTCAGGTGTTCATGGAACTCGCCATCGACCCACATCATCGGCGCGCGCACGCACGCGGCCAGACATTCTTCTTCTTCGATGAGATGGATTCGACCGTCGGGCGTGCTGTCGCCGGTGCTGATGCCGAGCTTCTTCTCGACGTGGCTGACGAGCTCGTCGGCACCATTGAGCCAGCAGGAGATGTTGGTGCAGATCGAGACCTTGTGGCGTCCGCAGGGGCCGACGTGAAACAGCGAATAGAAGGTCGCCACTTCGTAGGCCTGGGTGGTCGGGATGCCGAGATAGGCCGCCACGGCGGCGATCAGGTCCTCGTTGAGATGACCTTCATTCTGATTCTGGGCAATGCGCAAGCCAGCGAGCACGGCGCTGCGCCGGCGGTCGGCCGGATACTTGGCCAGCCACAGATCCAGCTGGGCGCGGCTGTCCTCGCTGAGCACTTCGGTCGGGTCTACCGCCCGCGGTACCGCTTGCAGATGGCGGGCCTTCATCGGTCGATCTCTCCAAAAACGATGTCCATGGTGCCGATCACGGCAACCACGTCGGGCAACATGTGTCCACGCACGATTTCGTCCATGGACGAAAGATGCACGAAACCGGGCGCGCGCAACTTGACCCTGAACGGTTTGTTGGCGCCGTCGGCAATGATGTAGGCGCCGAATTCGCCTTTAGGCGCCTCGACGGCGCAATAGACCTCGCCGGCGGGCACCGAATAGCCTTCGGTGAACAGCTTGAAGTGGTGAATCAGCGCTTCCATGTCGTCTTTCATCTCGACACGCGAAGGCGGCGCCACCTTGTAGTTGCGCACCATGACATCGCCAGGGTTCTCGCGCAGCCATTTGACACACTGCTGCATGATCCGGGTCGACTGGCGCATCTCTTCCACGCGAATCACGTAGCGGTCGTAGCAGTCGCCGTTGACGCCGACCGGCACGTCGAAATCAACCCGATCATAGGTGGCGTAGGGCTGCTTCTTGCGCAGATCCCAGGCGATGCCCGAACCGCGCAGCATTGGCCCGCTCATGCCCATGCGCAGCGCCATCTCCGGCGGAATCACGCCGATGTTGACCGTGCGCTGCTTCCAGATGCGGTTGTCGGTCAGCAGGGTTTCGTATTCGTCAATGCGCTTGAGGAAGTCGACACAGAAGGCATCGAAATAGTCGAGCATGCTGCCCTGGCGCCATTCGTTGCGACGCTTGAGGTCGGCGCCCTTGGTCCAGGCACTCTCCTTGTACTGCGGCATGCGCTCGGGCAGGTCGCGGTACACGCCACCCGGCCGGTAGTAGCCCGCATGCATGCGGGCGCCAGAGACTGCTTCGTAGCAGTCCATCAGCTCCTCACGCTCGCGGAAGGCGTACAGGAACACCGTCATGGCGCCAAGATCGAGCGCATTCGAGCCCAGCCACAACAGGTGGTTGAGCAAACGCGTGACCTCGTCGAACAGGGTACGGATGTACTCGGCGCGCAAGGGTGGCTCGATGCCCAGCAGGCGCTCGATCGCACGCACATAGGCGTGCTCGTTGCACATCATCGACATGTAATCGAGCCGATCCATGTAGCCGATCGACTGGTTGTAGGGCTTGGACTCGGCCAGTTTCTCGGTGCCGCGGTGGAGCAGTCCCACATGCGGATCGGCGCGGACGACGCTCTCGCCGTCGAGTTCCAGCACCAGGCGCAGCACGCCGTGCGCGGCCGGATGCTGCGGCCCGAAGTTCATGGTGTAGTTGCGAATCTCGGCCATGGCTTCAGTTTGCCTTCTGTGCAGCTTCGTTCTGTGCCTGCAGATAGCGCGAATCTTCACGCACCACCCGCGGCACACCGACTCTGGGCTCGATCGATACCGGCTCGTAGACCACGCGGCCCTTGTCCGGGTCGTAGCGGACTTCGACATTGCCGATCAGCGGGAAGTCCTTGCGGAAGGGGTGGCCGATGAAGCCGTAGTCGGTGAGGATGCGGCGTAGATCCGGATGTCCTTCGAAGACGATGCCAAAGAGATCGAAGGCTTCGCGCTCGAACCAGTTGGCCGAGCCCCAGAGTTCAGTCACCGAAGGCACCACTGGCAAGCCGTCGTCGGGCGCGAAGTAGCGCACCCGCAGACGCATGTTGTTTTCGATCGAGAGCAACTGGACGACCGCCGCGAAGCGATTGGGAATGCCTTCCGGCCGCGGGCGATTGTCCCAGGCGAAGCGCCCCGGGCCTTCACCGAGCACGCCGCGACTGAAGCCCTGATCGGTGACCGATTCGGTCTCCCATTCGTCCTGGCCGTAGGACAGGTAGTCAACGCCGCAGAGATCGATCAGTTGCTGGAACTTGAACGCTTTCTCGTCGCGCAGGGCCTTGCAGACCTCCAGTACCCGGTCGAGGGCGATCTCGATCGTGTACTGCCCCAAAGCCTCGCGGGCACTGAGGATGGCATCGCCAAATCGGGCCTGGATCTGTTCCAGCAGGGAGGTGGGAGCGTCAGTCATGCGCTTAGCGTGCGATGGTGTTGGTGCGACGAATCTTGGCCTGAAGCTGCAAGATTGCGTAGACCAGAGCTTCCGCCGTGGGCGGGCAGCCTGGGACGTAGATATCGACCGGCACCACGCGGTCGCAGCCGCGCACCACCGAATACGAATAGTGATAGTAGCCGCCGCCGTTGGCGCAGGAGCCCATCGAGATCACCCACTTGGGATCGGGCATCTGGTCGTAGACCTTGCGCAGTGCCGGCGCCATCTTGTTGACCAGCGTGCCGGCCACGATCATGACGTCGGACTGACGCGGGCTCGGACGGAAGACCACGCCGAAGCGGTCGAGATCCAGGCGTGCGGCGCCAGCGTGCATCATCTCCACCGCGCAGCAGGCCAGACCGAAGGTCATCGGCCACATCGAGCCGGTGCGCGCCCAGTTGATCAGGGCGTCGGCCGAAGTGACCGCAAAGCCTCGTTGGATCAATGGGTTGTCGGCTTCCGGACGAAGGATGTCATCGACCGTGCCGACCGGCGTGGGATTGTGGAAAATGTCGCTGACTACTCCCATTCGAGAGCTCCCTTCTTCCATTCGTAGATGAAACCGACCACCAGCAGGCCGAGGAATATGCTCATCGAGGCAATGGCCGGCCAGCCCAGTTCCTCGAGCACCGTGGCCCATGGGAACAGGAAGGCGATTTCCAGATCGAAGATGATGAAGAGGATGGCCACCAGGTAATAGCGCACGTCGAACTTCATGCGCGCGTCTTCGAAAGCCTCGAAGCCGCACTCATAAGGCGAGAGCTTTTCACTATCCGGACGACGCGGACCGAGTATCGATCCCAGAGTCAGCAGCGAAATGCCGATGACAGAAGCCACGCCCAGAAACAGGGCAATGGGGAGGTACTGCTGCAGATCCATGCCTGAATCGCTCCCAGCTGAAGTCGAAGCCCTTGAAGCCGCAACCCGGCTTGGGGCCGGGCTGCAGTTGCGCTGGCATAGCGCAGAAAAATGGTGCCGGCGGACGGACTCGAACCGTCACGGGTTGCCCCACTACCACCTCAAAGTAGCGTGTCTACCAATTCCACCACGTCGGCAATCAAGCTCTGCATTATTGCGGTTTTTCGTCTTCCTTGCTTGCGTTTTCTACCGCGGTTTCGCTTGTTTGCGTGGTAGTCTCGGCCGCGGCAGGCACTTCGCTCGGCGCCTCGGTAGCGGCAGCCGGAGCAGTCGGGACTTCCGTTGCCGCTGCCGGAGCCGCGCCATCGTTACCGATCGCCGGTACTTCGCTCGCCGCCGGCGGCGTGCTGGCATCCGGCAACTGACCCATGACACCAAGATCAGCCTGCGGGTCCTTGGTGATACCGACCCTGGCTTCATAGACACCCATGCCCAGGGCGAGAAGGAAGAAGGCCACCGCCAGCCACTTGGTCGCCTTGGACAGGAAGTTGGCCGAGCCGCGTGCGCCAAAGACCGTGCCCGATGCGCCCGAGCCAAAGCCGGATCCGGCCGCTGCACCCGAACCACGCTGCAGCATGATGAAGGCGATCATCGCGATCGTGACCACCAGATACAACACAATAAAAGCGATTTTCATAGGTGTGACTCAACCGTCCTGGCTGGCTGCACGGCAGATGGCGGCAAATTCCGAAGGTACCAAGGATGCTCCACCAATCAGCCCGCCATCGACATCGGCTTGGGCAAACAGTTCGGCAGCATTGGACCCCTTGACGCTACCGCCGTACAGGATCCGAATAAGACTGGCGAGGATAGCATCGCGTTGCGCGATCGCGCTACGGATCAGCGCGTGCACTGCCTGCGCCTGCGCCGGAGAGGCCGTCAGCCCCGTGCCTATGGCCCAAACCGGCTCGTAGGCGATCACGATGCGCTCGAGTTCGGTGGCTCCAAGCTGGCTGAGCGCTGAATCCAGTTGTCCGAGCACCACCGATTCGGTGGCGCCGCTCTCGCGCTGCTCCAGGGTTTCACCGAGGCACAGCACCGGGGTGATCCCGGCCGCGAGCGCCCGCTGCAGCTTGGCCTTGACCACCGAATCGTTGTCGCCCAACAGCTGCCGGCGCTCCGAATGTCCGCAGAGCACCGCGCATACACCGAATTCGAGCAGCATCTGCGCCGAGACTTCGCCGGTATAGGCACCATTGTCGTAGGCGGCGAGATTCTGCGCACCCAGCCACAGACGCGAATCGCCCCTGGCCTGCTGGGCTTCCTGCAGATGCACCGTTGCCGGCATGATACCGACGTCGATCAGCGGGTGGTCGGCGGCGATCCGGGCAGCGGCGCTGGCCCAGTCACGTGCGTCCCGGCGTGAGCCGTTCATCTTCCAGTTACCCAAGACCAGTCGTTTGCGCTTGTTCATCGGTCCTCCGCGGTGGCCGCCGGACCATAGCCGCCGGGTTTTCCCGGATCAAGCTGCAAACCGGTGTCTGCTGTCGGCTCGTCGCCGTTTTCCTTGTTTCTTGGGTGCTTGCGCGCCTACAATGACGGGCTAGCTGAAACCCTGCCTGTCGCCGTGCATCTTCAACTCTGCGCAGGTCCGTGCGATCACATCGCCGGTTTCTGGTAGTCCTGCCCGCCCGTTCTGGTCCTGAACCATCCCGGGCGGGTACGCGCGTCTTGCTCGGTCAGTCGGTCTGAGGCAGTCCGTCCGACTGGGCTTGGCGTTTGTCATCTCTCTCAATCAAGGAGTTTTCCATGCCTCTCAATTCCACCCAGACCGGCGAAATCATCAAGACCCATCAGCGTGGCGCTGCCGACACCGGTTCTCCGGAAGTCCAGGTCGCGCTGCTGACGGCACGCATCGAGCAGCTGATGCAGCACTTTGCTGACCACAAGAAAGACCACCACTCGCGACGCGGCCTGCTCAAGCTGGTCAACCAGCGCCGTCAGCTGCTGGCCTATCTGAAGCGCAAGGATGATGCACGCTATCGCTCCCTGATCGAGAAGTTGGGCCTGCGCCGCTAAGGGCTGCTCCGCATCATTCATATCCACTCAGAGGACACCCCCCCAGTGGCGAAGGTCATCAAGCAATTCAAGTACGGCGATCAAACGGTAACCCTGGAAACCGGCGAAATCGCACGACAGGCATCGGCAGCGGTCATGGTCAGCATGGGCGATACCGTGGTCCTGGTCACAGCAGTCGGCGACAAGCGCGCCAAGGAAGGCCGGGATTTCTTCCCGCTGACCATCAACTATCAGGAGAAGTTCTACGCCGGCGGCCGTATCCCGGGTGGCTTCTTCAAGCGCGAAGGTCGCCCGACCGAGCGTGAAACACTGACCTCGCGACTGATCGATCGCCCGATCCGCCCGCTGTTCCCGGAAGGTTTCCATCACGACGTGCAGGTCATGGCCACCGTGATGTCGATGAATCCGGAAATCGAGGGTGATATCCCGGCCCTGATCGGTGCCTCGGCGGCGCTGGCGCTGTCCGGTCTGCCCTTCGCAGGCCCGATCGCTGCAGCCAAGGTCGGCTACATCGACGGCAAGTACGTGCTCAACCCGACCGCTACCCAGCTCAAGACTTCGCAGCTGGAACTGGTCGTTGCCGGCACCGAGAAGGCCGTGCAGATGGTGGAATCGGAAGCCCAGCTGCTGAGCGAAGAAGTGATGCTCGGTGCCGTGGTCTTCGGTCATCAGCAGATGCAGGTGGTCATCCAGGCCATCCGCGAGCTGGTGGCGGAAGTGGGTGTGCCCACCTTCGAGTGGGTTGCCCCGACCGAGAACGCCGCGCTCAACGCGGCCGTGGCCGAAGTCGCCAACGGTCCGCTGAATGCCGCGTACGACATCCGCGAAAAGCCGGAGCGTCGTGCCGCCATTTCCGCCGCCAAGTCGGCCACGCTGGCAGCGCTGGGTGGTGACAAGGCGGTCGAGTCCGGTTGGACCGACGCTCAGGTCGCGCGCAGCTTCGAGAACCTCGAGTACTCGCTGGTGCGCAACCGCATCATCGAAGGCCGTCCGCGTATCGACGGTCGCGATACCTCGACGATCCGCCCGATCAGCGTGCGTGCCGGCCTGTTGCCGCGTACCCACGGTTCGGCGCTGTTCACCCGCGGCGAGACCCAGGCCATCGTGACGGTGACCCTGGGCACCAGTCGCGATTCTCAGGTGATCGACGCAGTTGAAGGCGAGTCCAAAGAGACTTTCATGCTGCACTACAACTTCCCGCCGTATTCGGTGGGCGAGATCAGCTTCATGCTCGCTCCGAAACGTCGTGAAATCGGCCACGGCCGTCTGGCCAAGCGCGGCGTTGCCGCGGTAATGCCGAAGATGGAAGACTTCCCGTACGTGGTTCGCGTGGTCTCGGAAATCACCGAGTCCAACGGCTCCAGCTCGATGGCATCGGTGTGTGGCTCCTCGCTGGCACTGATGGACGCGGGCGTGCCGATGAAGGCGCCGGTGGCCGGTATAGCCATGGGCCTGATCAAGGAAGGCGACAAGTTTGCCGTGATCAGCGACATCCTCGGCGACGAAGATCATCTCGGCGACATGGATTTCAAGGTGGCCGGTTCCTGGGAGGGCATCACTGCCCTGCAGATGGACATCAAGATCGACGGCATCACCGAAGAGATCATGAAAGCGGCGCTGACCCAGGCTCGCGATGGTCGTCGTCACATCCTCGGCGAAATGGCCAAGGTGCTGGATACGCCGCGCTCGGAGATGAGCACCTACGCCCCGCGCCTGTTCACGATGAAGATTCATCCGGACAAGATTCGCGACGTCATCGGCAAGGGTGGTGTCACCATCCGTGCCATCACCGAAGAGACCGGCGCCATCATCGATATCGCGGATGACGGCACCATCACCATCGCGTCGAACAACCAGATCGCCGCCGATGCCGCCCGCAAGCGCATCGAGCAGATCACGGCCGATGTCGAGCCGGGCCGGATCTACGAAGGCAAGGTCGTCAAGCTGATGGATTTCGGCGCTTTCGTGACCATCCTGCCGGGCCGCGATGGTCTGGTGCACGTATCGCAGATCTCCAACGAGCGCGTCGAGAAAGTCGGCGACAAGCTCAAGGAAGGCGATGTGGTGCGCGTCAAGGTGCTGGAAGTCGACAAGCAGGGCCGTATCCGCCTGTCGATCAAGGCCGTGTTCGAGGATGAGCAGGCAGCGCAGCAGCAGCCTGCCTGAGCTGCACTCGGCATGTAGTCCACAGCGGGCCCTTCGGGGCCCGTTGTCGTTTCTGCAGCCCCCGGGAAAAGAATGACCTCCGGCAACAGGGGTGCCCTTGTGGCGATTTCCCCGGTAGGAGCGCCCTTGCGGCGCGACCCGGGGGCTGCGATGGTCCGACAGACTCGGAAAGAGCGCTGGTCCGCAAAGGACGCGAAGGTCGCGAAGGAAGTGCCATCGACGGCTTGGATTGGTAGGCCGGGTCCTTCGCGTCGATGTGCCCGGTTCGCGGCGCAAGGTTGATACGCGAAGCGCCCGACAACCGGCTGACTCAAGAGCCGCGGCCGCCGGCGCGAGCCAGCCTTGGTCCGAGAATCAGCTCAAGGCGCGCCGGAGCCGCGCTACGAATGACCCGCAGGTGAAGCCGGGGCCACCATACGAGCGCGTCTTCAAGGCTGCGCCTGCTAGCATCCGGCCATCTTCACGCTGGAGTACAACCGTGACCGACCCCAAAACCGCATGGATGCCGGACTGGCAATCCATGCAACAGCAGTTCTTTTCGGCCTGGACCGATGCCACCCGTGGCAGCGCGGCACCGTCAAATCCGGTGCAGGAGGGCTTCGAAGCCTGGAGCAGACTCTTCAGCGCGGGTCATTCCGGCAACGATGTGCTCGACAAGATGGTCGGGGGCGCCAAACAGTTCGCCGAGTTCATGCAGGGTGCGATCGGTCAGATGGCCACCTCCCGTCCGGACATGGCCACGCCTGGCGCCATCCGCGAGGCACTGGAAAAGGCCATGGGCGGCATGGGTCTGGACAAGAATCCGGTGCTGGATGCGCTGCGTGGGCTGAACAGCGAAGGGGCCAAGGGTTTCGAGGATCTGTTCCGCGATTACCTGAAGGCGATGAAGCCGATTGAAGACAATGCCCGCGGCATGTTGTCGATGCCGGCTTTCGGCATGAATCGCGAGTCGCAGGAGCGCAAGCAGGCGCTGGCGCGAGCTTTTGCCGACTATCAGGATCAGAACACGCGTTACAACACGCTGATGTTCAAGGCCAGTCGTCTCGGTCTGGACAAGTTCGAATCGAAGCTGGAAGAGCGCAGCGAGCCGGGTCGCGAGATCACCAGCATGCGCGGCCTCTACGACGTCTTTGTCGATGCCGCCGAAGAGGGCTATGCCGAAGTCGCATTGTCCGACGAATTCCGCGAGGTCTACGGCGAGTTGGTCAATTCGCAGATGCGAGTGCGCAAGCTGATTCAGGGCGAAGTCGAACGCAGCACCGCGGCGCTGGGCATGCCGGGCCGCAGCGAACTCGACACCGTGCACCAGCGCATGCACGAGCTGCGCCGACGCGTCGCCGAGCTGGAGGAGAAACTGGCCCAGTCGAACGCCGCTGCGGCCGCCGTGGCGACGCCGATTCCGGTCGAGGCCGAGCCGGTCGACGCCGCCGCAACAAGGGCGGCACCGAAGGCCAGGGTCGCCGCATCGACCCGTGCGGCCAAAGTGGTGAAGCCAAAGCTGGCCCGATCCCGAACCGGCACCAAGCCAAAGCCAGAAGCAAAGCCTAAGGCGGAAGCGAAGCCCAAGGCCAAAACCGTTGCGGCCAAAGCGGCCAAGACTTCCACCCGTCGTAGCCGGAGCTGATCACCATGGGACCTTTGCGTATTGATCCGAAATCCGCGCTCGACGAAGTCACCCGTTACAGCCAGAAACTGACCGCCGCCACCCAAGTGCTGCGCGAGGTCGATGACGTCCATTACGGCGCTACCGAAAAAGAAGTCATCTACCGCGAAGACAAGCTGGTGCTGTACCGCTTCAAGGGCGACAAGAAGCCCACGGCGAAGACCCCGACCCTGATCGTCTATGCGCTGGTCAATCGACCCTTCATGACCGATCTGCAGGAGGATCGCTCGCTGGTGCGCAATCTGCTGGCGCTGGGCGAGGATGTCTACCTGATCGACTGGGGCTATCCCGACGCCGCCGATCGCTACATTGGCCTCGATGACTACATCAACGGCTACATCCGCCGTTGCGTCGATGTGGTGGCACGGCGCCATGCGCTGAAAGCCATCAACATCCTCGGCGTGTGCCAGGGCGGTGCCTTTTCACTGTGTTTTGCCGCCATCTACCCGGAAAAGGTCAAGAATCTGATCACCATGGTCACGCCGGTGGATTTCCACACGCCGGACAACATGCTCTCGCACTGGACCCAGGGCATGGACATCGATCTGTTTGTCGACACCCTGGGCAATGTCCCCGGCGATCTGATGAACTGGTGTTATCTCACGCTCAAGCCCTTCCGGCTGAACCACCAGAAGTACATCGGCCTGGTCGACATTCTCGATGACAAGCACGAACTCGAGAACTTCCTGCGCATGGAGAAGTGGATCTTCGATTCGCCGGATCAGGCGGGTCAGGCTTTCCGCGAGTTCATCCGCGACTTCTATCAGGGCAACAAGCTGATGGAGGGCGGGCTGAAGATCGGCAACAAGGACGTGGATCTGAAGAACATCACCATGCCGGTGCTGAACATCTACGCCGAGCAGGACCATCTGGTGCCGCCGAGCGCGTCCATACCCATGAAAGACAAGGTCGGCACCAAGGACTACACGGTGCTGGCCTTCAAGGGCGGTCATATCGGCATCTACGTGTCCGGTCGCGCTCAGCGGGAAGTGGCGCCGACCATTCACGGTTGGCTTGCCAAGCGTTGATCTGCCGGGACTCGGAACTCGGGACTCGGTTGGTCAATGCGCAAGCAGGTCACGTTGCGCGCAAGGCGCGCTACGTGACGCGGCGGTACTGTTCCTGGCCCCGGCGCTTGTTCAGAGCAAGCGCTGGACCAACCGCGTCATCGGCGAGATTTCCCTCCGCGCTGGACTCGTGAACGGTCATGGCCAATCGCAAGCCTAAATCACCGTCCAAAGCGGCACTGGCGAAGCCCGCGTCCAAACCCAGGCGCTGGCGCCGCTGGCTGTGGATACTGCTGCTGTCGCCGTTCCTGCTGAGCCTGTTGCTGGTGCTGGTCCTGCGCTTTGCTGCGCCACCGATCACCGGAGTCATGGCGCAGCGCATTCTCGAGGCCCGCGCAGCGGGTCAGTCGTCTTTCAAGATCGACTATCAGTGGTGCCCGCTGGAATCCATGGGCCCCTATCTGCCGGTGGCGGCGATCGCTTCCGAGGACCAGCGCTTCCTCGATCACCACGGATTCGACACGGTCGAGATCAAGAAAGCACTCGATGCCGCCGAAGACGGCGAGCGCATGCGCGGTGCCAGCACGATTTCCCAGCAGGTTGCCAAGAACCTGTTTCTCTGGACCGGGCGCAGCTGGTTGCGCAAGGGCCTGGAGGTTTATTTCACCGGTTTGCTGGAACTTGCCTGGCCCAAGCGTCGTCTGTTGGAGACCTATCTCAATATTGCCGAGACCGGCGATGGCATGTTCGGATTCTGCGTGGCCTGTGAGCGTCGTTTCGGGCGACCGTGTTCCTCATTGGCACCGTACCAACTGGCGCTCATGGTGGCTACGCTGCCGGATCCACGGCGGCGTCGCGCCGATCAGCCCACGCCCTATCTGCACCAGCGTGCCAGCTGGATCGTGCGTCAGATGGATCAGCTCGGCGGGCCCTATCTGCTGCAGAAACTCGAGGGCAAGGCCGAAGCGGCCGATCCCTGAACGCTGCTGCGCATCGGCTCTGCCAGCTGCCGCTTGCAGGTGGCACCGATGACGGAGCTGACTCGATTCCCGGCGGTCATGCATCTGATTTCCGCGCGCGGCGGCGGCAGCGCTCGTTTTGCCCGCGATCTGGGGCAAGGCCATGGCCATGGATTGCTGCATCTGGGCGATCAGCTGGCGGTGGTCGAATCGGCCGGCAGCCCGGCGAAGTTCCTTCCCTATCAATTGCCGGACAATGCGGATGCGGCCCATTGGCTGCAGGCCATCCTGGCGGCCCATGGCAGCCGCTGGCTGCATGTGCACTATCTGCAGCGGACCACGCTGGAATGGCTGGAGCAATGGTGCCCACTGGGCCGACCCTGGCTGCTCAGCGTGCACGACCTCGGCTTCCTGGCAGAGCACGCCTTCGAACAGGGGCTGGACGAACCAGAGCCCGATGCAGACTGGCTGCGACGCTGGCACGCGGTCATGGTCAGTGCCGCGGCCATTACCGTGCCCTCGGCGTACCTGGCTGGCGTGTTCCGGCGCCACCTTCCCGATCTGCCGGTGCAGATAGTCCCGCCGGGCATCACGCTGGAGGAACGTCCGGTTTCGACCCAGCGCGAACTGCGCACCCTAGCCATCGTCGGTGCCTTGGGCCCACACAAGGGCAAGGAGCGTCTATTGCGCTGGCTACGGCATGGCGACGCCCAGCGCTACCGCTGGGTGTTGATCGGCTACACCGACGAGCAACTGCATCCCGGCTTCATCGCCGACGGACGGCTCTGGGTGCATGGACCTTTTGAACCTCAGCAGACGGCGCACTGGCTGCAGCACTACCAGGTGGATCTGGTGCTGTTTCCCAATCGTCTGGCCGAGAGTTTCAGCTATGTGTTGTCCGAGGTCTGGGCGGCTGGAGTGCCGGTACTGGTGCCCGATGCCGGAGCGCTCGGCGAGCGCGTGCGTGCCCATGGCGGTGGCGCCCTGCTGAGCCATCCGGATCAACCCGAGACGGTCATGGCCGCATTGGATGCGCTCGCCGACGGCCACCAGCTTGCTGAGTGGCGCCAGCAGATCGTCGCGAACCGGGCACGGATGGTGCCCACACTGTCGGCCATGGAGAAAGCGATGAAGCAGATCTACGATCAGCAAAGGGAAGGTCCATTGCCATCGTTGCCTCAATCAGACGCGATCGCCCAACTACAACCTTATCTGCGCTCGCAGCTCGACGATGTGGTGTTTCGCCACGAGAACATCCGACTGGCCCGCGACTACGCACAGGTGCGCGACTGGGCGGAGAAACTGGACGCCGACGTGCTGCGTCTGCAGCAGGATCTGACTGCCCTGGGACGGGTACGCGCCGAACTTGATCAGGCACTGGTGCGCAGGGACGCGGATATCGCGGCTTTGCAGGCCCGCAATCGGGCGGTCGAGTGCGATGCCGCCGAACTGCAGCAGCGCAACGCCGAGGTCGAAGCCAACTCCGCCGCGCAGATCCGGGAGGCACGGGCCGAGCTCGCGGAACTTCAGGCCCATGCAGACCATCTGAGTCGACAACTCGATACACAGCAGGCGCAGAACCAGCTGTTGATCGCATTGTCCAACGCCCAGGCAGGAGAGCTTACCGTAATGCATCAACGCATTAGCGCATTGGCTGGCGAGCTGGAGGGCCTGCGGATCAAGGCCTCGCGTTACGACCGGGTGCTCGCCTGGGTGCCGAACTGGAGCAAGACGCTGGCACGACAGGTGCGGGTCTGGCTCAAGCCGGCAGGCTTGCGCAGGAGGTCGGCATGAGCGCGATCCAGGCCATCGATATCTGCATCGTCTGCTATCGCAGTGATGTTGCTCAATTGCAGCGTCTGCTGCAGAGCATTCGCGACGCGGCACCCGGCGTGGCCCGTCATGTGTCCATCTGGGACAACAGCGTCGAGGAGGAGGCCAGCATGGCCATCCGCAGTGCGTTGAAGCCCTTTGCCGAGGACTTCAGCTCTCTGCGCTGCGAAGTCAGTGAAGGCAATCTTGGTTTCGGTCAGGCCAACAACGCCTTGGCGCGACAGGCGCGCAGCCCCTGGCTGTTGCTGCTGAATCCTGATACCGCGCTCTTGCCCGGGTCCCTGGAACGCATCCTGGCCCAGGCTGCCAGCGACCACGCCGCAGCCGCCTGGGAATTTCGCCAGCAGCCCTTCGAGCATCCGAAGAACTACCACCCGGTGACGCTCGAAACCGAGTGGGTCAGTGGCGCCGCGGTGCTGCTCAGGCGCCAGGCCTTCGAGCAGATCGGCGGTTTTGACCCGAAGCTGTTTCTCTATGGCGAAGATGTCGATCTGTCCTGGCGTTTGCGCGCCGCCGGCTGGAAGCTGCGCTATCTGCCGCAGGCCCGTGTGATTCATGACAGCTACCGATACGCCGGCGAGGTCAAACCTCAGCAACTGGCGGGCAGCACGCTGGCGAATCTGCTGTTGCGGGCGCGCTACGGCAGCTGGCGCGACCTCATTCAGGGCTACCGCATGCTCTGGCGGGAAATTCGCGTGCCCCAGAGCTTTCCCGGACGTCGCCGCGCGCTCCTGCGCAATCTGCTGCGCAGCCTGCGGCTGCTGCCGCATTTTCGCGCCAGTCGCGTTCAGACCAGCGAGCAGTTCCAGCCGCGTTTTGCCGCCTGGGATTTCGAGCTGCGCCGCAAGGGCGCCTTCTTCACCGCGCCAGTACCGACGGAGCAGCCACTGGTATCGATCCTGATCCGCACCCACCGCCGGCCGGAATGGCTGCGTGAGGCCCTACTCTCGGTCGAGCGCCAGACCTGGTCCAACATCGAGATCATCGTCATCGAAGACGGTCCCGACCTGGCGCGGCGCATGATCGACATCGAGTTCGCGCATCTGGCGCCGCGGCTCAAGTATCACGCCACCGGTACCGCGGTGGGGCGGGCCCAGGCGGGTAATCTGGCGCTGGCCATGGCCAGCGGCGAGTGGTTCAACTTTCTCGACGACGATGATCTGCTGTATGCCGATCACGTCGAGAATCTGCTGTCGGTGGCGCTGGCCGAGCAGGTGCCAGGCGTCTACGGAATCGCCTGGGAAGTGCCGACCGAAGTCGAATCTGCCCAACCCTTGCGATACCGCGAAACCGACTGGTTGCTGCGCTTCCAGATGCCGTTCAACCACGCCACCCTGTGGCTGGAGAACTTCATGCCGATCCAGACCGTGCTGTTCCATCGCCGTCTGTACGAGCGACACGGCGGATTCGATGTGGAGATGGACCAGCTCGAGGACTGGAATCTGTGGACGCGCTACACGCTGGAGGATCGCTTCGTGCTGGTCGACAAGACCACGTCACTGTACCGGGTGCCGGCTCGAACCGAGGTGGCGATCCAGCGCCAGGAAGCGCTGGATCGGGCTTACCGGGCAGCTCGCGAGCGCCAGCAGGCCATGCGAGCGGCGCTGTCGCCAGCCTTGATCATTGACGAAGTACGCAGCTCGCACAGCTTGAACCAGGCGCCAACGACGGCTCATCTGGCCCGGCGGCTGGCGGAGCGCTTCATACCGGGCCGATTGCTGGTCAACTGGCTGCTGCGGCGCCGCCGCGCGGTCTGAACCGCCTGCCTCGACGGCGGGCCTGCACTGATGCAGCATCAGCGCCTGTGTGGATTGGAGTCGTGCATGCGCACCATTCGTGGCTACATCGATGCAGAACTGGCGCCAGATCAGGAGCTTGCGCTGGGCGAGGATCTGTCCAGTCATCTGACGCGGGTGTTGCGACTGCGGGTGGGCGATCGCCTGCAGCTCTTCGACGGCCGTGGCCGTGAATTCGCGGCCGAACTGATCGCGGCCGAGCGCAAGCGGGCGCAAGTGCGGGTGGGCGCGGAACTGGCCGCGATCGCCGACTCGCCCCTGCAGCTGACCCTGGCTCAGGGTCTGTGTCGCGGCGAAAAAATGGATCTGGTCCTGCAGAAGGCCACCGAACTCGGGGTGCAGCGGGTGCAGCCGCTGCTGACCGAGCGCACCGAGGTCAAACTCGATGCCGAACGCGAGGCGAGACGGATGGCGCACTGGCGACAGGTGCTGATTTCGGCTTGCGAGCAATCGGGTAGGGCGCAGTTGCCAGAGCTGGCTGCGCCCATGGCCATGCCGTCGTGGCTGGCCGGCCTGTTGGCGGATGCACCCGCGGCGAGCCCGGATTCGGTGCGCCTGATGCTGGATCCGGACGGCGACGTCGCCCTGCGTGACCTGCCGCCCGCAGCCAGTGCGGTTCTGGCGGTCGGCCCGGAAGGCGGCTTCAGCGAGCATGAAGGCGAGTTGCTGCAGCGCGCCGGTTTCACGCGCCTGCGCCTGGGTCCGCGGGTGCTGCGCACGGAAACCGCTGGCCTCGCGGCCATTGCCGCACTGCAGTCGCACTGGGGTGATTTCTGAGTCGGGAATCTGACCGCTCAATCAGCATCGGCTAGAGTTCGAAGCTTTCCACGGCAGCTGCTCCCGAGCTTGATGAGTCCGTCCATACCGCACCAGATCTCGGCAGCCGGATATCGCTTCAGACATGCCCCGGAGCTGTTGAGCGGTACGGCTGCGGTTGCGCCGGCCTTTGGCACGGCGCTGGCCGCGGAATTGTGCGAGACGCCGGTGCGGGTGGCCGTGGCCGAAGCAGCGCCGATCTTCGATCTGGAGCTGGCCCAGTTCGGGGCCTATCGTTTTGACGCCGCCAGCTCGCGTTACGCGGTTCTGCGCGAAGCAGACTCACCACAACTGACGCGCGAGGCGCTGGAAGGGCCGGTGCTGCTGCACGCCCTGGCTCATCACCGCGTTTATGTCGTCCATGCCAGTGCCCTCAAGGGCGAGGACGGCAAGGCGCTGCTGTTCTGCGCGCCCAGCGGTATCGGCAAGTCCACCTTCGCCCGCGTCGCGCAAGCGCTGGGATGGCAACGGCTGGCGGACGATCTGCTGCCGCTCGCGCGAACGTCGGACGGTGGCATCCAGGCGCTGCCGCATCTGCAGCAGCCCAAACTCCTGTCGGCGGAACAATATCCTGCCGATGCGGCGCGGGCGCTGCCCTTGGCAGCTTTCATCGAGCTGCGACGAGGGTCGGTCGCCGGGATTCGGCGTCTCGCTGGCGCCGAAGTCCTGGCGCGCGTGCTGCGGCACAGCGTCGCCACTCGGATCTATGCCAGCGCCTGCCTGGCGGCGCACCTGGACTTCTGTGCCAGTTGCGCAGCCGAGGCGGGCTGGGGCCTGTTGCGGGTGGCCGAACTGACGGTGGCCGTGCGGCCGGATGACATTGGGGGCGCCGTGCAAGAGGCTCTGGCGCTACTGCAATCGACTCTGCGCTGAACGGATCTGGCAGACCCTTGATGCGCCTTCCACACAATTGGTACTATTTTAGTCCTGTATGAATTGCCACAGGCTGAAGCTTCTTGTTCCGACTCTCCAAACTGGCCGATTACGCGACCGTGCTGATGGCCTGTCTGGCCGACGAAGCCGGTGGCCTGCTGAGTGCGCAGGCCCTGGCCGAGCGCACCCGGCTGGAGTCGCCGACCGTGTCCAAACTGTTGAAGCAGCTCGCCCAGGTGGGCCTGGTGCAATCCACCCGCGGCGCCGCCGGCGGCTATCGCCTGGCCCGGCCCGCGAATGAGATCAGCATCGCCGACATCATTGCGGCCATCGAGGGTCCACTCGGGATGACCGAGTGCAGCATTCACCACGGCATGTGTGGTCGCGAGAACTTCTGCACGGTATCGAGCAATCTGCGCAAGATCAGCGCCGCCGTCGAGAGCGCGCTGCGCGAGGTCACGCTGGTCGACATGGCGGCACCGAGTCGCCAGTGGCAGCCGAAAGTCAGCGTCGAGCGGCTGACGAGCGTCACTGTATGACTTCGCCGCACGGACGGGGAGAAGCAGCAGGACACGAAGGACGCGAAGGAACAGCAGAAAGGACGCCAGGAAGGCTGGCATGAAAATTCGGAAGAACATCGAAGTCGAGCGCGTACCGCCGAGTGCAGTCACGGCCGGTCAGACCATTAAAGCGCCTGCGTTGCACGAGATTTCAGGGAGTGGGTCATGAGCAGTACCGAAGTGATGGACAAGCCGGTTTCGGCAGGGATGGCGGCCGTCGATGAGGCGGTGCGCAAATCCTACGAGCATGGCTTCATCACCGATATCGAGAGCGACATCTTCGCGCCGGGTCTGAACGAAGACGTGGTGCGCAGGATTTCGGCCAAGAAGGAAGAGCCGGAATGGATGACCGAATGGCGTCTGGCCGCCTACCGGCATTGGCTGACCATGAAGCCGCCGTCCTGGGCGCGACTGAAGATCGAGCCCATCGATTTTCAGGCGGTCAGCTATTTCGCGTCGCCGAAGAAGAATCAGCCGAAATCGCTGGACGAGGTGGATCCCAAGCTGCTGGAGACCTTCGACAAGCTGGGTGTGCCCCTGCACGAGCGTGCGCGGCTGGCCGGTGTGGCGGTGGACGCGGTGTTCGATTCGGTGTCGGTGGGCACCACCTTCAAGAAGGAACTGAATGCGGCCGGCGTGATCTTCTGCTCCTTTTCCGAGGCCGTGCGTGAGCATCCAGAACTGGTTCGCCAGTATCTGGGGACGGTGGTGCCGACATCCGACAACTACTTCGCGGCGCTGAACTCGGCCGTGTTTTCCGATGGCAGTTTCGTGTTCGTCCCCAAGGGCGTGCGCTGCCCGATGGAGCTCAGCACCTATTTCCGCATCAACGCCCGCGATACCGGGCAGTTCGAGCGCACCCTGATCGTGGTCGAGGAGGGCGCCGAAGTCAGCTATCTGGAAGGTTGCACCGCGCCCATGCGCGATGAAAACCAGTTGCACGCGGCCGTCGTCGAACTGGTCGCACTGACCGACGGCAAGATCAAGTATTCAACCGTGCAGAACTGGTATCCGGGCGATGAGAACGGCAAGGGTGGCATCTACAACTTCGTGACCAAGCGCGGCGATTGCCGCGGCGATCGCAGCAAGATCAGCTGGACCCAGGTCGAAACCGGCTCGGCCATCACCTGGAAATATCCGAGCTGCGTGCTGCGCGGAGACGATTCGGTCGGCGAGTTCTATTCGGTGGCGCTGACCAATCATCGCCAGCAGGCCGACACCGGCACCAAGATGATCCACATCGGTGCCCGCACCAAGAGCAAGATCATCAGCAAGGGCATCTCTGCCGGGCGCGGTCAGAACACCTATCGCGGACTGGTCAAGGTCGAGAAGAATGCCGACGGGGCGCGCAACTTCACCCAGTGCGACTCGCTGCTGATCGGCAAGCGCTGCGGCGCGCATACCTTCCCGTACATCGAGGTCAAACACCCGGGCGCCATCGTCGAGCACGAGGCCACCACCTCGAAGATTTCCGACGACCAGCTGTTCTACTGCCTGTCGCGCGGCATTAGCCAGGAAGATGCGGTGTCGCTGATCGTCGATGGTTTCTGCAAGCAGGTGTTCAAGGAGCTGCCGATGGAATTTGCGGTGGAAGCCAAGAAACTGCTGGAAGTGAGCCTGGAAGGCGCGGTGGGGTGAGCTTTGCTGTATCAGCGCGATCAGCAAGTCGAGCCCGACGTTGGAGTGATGCGATGAGTGGGGAAATCAGAAACGCCGCATCGATAGCCGAGGCGGTAGTCATGGGCAGGCGATGGGCAAGAACCTTGACTGGCGAGGATACTGTCCAGGTGTCAGCGCCGCGCAGCGGCGTGGATGTGACCTCGGGATTCAGGGCGCTGGACGAACTTAGGGCAATTCACAATGGCTGGACCCGCGAAAATCCCCCAAGACTGGAGCGAGTTGCTCACGTTATTACAGGAATCCGGCGCTGAATTCCTGGTAGTGGGCGCCTACGCGCTGGCAGCGCACGGACATGAGCGATACACCAAGGACCTGGATCTCTGGCTGGCGCCGAAGCCTGAATCGGCGATGGTGGTGGCGCGTCTGCTTGAGGAATTCGGCTTTCCCGATCTGGCTCCGGATGTGGGCGAATGGGTGGAAGGGAAAGTGGTGGTGCAATTGGGTCGCGAACCCTATCGCATTGATTTGCTGAACTTTGCAACGGGGCTGGTGTTTGAAGAAGCGTATGCAAATCGCGTGACCGGAATCCTAGGCGGCGTACCCGTGGCTTGCCTCGACAAGGACGCGCTGGTCGCCAACAAGCTCGCTACCGGCCGGACACAGGATTTCGCGGACGCCGAAGCGATTGCGCCCGAACGTCTGGACGAGATTCGAGTGGCAATGAAGAAGAAACTTCTGGAGTTGGACTGAAAATGCTTGAAATCAACAACCTGCACGCCAAGGTGGCGGGCAAGACCATCCTCAAGGGACTCTCGCTCAGTGTCAAACCGGGCGAAGTGCACGCCATCATGGGTCCGAACGGCGCCGGCAAGTCGACGCTGGGCAATGTGCTGTCCGGCCGCGAAGGCTATGAGGTGACTGAAGGCAGCGTCAGCTATCTGGGCGAGGATCTGCTGGCCTTGCCGGCCGAGGAACGCGCCGGCAAAGGCATTTTTCTCGCCTTCCAGTACCCCGTCGAGATTCCCGGCGTCAACAACACCTATTTCCTGCGTACCGCCCTGAATGCGCAACGTCGTTATCGCGGCGAGCCGGAACTGGATTCGATGCAGTTCCTGAAGCTCACCCGCGAGAAGCTCAAGGTGCTGTCGATCTCCGACGAGTTGCTGCATCGGGCCGTCAACGAGGGTTTTTCCGGCGGCGAGAAGAAGCGCAACGAGATCTTCCAGATGGCCATGCTGGAGCCGCGGCTGGCCATTCTCGACGAGACCGATTCGGGCCTGGATATCGACGCCCTGAAAACCGTGGCCGAAGGCGTCAATCGGCTGCGTTCGCCCGATCGCGGTTTCATCGTGATCACCCATTACCAGCGCCTGCTCGATTACATCGTGCCGGATTTCGTGCACGTGCTGGCCGACGGTCAGATCGTCGAAAGCGGTGACAAATCGCTGGCCCTGCAGCTGGAAGAGCACGGCTACAACTGGATCAAGGAGCGCAAGCTCGGAGCGGCTGCATGAGCGATACCCTGGCCGAACGCCTGCTCGCGGCGCTGCCGGAGTCTGCCGAGCCCGCTGCCGTTGAAGCACGACGCCACTTCCTGGCCGCAGGTCTGCCTACGCCCAAGGTGGAATCCTGGCGCTACAGCTCGCTGCGCGGCCTGCAGGCGCTGGATCCGGCCGCCGGCCACGCGCCGGCAGTGGTCCCGCCCGAACTGGCGGGCCTCAGCGGAACCCTGGCAACGCTGACAGCGGGCGGCTGGACACTGAGCCCCGATGCACCTGCGGGACTGTCCCTGTCCGTAGGAGCGACCTCGCGTCGCGATCAAGCCCCTGTAGGAGCGACTTCGCGTCGCGACCAAGCCCCTGTAGGAGCGACCTCGCGTCGCGACCAAGCCCCTGCAGGAGCGACCTCGCGTCGCGACCTCTTGGCTGAGGGCAACGAAAATGGCAAGTGCGACGACGGCGGTCGCGACGCAAGGTCGCTCCTACCCACAGCGAACACTGCGGCGGACGCCTTTCGCCTGCTCAATCAGGCCGGCGCCACCGAGTGCCTCACGCTTGATGTGGCTGGAACGGTAAACGGCATCTGGCGGCTCGCCCTGCAGCACGACGCGCTGGGGCTGTCGCAATCGCGTCTGCAGCTCAACCTCTGCGAGAACGCCTCGATCACCTTGATGGAACACTGGTTCGGTGCCGACGAGGCCGGCGGGCTCAGCAATGTGCTGCTCGACGTCGATTTGCAGGCGGGTGCGCAGCTGACGCTGATTCGCCTGCAGGAAACGGGCGCCAAGGCACAATCGGTGCAGCAGACTCGGATCCGCTGCGCTGCTGGAGCGCAGGTCTCGCTGGTCGTGCTGGAATTGGGCGGCTTGTGGTCGCGGCACGATCTGCAGCTGCAGTTGGCCGCGGCCGGCGCCATCGTCAACGTCCATGGGCTGGTCGCGCTGCAGGGACGACAGCATCACGACAGCCAGCTGGCGCTGACCCACGCGGCTGGTGCCGCCCAGTCAAAGACCCTGTGGAAGGCGATTGCCAATGCGCGCTCGCGCTCGGTTTTTGATGGCCTGATCACGGTGGCGCCGGGTGCCGACCAGACCGAAGCCCATCTGAAGACGGCAAATCTGCTGCTGTCAGCGCATGCCGAGATCGATACCAAGCCGGAACTGGTGATCGAAGCCGACGAAGTGGTGTGCTCGCACGGTGCCACCGTCGGCCAGCTTGATGACAAGGTGCTGTTCTATCTGCGCTCGCGCGGCATACCGATGGCGCTGGCGCGACAGATGCTCACGCTGGCTTTTGGCGGCGAGGTGCTGTCGGCCGTGGCCGACGAGACGCTGCGCGCTGCGCTCGCAGAGCGAGTGGCCGTGCATCTGCCCCAGGGGGCGGTGGATTGATCGATGACGGTGCAGCAGCGTCGCGGCTGAAGCCGCTCCCACGGGTGCCGGACGCCGCATGCGCCGCCCTGCCTGCCACTCAATCTGGAAGCAGATGATCCGATGACTATTGAAGCGCTGCGTGACGACTTTCCCATTCTGCGCCGTGAGATCCACGGCAAGCCATTGATCTATTTCGACAACGCCAACACGGCACAGAAGCCGGCGGTGGTCATCGAGGCCGTCGACAGCTTCTACAGGCAACACAATGCCAATGTGGCGCGCGCCGTGCATACGCTGAGCGAGGAAGCAACCACGCTGTACGAGCAGTCGCGCGAGCGCATTGCCGGCTTCATCGGTGCTGCGTCGGCGCAGGATGTGGTGCTGACCAGTGGCACCACGATGGCGATCAATCTGGTCGCGCATTCCTGGCTGGCGCCGCGTCTGAAGGCCGGTGACGAGGTAGTCGTCAGCCAGATGGAGCATCACGCCAATATCGTGCCCTGGCAGCTGCTGTGCGAGCGCAGCGGTGCCGTGCTGCGGGTGGCGCCGATCCACGACGATGGCTCTCTCGATCTGGAGGTCCTCTATGGCCTGCTCAACGAGCGCACGCAGCTGCTCGCTCTGGTGCATGTCTCGAATGTACTCGGCACGGTCAACCCGATCGCCGCCATCGCCGAACACACCCGCGCCCGCGGCATCGCACTGCTGGTCGATGGTTCGCAGGCAGTCCCGCACATGCCGGTCAACGTCTCCGAGCTCGGCTGCGATTTCTACGTCTTTACCGGGCACAAGCTGTTCGGACCCACGGGCACTGGCGCGCTGTGGGCGCGACGGCATCTGCTGGAAGCGATGCCGCCCTGGATCGGTGGTGGCGAAATGATCGAATCGGTCAGCTTCGACGGCACCGTCTACGCGCCGCCACCGCGTCGTTTCGAGGCGGGCACGCCGAATATCGCCGGTTTCGTCGGACTGGCCGCAGCTATCGATTATCTGCAGGCACAGGATCTGGCGGCGCTGGCAGCGCACGAACAGGCGCTGGGTGAGCGCCTGCGCGAGGGGCTGGCGGCGGTCCCCGGGTTGCGTTTCATCGGTAGCGCGCCGGATCGGGTGGCGGTGGCCAGTTTTGTCATCGACGGTGCGCACGCCACGGATCTGGCGGTGTTGCTCGATCTGGAAGGCGTGGCGGTGCGCTCCGGCCAGCATTGCGCGCATCCGCTGATGCAGCGTTTTGGCGTCAACGCCACCTTACGGGCTTCGCTGGCTTTCTACAACACCGCTGATGAGGTCGACCGCTTCCTGGTGGCGCTGGACAAGGCCCGCAGCATGCTCGGCTGAATCGGGACCTGCCGGATCGGCCCAAGTTCCTTGGGTGCGGTCCGTCGGGTCTGTTAACCTACGCGGCTCTTTTGACCGAACCCGGAATAGCGCCCATGGCCAAGCCTGCTGTCAACATCGCGATCGCGGCAGCGCGCCGGGCGGGCACCGTCATCCAGCGCAGCATTCATCGCGCCGACGCCATCGCGGTGACCGAAAAGAGCCAGTACGACTTCGTCACTGAAGCCGACAAGTTGGCGGAAGTGGAAATCATCAAGGAAATCCGCAAGTCCTATCCCGATCATGCGATCTGGGGTGAGGAGTCTGGTCGTCTCGGGAATTCGCGCTATGTCTGGGTGATCGATCCCATCGATGGCACCAGCAATTTCATGCGCGGTTTTCCGCATTGCTCGGTCTCCATCGCCCTGATGGAAGATGGCGTGATCCAGCACGGTGTGATCTACGATCCGGTGCGTGACGAGATCTTCCACGCCAGCAAGGGCAGTGGTGCTTATCTCAATGACCGGCGCATCCGCGTCAGCCCGCGTCAGGGCATGCCCGGCGCCCTGATTGCGACCGGCTTTCCCTTTCGTCAGCGTGCCCGCTTCGCCACCCAGATGCGCATGGTCAAGGCCTTGCTGGAAGACGCCGAAGATCTGCGCCGCACCGGTTCGGCCGCGCTCGATCTGGCCTATGTGGCTTGCGGGCGCCTCGACGGTTTCTTCGAATACGGACTGATGCCCTGGGACATGGCCGCCGGCGCCTTGCTGGTGCGTGAGGCCGGCGGCGTGGTGCTGGATTTCGAAGGCGAAGAAAACTGGTTCGACAGTGGCAATCTGATCGCCGGCAGTCTCAAGGTGGCAGCGGCCATGGTCGCGCGCATCAAACCGATCGCAGCCCGCCACAAGCGGACGCTGTCCGAAATTCCGGCAGGTCAGGGCGCGGACTGAGACTGCGCAGTCCGCTGGCCTGGCTGTCTGCGATCGTCTTGGGTTCTGGGTAAAGAGCGGGCCGCAAAGGACGCGAAGGAAAGGCAGAAAGGTCGCGAAGAAGAGCCGATTTCGGGTTGGGCCTTGCTGGGCTGGCCGTGCTCTTCAAGAAACCCTGGTGTCATTGCGAGCCGCGTGTGTCGGCCCGACACTGCCCATGGGCCGTGAACTCGCCGTCGTAGGTCATGTTGTCCGCGTCAGCGGACTACGTGACATCGAGTTGCGTCACGTAGCTCGCCAGGCGAGCAACGTGACCTACAACAGCAAATCAACAATTTACGATATGGGTTCATGGAGAGCCATCTGTTACTGCCGAGACTGCGCATGGGTCATGAATCCCCGGCGTCCTTGCGACCCCGGACTTGATCCGGGGGAGGCAATCCAGACCCGCAACCGCAGAAGCACTGGATTGCTTCGTCACTGCGTTCCTCGCAATGACGCATCACTGATCCGACCTACATCCCGCGCAAGGGTGCGGTCTGCGCGGCCTCTTCCTCGACTTCCTTGCGGTACGGATCGATACGCTCGCGGACAATCCACCCCGCCTGCGAGAACGCGTCCAGGGCCTGCGGGGAGACGCTGCCGGTCACCAGGATGCGATTGCGCCTGCCGATCAGATCGTCGCGCCAGACAAACTGGGCGATTTCGGGGGACCAGTACAGATAGTCCACCGGGAGGGCCATGACGTAGCTGCCGTCACGCAGGCGCAGGGCCGGAGAAGCGCCAATGACGGTAGCCTGTGCCCGCGTACGGTGCTCGTCTTCGGCCACGTTCTTGAGCATGCGCATGGCGTCGATCAGAAAGCGGGCGTGTATTTCCCGTTCCGCCGCCAGTGCCAGATCGAACAGTTCGCCACGAGCGGGCGCAAACAGCGGCAGTCGCAGCAATTCCACGAACTCGGTTTGCTGGGTCAGCGTGAAGGCCTTGCTCCGGCGGACCAGATCGCGCGCCGGCTTGCCGGCGATGCCCAGGTCCGCCAGTACTTCCAGATTGCGGCGTTTGAGGTCTTCCGGCGGTAGCTCCCACACCAGTCTGTAGGCATCTCGGGCGTAACCCAGGGCCTGGCCGGCGACGCCGCCGATCAGGCCGATGGTCAGGCCGCTGAGCTTGGCGCCGGACCAGGACGCCCAGGCCAGTCGATCCAGGCGTTCGTCCAGTAGCGGATTGGTGCTGTAGGGATCAGCGCCGACTTCGCGGGCGATCTCGCGACGGGCCTTGTTGTAGCCGATGTAATTCAGGGTGGCCGAGGTGGCGATTTTCTGAGCGCGGGCGCTGCGGCGCTCCTGGGCCACGGCCGCTTCCTCTTCTTCTTCGGTGTCACTCTTTTCCCGGGCATTCACGGCGGCATCGTTGATGTCCAGCGCCAGATCCTTGATGTTGCGCGCCGAGCGCACCAGAAAACGGCCTATGCCTTCGGGCAAGCCGGCCAGGGTTTCCTTGGGCTGCGTTGCCACCTGCTGCACGGCATCGGCGGGTTTCTCCACCCCGCGTGACACCGCGTCGGTGAACACTTCCGTCGTGGTGACCTGATCCAGCGTGCGCACGGCGGGTAGCTCACGCACACGCAGACGCAATTCCTGAGTGCCGTCCGCGGTCAGCGTGCCCATATCGCTGCGCATTTCGAACTGACCGTAGTAATCGACAATCGCGGCATCGGTGCTGATGCGGTAGCCGGGCCCAGTCAGATCCAGGCCGGGCGCCAGTTCGCTGGTGAGCATGCGCGGGACGGTCTCGAAAGGACCGTTGAGATCGGCGTTCTGCTGCACCGCTGCGGGTGCAGGCGCCACGCCCGGGGGCGCTGCTGCCGGCTTGACGGCAATCGAGCCGCCGCTGGCGCAGGCGCCCAGCGTGGCTGTGAAAAACGCGATTGATGCGATTCGATAGTTCATGTGCCCAGCATATCTGCAGTTTGCCGCTGTCAGCTGAACGACTCGGCAAGCTGATTCAGGCTGTCACGGGCGCTTGTTGGCCACGCCATGCGGTACGTGCCCGGTAGGCACGAAGCGGCTGGCATTCTCGGCATTCTTGCGCTGGTCGTCGAAGAAGATGTCGGCACCGAAGGCGGCGAGGAAGGGGCCTTTGTCGCGTCCGCCCAGGAACAGCGCCTCGTCGATGCGCACACCCCATTCGCGCAGCGTCAGAATCACGCGCTTGTGGGCGGGTGCCGATCGGGCCGTGACCAGAGCGGTGCGGATGGGCGAGCGTTCAGCCGGGAAGGCCGCCTGAATGCGATGCAATGCGTACAACACGCTGCGGAAGGGCCCGCCGGACAATGCCTGATGGGCCAGCGCCTTTTCCGATTCGTGAAAGCGATCGAGGCCTTCACTGTGGCTGATTTGCTCGGCCTCGTCGGAGAAAAGTACGGCATCGCCATCGAAGGCAATGCGCAACTCGGGATGGGCATTGGCGCTGGCCTGGGAGGGCAGGATGCTGGCCGCGGCATAACCGGCGACCAGCGCCTGACGCACGTCCTCGGCGTTTGCCGACAGAAACAGATTCGCGCCGAAGGGTTCGATGTACTGATGCGGTGGCGCGCCGTTGGTAAAGGCGGCGCGGACGATTTCCAGTCCGTAATGCTCGATAGAATTGAAGATCCGCAATCCCGAATTGCCGCTGTTGCGACTGAGCAACAGCACTTCCACCTGCGGCGTGTCCGGACGCAACTGGTTCAGGCGCAGCAGCTTCTGCACCAGCGGAAAGGCAATCCCGGGACGAAGAACCGCGTCCTCGTTGGCCAGCTGATAGGCCTGATAAGCATCCAGCCCGTCGCGCTCGAACAGCTCATGCTCGGTGGACAGGTCGAACAAGGCCCGCGAGGAGATGGCGACGACCAGGCGGTCCAGCACTGGAGCCGGGACTCGGGACTCGGGACACGGGACTCGGTCAGAAGCCGGGACTCGGGACTGGGGACCCGGGACCCGATCTTCAGGCAGTGGATCTGGGTTACTCGGCATGGCAAATCCTACGAAAATCGGGAGAAGGAGCGGTTGACGCACACTCAGGTGCTGTTGAGCTTTACGAGCCACCGGTATCGTTTCGACCGTGCTCGGGGGACTTGAACCTTGGCGTCATTGCGAGCTTAGCGAAGCAATCCAGGGGCGTGCAGCATTTCACTGGATTGCTTCGTCGCTATGCTCCTCGCAATGACGCATCAACAACTTGCGTCAGGAGTTCAGCGTCCCGAGTCCCGAGTCCCGGACCTACATCGCAAACTGCTCCGACAGTATCCGTTCCTCCAGGCTGTGTTCGGGGTCGAACAGCACCACCATGGCTTCATCGGGCGCTTCGGCGACTTCCACTTCGACCACATCGCGCACTTCGGTGGCATCGGCGGTAGCGCTGACGGGGCGCTTGTAATGGTCCAGCACTTCGAACTTGACCACCGAGGTGCGTTTGACGATGGCGCCGCGCCAGCGCCGCGGGCGGAAGGGGCTGATGGGCGTCAGGGCCAGAACGTCGGAGCCCAGCGGCAGGATCGGGCCATAGGCGGAGAGGTTGTAGGCGGTGCTGCCGGCAGCCGTGGCCAGCATGGCGCCGTCGCAGATCAGTTCCTCGACCCGGACGATGCCATCCACCGAAATGCGCAGTTTGGCGGCCTGCTTGGTCTGTCGCAGCAGCGAGACCTCGTTGATGGCCAGAGCCGTGTGCAATCCGCCGGATTCGCCGACTACGCGCATGCGCAGCGGGTGCAGCACCGCCTGCTGGGCGGCGCACAGGCGTTCGATCAGACCATCCTCGCGATAGAGGTTCATCAGAAAGCCGACGCTGCCGAGCTTCATGCCGAAGACTGGAATACGGCGCTCGGCGGCGTGGCGATGCAGGGTATGCAACATGAAACCGTCGCCGCCCAGGGAGACGATGATGTCGGCCTCCGAGACCGGCACATGGGGGTAGCGACGTGTCAGCGTTTCCAGAGCAGCTTGTGCCGGCTCGGTACGGCTGGCGACAAAGGCAACGCGGGGATTGGCGGTGGGCAACGATTCGGTCACAGGCGATCGGTCCACAGGCGCAGGGAGCCCAAGCCTAGCGTGGAATTGGGTCCGAGGCCACGCTCGCACCGCGCTTCAATCGCCGCTCAGGTCTGATAGATTCGCTTGCTATCCAGTCAGCTGGCGGCGTTGATGAGCTTTGATATCGGCATCCTGTTCAACGAGATTCCCGAGGATCTGGTCTCGCGCGTGCAGCGCCGCTGGGCGGCATTGGGCTTCCCGGCCAGGTTGGTACTGCCCGATGCGGGGCAGGACTCGCCCTGGCTGGCTGAAACACCCATTGCCGATCAGGATCCTGCTGCCCCGGGTCTGTGGCGCGGTGAGGACGCCATGCACATCGAAATCTGTGCTGCCGGCAAGGAACACGACGACGCGGATCTGGTCGAACTGTACGGGCAGTTTTCCAGGGCGGCGCGCATTGGTGTGCCCGGCGCTGCGGGTATGGAGGCCTTCATCGTCGCTTCGACGGTAGCGGAGGCGCTGGATGGCGTGGTCTGGGATCCGCAGCTGGTGATGGCGGATCTCATTGATCTCAAACGCTTCCGTGACGATCCGCAGCAGCTGTCCTTCGAAGAACGTGGCTACTTCATGGCCGATGTGGTCTGCAGCGCCGCCGAGGGTTTCTGGAAGAACGAGCGTGCTCTCTACCAGAAGACCCTGGCCCAATACCCACCCAATACCGAGTCAAAGGGCTGGTTCGACAAGCTCAAGGCAAAATTGGGCATGGCGCCCAAACCCGCCCCGGCCGGCAAGCTCACCATCAAGCTGACCCCGCTGCGCAAGCGGCGCGCTATCAAGGCGCCTGGGCCGCAATAGCGCTGCGCCCCGACAGCGCTCTCGCGCTTCGGGGGCGGCGAATAGCACCTTAATTGGCGCGATGAATGGCGCGCTTGTCCACGCCCAGCGCGGCCTCGTGCACGGCTTCCGACAAGGTCGGGTGGGCATGGCAGATGCGGGCCAGATCTTCGCTGGAAGCCTGGAATTCCATGGCCACCACGCATTCGGCGATCAGTTCCGAGACCATCGGTCCAACCATGTGCACGCCGAGCACGCGATCGGTTTCGGCATGGGCAATGACCTTGACCTGGCCGTAGGCTTCGTTCATGGCCATGGCCCGGCCAATGGCGGCAAAGGGGAAACTGCCGGTGCGCACCGGGATGCCGGCGTCCTTCAGTTCCTTCTCGGTCTTGCCCACCCAAGCGATTTCCGGCTCGGTGTAGATCACCCAGGGCACGGTGTCCAGGTTGACATGGCCGGCCTTGCCGGCGATCAGTTCGGCGACGGCGATACCTTCCTCCGAACCCTTGTGCGCCAGCATCGGGCCGCGCACGCAATCGCCGATGGCCCAGACGCCTTCCAGACTGGTGCGGCAGTGTCCGTCTACTTCGATCTGCCCGCGCGCATTCAGGGCCACGCCGCTGTCATCGGCCAGCAGGCCCTGGGTGTAGGCGCGACGACCCACTGAGACCAGCAGCTTGTCGACCGTGAGCTGATGCTCGGTGCCGACCGCGTCGGTGTAGCTGATCTGCACTTCATCACCGTTGACCTTGGCGGCCGTGACCTTGCAGCCGAGTTTGATGTCCAGACCCTGCTTCTTGTATTCACGCGCGGCGACCCGGGAAATATCGGCATCGCAGGCCGCGAGAAAATCGGGCAGGGCCTCGAGGATGGTGACCTCGCTGCCGAGGCGCTTCCAGACGCTGCCCATCTCCAGACCAATCACGCCGGCGCCGATGACACCGAAGCGCTTGGGCACCGCGGTGAAATCCAGGGCGCCAACGTTGTCGACGATATGGGTGCCGTCAAAGGGGATGCCCGGAATCTGGATCGGCACACTGCCAGCGGCCAGGATGACGTGGTTGGCGCTGACGATTTCGGTGGCGCCGTCGTGAAAGCGAATCTCGACCCGCTTGCCCGACAGCAATTTGCCGCGCCCGGCGAAGCTCTTGACCTTGTTGGCCTTGAACAGGGTGGCGATGCCGCCGGTGAGCTGCCGGACGATCTTGTCCTTGCGCCCGATCATGGTCGGCACATCCATCTGCGGCTCGCCGGCACTGATGCCGTGGTCCTTGAAGGAATGCGTCAGCGCATGAAACTGCTTGGTCGATTCCAGCAGGGCCTTGGATGGAATGCAGCCGACATTGAGACAGGTGCCACCCAGCGCCGGCTTGCCATCCTTGCCCAGAAACTCATCGATACAGGCGACATTCAAACCGAGTTGGGCAGCGCGTATCGCCGCGACATAGCCGGCCGGGCCAGCACCGATAACGAGGACGTCGAAGTGGGAGGACATGGTTTGGGGTTACCTTGTGGCTGGGCGGCGGCGAATTGCCATGAGGTGTTTGTTGGGCAGGTCAAACGTAAAACGTCAAACGTCAACAAAGGGCGGCTTACGGCTCCGGGATCGGCAGAGCCGATCCTATTGACGTTTTACTTTTGACGTTTCACGGCATCTTTGATCTGCCGATCAAAGATGCAGCATCAACCTCACCGGATCTTCGAGGAAGTTCTTGACCGCGACCAGGAACAGAACGGCGTCCTTGCCGTCGATGATGCGGTGATCGTAGCTGATGGCCACGTACATCATCGGGCGGGCGACGACCTGGCCGTCTTCGACGACGGCGCGCTCCTTGATGGCGTGCATGCCGAGGATCGCGCTCTGCGGCGGGTTGACGATGGGCGTCGAGAACAGTGAACCGAAGGTGCCGCCGTTGGTGATGGTGAAGGTGCCGCCCTGCAGATCTTCAAGCTGCATGCCGCCTTCACGGGCCTGCTTGGCGAAGTCGCCGATGGCTTTTTCAATATCGGCAAGACCGAGAGAGTCGGTATTGCGCAACACCGGAACCACCAGGCCCTTGGGCGTGGCCACGGCGACACCGATGTCCTGATAGGCGTGATAGACCACATCGTTGCCATCGACGCTGGCGTTGATGATCGGGTGCAGCTTCAGGGCCTCGGTGCAGGCCTTGACGAAGAAGCTCATGAAGCCGAGCTTGATGCCGTGGACCTGCTGAAAGGTATCCGCGTACTTCTTGCGGATGTCCATGACCGGCTTCATGTTGATCTCGTTGAACGAGGTCAGCATGGCGATCGAATTCTTGCTCTGCATCATGCGCTCTGCGATGCGCTGGCGCAGCCGGGTCATTGGCACGCGTTGCTCGGCACGGCCTTCGCCGGAGAGGCTGATGGCAGTGCCGGCGGCGGCAGTGGTGGCCACGGCTTTGCCGGTCGGCGCGGCTGCCGGAGCGCTCTGCGCCTTGAGCATGTCTTCCTTGGTGACACGGTCGCCGCGACCGGTGCCGCTGACGGTGGCCGGATCAATGCCGGTTTCGGCGGCAATGCGGCGCACCGAAGGGGCCTGATCACTCGATGCGGGACTCGGGACTCGGACCTCGGGACTCGCGGCATCCGGAGTCGCCGACTTGGCCGGCGCTGCTGCTGCGGCGGCGCCCTCCTGGATGGTGGCGATCAGCTCCTGGCTGGTGACGGTGTCACCGGTCTGCTTGACGATCGACACCAGCACGCCGTCCACCGGCGAGGGCACTTCGAGCACTACCTTGTCGGTTTCGAGATCCACCAGGTTCTCTTCACGAGTAACCGAGTCACCGGGTTTCTTGTGCCAGGTCGCGATGATCGCGTCGGCAACCGATTCCGGCAGGATGGGGACTTTGACTTCGACGGTCATGGATGATCCTTAGCGCTTGTTGGTTTTCGTGATCGAGCTTTCAGTCCGACTTCGGCGTATTGCCTGGATCGGCAACGGACAGCGCCTCATGCACCAGCGCCGCCTGTTCACGGTTGTGGGTATTGGTGTTTCCAGCCGCTGGCGCCGGCGAGCGGTCGCGGCCGGCGTAGTGCAACTTCTGCTCGGCCGAGATCGAGGCCTTGAGCTGGTGCCGGATCTGATACCAGGCACCCTGGTTCATCGGTTCTTCCTGACACCAGACGATGGTGCGGGCATTCGGGAACCGGGCCAGTTCGGCCTTCAGTTCCTCGCGCGGGAAGGGATAGAGCTGCTCGATGCGGACGATGGCGACGTCCTTGATCTGGCTCTTTTCGTGCTCTTCCACCAGATCGTAGTAGACCTTGCCGCTGCAGATAACGACGCGCGAGACCTGCCCGGGGTCCGACATCATGGAATCGGGAATGACCCGCTGGAACTCGCCATGGCTCAGTTCGTCCATGGTCGACGTCGACAATCGATGGCGCAGCATGCTCTTGGGCGTCATCACGATCAGCGGTTTGCGGGTGCCACGCAGCATCTGCCGACGCAGCATGTGGAACATCTGTGCCGGCGTGGTCGGTACGCAGACCTGCATGTTGTCCAGCGCACTCAGCTGCAGGAAACGCTCCAGACGGGCGGAGGAATGCTCCGGGCCCTGACCTTCGTAGCCGTGCGGCAGGAACAGCACCAGTCCGCACAACCGACCCCATTTGGCCTCGCCGGAGCTGATGAACTGATCGATGACCACCTGGGCGCCATTGCAGAAGTCGCCAAACTGACCTTCCCAGATCGTCAGTGTGCGTGGATCCGCAGTGGCGTAGCCGTATTCGAAGCCCATCACTGCCTCTTCCGACAGCAGCGAATCGATGATGGTCACGCGTTCCGGCACATCGACCAGCTTGCGCAGCGGCGTGTGTGTGGCGCCGGTGTTCTGATCGTGGAGTACGGCGTGGCGGTGGAAAAAGGTACCGCGTCCGCAATCCTGACCCGACAGACGCAGGTTGTAGCCCTCGTCGATCAGCGTGGCATAGGCCATGGTCTCGGCGAAACCCCAGTCCATGCGGACTTCACCGGTGGCCATCTTCAGCCGATCCTGATAGACCTTGGCCACCCGCGAATGCAGTTTGAGGTCAGCCGGGAGCGTGTTGATGGAGTGCGCCAGCGCCTGCAGGCGTTCGGCCGGCACTGCGGTGGCCACGCGATCACTCAACTTGCCATGCAGATAGGGCGTCCAGTCAACCGCGACGCCCGCCTGGCTGGGATCGACCGTGGTCAGTTCAGCCACCACCGCATCACCGCGCTCAAGCGCATCGCGGTAGCGGTCGCTGATGGCCTTGGCTTCGCCGGGCTGAATCACACCCTCGGCTTCCAGTCGGCGAGCATAGAGTTCGCGCGTGGTCGGCCGGGAGCGGATGTTCTGGTACATCAGGGGTTGGGTTGCTGCCGGTTCGTCGGCTTCATTGTGGCCATGACGGCGATAACAGACCAGATCGATGACAACATCGCGCTTGAAGGTCTGGCGGTAGTCCAGCGCCACCTGAGCGCAGAACAGCACGGCCTCCGGATCGTCGGCATTGACGTGCAGTACCGGCGCCGAAACGATCTTGGCAACATCGGTGCAGTAGTGCGTGGACCGGGTATCCAGCGGATTGCTGGTGGTGAAACCCACCTGATTGTTGACGACGATATGGATGGTGCCGCCGACGGTGTATCCGCGCGCCTGCGACATCTGGAACAGTTCCATGACCACGCCCTGACCCGAGAAGGCGGCATCGCCATGGACCAGAATCGGCACCACCTGGGTGCGATCCTCGTTCTGACGGCGGGTCTGCCGGGCACGAACCGAGCCGGCGACCACCGGATCGATGATTTCCAGATGTGAAGGGTTGAAGCCCAGCGCCAGATGTACGGTGCCGCCCGGGGTCATCACATCGGAGGAAAAGCCCAGGTGATACTTCACGTCCCCCGAGTGCGCGGGGTCCGGATTCTCCTCGGCCTTGCCTTCGAAGGCATCGAAGAGCGTGCGCGGCGGCTTGCCCAGCGTGTTGATCAGCACGTTGATGCGGCCGCGATGGGCCATGCCGATGATCACGTCCTTGGAGCCACCGGCTCCAGCACGCTGAATGATCTCGTCGATCATGGGAATCAGGCTGTCACCGCCCTCCAGCGAGAAGCGCTTCTGGCCGACGTACTTGGTATGCAGATAGCGTTCCAGACCTTCGGCGGCCGTGAGGCGATCCAGCACGCGCTTCTTCTGCTCCGACGTGTAGCCGAACTGGCCGGCCGTGCCCTCGAAGCGTTCCTGCATCCAGCGCCGCTGCGGGTAGTCGCTGATGTGCATGTACTCGGCGCCGATGGAACTGCAATAGGCGCCTTCCAGCTGGGCCACGGCATCGCGGAGCTTGCGGCGACGCGCGCCGATCAGCGAACCAGCGTCGAACTCGGTGTCGAGATCGGCTTCGCCGACATCGTGGAAAGCCAGCGACAGGTCGGGCACCGCAGCCGGTGGCACCATGCCCAGCGGATCGAGCTTGGCAGCCAGGTGGCCGCGCACGCGATAGGCATTGATCAGGCGCAACATCGCGCCCTGCTTGTGCTGATCGACCGAGTGCGCCGCGCTGGTGGCCAGAGAGGCCGACCAGCCACCGTGGCTGCGTGAGAGTTCGCCTATGCGCTGCAATACCGGGCTGTGCGGAATATCGCGACGGCCCGCGGTTTGCAGCGAGTCGAAATAGGTTCGCCAACGCTCGTCCACCGTATTCGGGTCGGCGAGATAGGCTTCGTACAGCTCTTCAACGAAAGCGGCATTGGAACCGGAGAGCTGTGAGGTCAAATAAGACTGGTTCAGGTCGGCAGACACGGCTTTGGCAGTTCAGGGACGATGATGATGCGGCGCGTGGAGCACCGAAAAGAATTCGAGTATAGCCAGCGCAGGTGAACAGACGGCGTGTTCCGACGTCAGAAATCGGGCAAATTGGAGCAGAGGTGGGGCGTGCCGGGGTTCAACTTGGTGCGGGGCGCGCGCAGACCAGCGGTGGTGCGCGTTTGGTGATGAAGCGGGGCAGGGGGCGGGGGACTCACCCTGTGGCACGGTCGAGTCCTGCGGCGAGCTTGAAGGGCTGCCCGTCGGATTCCGACTTTCGTCGCCAGAACGTCGGAGCTTGCCTTGTGCTCGATTTCCTTTCCGGTTTGTTCAACAGTCAGAAGGATGGGAGATGCATGTGGGGTGAGGGCCCCGGTCGCCCATGCAGTGCGCTTTTTCGCCTAACGGTCATGGCTGCGCGCCACTCGCCATCATGAAAGTCGCTGCTGCCATGACCGTTGCATAGGGTTTCTTGCCTAACCCGTCCCCAACCCGTCCGGCCCGGCGGCAAGCCGCCGCGCGTTCGCTGGCGCGGCCGGCATGCCGGCCAAACGCGCCAGACTCACCCCCGAACATCGGGAGGGAGCGACAGCACTCGCCTGAATGACCTTCACGGCAACCTACCGGGGCCGGCGCACGGGGCCCAAGCTCGCTGCAAAGTCAGATCGTGCGGCGGGGTGGTTCCCCTGCCCCTTGACCCCTGCCGCTTTTGCCTGGCGTCGAGATCAGTCGTTTACGATATTTCTGGCCCACGGACATAGGCCACCAAGGCCACGACCCAGCCGAGCATCATCAGGCTGCCGCCGGCCGGCACGATCGCCAGGATGGCGGGAAACAGATCCAGTGCCGCCAGATACAGGCCTGCGCAGAAGATGAGGCAGCCGAGGCTGATCAGGGTGCCTGCCGATTGCCACCAGCGCGCTCGCGCATGGCTGCGCGAGGCGCCGAGAGCGAGCAGGGCAGGGGCGTGCATCAGGTGCAGGCGCAGTGCGCTGTCGAAACGCAGCGCCGCCTTACCCGTCAGGATGTCGGCAAAGGCGTGTGAACCGAGTGCAGCCATGGCGACGCCAGTGGCTGCCAGCAGCGCCCCGAAAGCCAGTACGAGGCGAGCCTGGCGGTCCTGCAGATCGTGCATGGTGTGTGCCTCGTCGAGTGCTTTGGTCGGCCTCGCCGGTGAAAGGGATCCGGATCAGCCCCTTCGATGCCCAAAGAAAAGACGCGACGCCCCTGGGGCGCCGCGTCTTTGTGGGAGCTCAGTGCTCGAAGGAGCGATTGACGGCTTCAGCCGTGTCCTTCTGCTGATCGTAGATACGGTTGTTCTTCCAGGGAAGCGGCGGTGAGGTGATGCCGCGCGGGCCGTCCACTTCGTCGTGGACGAACCAGGGTCGGCCATCCTTGTCGAGGAAGAAGGCGCGTTGCTCGGCCTCGTTCAGCGGCCGCGAGCCCACTCGTCCGAGCACCGCAATCTGACCGCCGGTTTCATCGACGGCGCGATCTCGCTCCAGTGCCCGCGACAGTGACAGCGCTGGCTTGCCGGTGGGGTACCAGGCGATCAGCGTGGGCTTGGGTTCCGGGCTGTAGCCGTAGAACTTGGGCTGTATGTCCGGACCCGTCAGCTGGATCACCTTGAGGCCATTGACGCCATCGGCCACGTAGGCATAAAGCGAGGCGTTGGTGGAAGCGACCGTCACGTCCCGGGCATCGGACATTGCGCCATCGGCATTGAAGCGCTGATAGAGCTTGGGCTCGGTCGGCTTGGTGACATCGATGATGGTCAGGCCCTCCGCACCCGAGGCTACATAGGCGTAGGTGCGAGCCACATGCAGCTTGTGCGCATCGGCAATCGGCACCATGGCTCCCGGCACCACTTCGGCCTGCGCCGAATTGGTGATGTCGACGACTTCCAGTCCGCGGGCGCTGGTCACGAACAGATAGCGGAACTGCTGCTGACTGGCCCGGGCGTCGCTGATAGCCACCGTGCGCACGTACTTGGGCTGCATCGGGTCGTTCATGTTCAGCACCACGATGCCCTTCGGTGTGGCGACATAGAACCAGTAGCCGGCGATGGCCAGATGGCGGGCGCCATCGAGTACGCCATTCTCGTTCCAGGTCAGGCTGCGCTTGAGGAAGTTGTTGCGCGGCTCGCCGTCGTACAAGCTGTCGATGTCGATCAGGATCAGGCCCTCTACCGCATCGGTGGCGAAGGCATAGCGGTAGATCGGGTGCGTGGGCTGTTCCAGGTTGACCTTGCGCATTAGATCACCCTCGTTGCGCGAGGGCTGAACGGGCTGGGTGGTCGGCAGCACGATGCAGGTGGCATTGGCGCTGTCGATATGGGTGTCATGACCCAGTGGTGAGAACGGCGCTGTGATGATCCGTTGGCTGACGCCCTTGTTGGCGATGCCGGCAGCGTCGTAGACACGAATGCCCTTGCTGCCTTCGGCCACGTAGACATACTCGCCGCGAATCTGCAGGCAGTTGGCATAGCCCGCGGAATGATCGTAGCCCTCGGTCAGCTGCTTGCCATTGTCCTCATGCTGCTTGAACCAGTCCGGATAGGCATAGCGATGCAGATAACTGCCAACCACTGCCTGCGGCTCTTCCCATTCAGTCACGCGGATGGCGCTGATTTCACCATCGCCGCCCACCCAGGCGTTGAAGCCGAGGAAGTCCATGAAGCGCGTTCCCTGACCCAGCAGCTGCGCCATGATGGCGTTATTGTCATTCTGTTCGGACAGATGGCAATCAGTGCAGGTCTTGGTCTCGGTGCGGCGTTCGGTATGCGGGTAATGCGGGGCGAAAGCCTGTGAGCTGTAGCCGGATGCGGCGATCGGCGGTTGCTGGATGTAGATGCGCTCGCGGTTGGAGTTGGTCGACGACAGGATCAGCGCGCTGGAGGAGCGCATTGGCGCGTACTTGTAATCCTTGACCTCGCCGTGCTTGGCCAGCATGAACACATCGTCACGTGCCACCTGCGGGTTGTAGGTGGCGTAGTTTCGAGTCGCGCCGCCCTCGAAATGATGGCGCTCGGTCTTCCAGTTGGCCTGGATGGGCAGATGGCAGCCGCCACAACTGGTGGTCCAGCTGGTGTGACAGCTGTAGCACAGCATCTCGTCCTCGCCATGGGCGTAGTCCGCCGGCGCCACATCCTTGCCATAGGTCTGCTTGGCAGTGTCGCGACTCATGGTGTGAGCGCGGTCGGCCTTGGCGTTGTAGGCAGGATTGGCCGGGTCCGAAGTGTCCTTGACCAGTGACATTTCCCACTGCAATCCGCTTTCCATGATCGAGCGCTGGATCAGCTTGCCGTCGATCCACTCGAAGCGCTTCTCGCCGTCCGGGTTGCGCAGATTGGACAGATCGCGGCCGGCCTTGCTGGCCATGGCGCCCGAAGTGATCAGTGTCGGGTACTTGTCCGGCGTGCCATGGCAGTCCTTGCACTGGATTTCCACCCCGGCAGCCACTTCGCCGACGATATGGCCGTTGCCGTGCATGTCCTGGGCGAAATGACAGTCCACGCAATGCATGCCGAGGTCGACATGGATGCTCGACATGTGCACCGCCTTCTCGAACTTCTTCGGATCGGCGTCGTCGACCTTCGCGCCTTCGGCATCCAGCAGATTGCCCTTGCGATCGCGCTTGAAGATGGCGCGGAAGTTCCAGCCGTGACCGTGATAGTCGGCAAACTGGGTGTCTTTCAGTTTCGGATTGAGCAGCGATACGTCCTTGACGAAATCCAGGTCCGACCACTTGCCACGGATCACCGCTTCTTCCGGGTTGCGGTCCAGCGCCTTGCGCATCTCGTCGTGGGTCGGATAGCGCTGCTGTTCCGGCCACATGAAGGGCGCGTCGGACTCGTAGTCCCACATCGTGTAACCGAGGAAGGTGTTGATGAACATGTTCGGCTGATGCATGTGGCAGTTCATGCACTGACTGGTCGGGATCGAGCGTGTGAAAGCGTGCTTCAGCGGATGTCCGGGCTGATCCTTGGGAATGGTCGGATCGGCCTGCTGGCTCTGGCCCATGTGGCCGAAAGCCGCATAGGGACCGGAGTGGCGCGGATCGCGGTCATTGGCATAAGGCACATGACAGGCCGAACAACCCGAGTTGCGGAAATCGCCCGGCTGGTCATTGGTGCCCATGAACCACATGTTCGGGTCGTTCAATCGGGTCTTGTGGATGTTGATCACCGGCACGGCAATGCGCTGGCCGGTACCTGGTCCGCGATTGGACTGCTTGATGTCCGGACGACCCGGCTCTTCCAGGCGCTGGATCTGGCCCAGTGAATTGGGCAATCCGGTTTCCGGGAAGGTGGTGTTGATATTGCGGCCGCCGCGCTCGAAGACGCGGAAAATGTCACCAGGAGGAATCACTTCCCAGGCCGGCAGGGGCACCAGTTGCGACAGGGCACCGCGCATCTGCATGGCCGGCGTCACCGGCTCCAGCGCGTTGATGATGGCTGCGGTGCCGTCACGCTCGTAACCCTCGCCGAGGATGTAGCGCTTGAACGGGAGAATGCCGTTATTGTACGAGGCGCCGCCCCAAAGCATGGCGCCGGTGGCCATGATCGAGCGCTTGGCGGCTTCAATAATCGGCTGATGGCAGGCGCCGCAGGCCTCATGGGCAATACGCAGGTCGCTGGGATTCATGAAACGCACGAATTCGGGCGCTTCGCGGTTCAGCAGCGTATAGGTACGCTCGGGATTGCTGGATCGGGGGTAATGCCAGGTCTGTGGATAGCGCGGCAACACATGTGCCTTCTCCATGGCGGCCATGTAGTCTGGCGCGTAGGCGGTGGTGCTGTGGCCATGTTCCGAGTCGCTGTCGTGGCCGTGACCCGGGGCAGGTTGTGCGTGACCGGCGCTGGCTGGTCCCTGAACGGTGGCGTCGCCGCCATGGCAGTCGGTACAGCCGAGAATCACGGCGGGCGAGGCATGCATCGATTTCTGGTCGATGGGATTGTGGCAACTCATGCAGCCGGCACTCTTGGCGTCGGCTGCCGCCTGAGTCTGATTGCGCGGCGCGTCCGGGGCGGTGACATAGACGCGATCCACCGGCGTCTCGCCGCCGGCAGCCATGGCAATGCTGGAAAACTGGCAGAGCGCAATCGATGAAAGCGTCAGTAGGACAGCTGTGATGGGCTTCATGCAGGCCTCTCGCGCGTTCAATACGTCAGAATCACATTACCCAGAACGGTGTAATACGTGTGGTCGTCGCCGTAGAGATCGGCCAGACCAGCACCGGGCTCCAGCAGGGCGCCCGACAGTCGTACCACGACGTTCTGGGACATGAAGGGGCGCCAAATCCAGGCGACCGAGAAGTCGGTGCCGATGGAGCGGTCGATGGGCGCTTGATTGCGGGCGACTTCGAGCACCGCGGTGTTGTCGAACCAGAGCTGGTTCAGATTGACCGACACCCGTGACTCCGGCGTCAAATCGAAGTCGGCGCCGACGCCGATCAGGCGCAGGCCGGGGTTCTCGAAATTCGATTGTCCCTGTTCCTTCGAGGAACGCAGCGAAGGCAGAATGCCGTTGCGCGTTGCCAGGGTGACGCCGCCACCGCCGACCAGCGGCATGTTCTGCCGAATCCAGTAGCTGGTATCGGCGCCAGCAAAGATCGGGTTCTCGAAAATGGCATCGTAGCCGGTGCTGCGATCGTCAAAAGGATCATCGTCGCCGCTAGCCCAGGCGATCGAGAGTCGCGGCCGGATCCAGTCATAGTCGCGCGAGAGTTCGGCCGCAAAGAAACCAGCGCGGATGTCGCTGTCTTCGCCGGTAAAGGTGTTGTCGTTGTTGCCGAAGGCAAAATAGGCGGACGTGGACAGATTTAGCCAGCCCAGACGACCGTCACCGTTGTAGCCGAGATAGAAGACATCGTATTCGCGCGGTTGTTCGACGCCCAGCGATGAGGGCCGCTGGATGAAACCGTTGGAATCGAAGAAGAATTCGGTCTCGCGATTGCGGTTGTAGGCAAAGGTGGCTTGCGAGGTGAAGCCCAGACGGCCCAGATCCTGCCAGTAATAGTTGGCGATGAAGACGTCGTCATCCCGCAGGCCTTCGGCGACGTCGTTGAGGCCGGAGTTCAGGTCTTTCTCGACCCGTCGGAACCAGGCCAGGTTGTATTGCTTCTTGTTGTTGTCGCGGTTGCCGAACAGGCGCACGCCGAATTGCAGATCCTGGAACAGGAAGCCGCGGAAATCGCTGGAGAAGGGCTGTATGCCAACGCGGATGGCATCGAAATCGTAGCGCGGCGAGACATCGCGCAGATGTACGTCGGCGAAGATTTCCTGCACAGCGATGAATCCATCGTCACGGACCTTGCCCTTGCGCGGATCAATGGTGAGTGCGCGTACATCGTCGACTTCGACCCGGTTGTAGTTGAAAGCCAGGGTCAGGCGGTATTCGTATTCGGGCGGCTTGAAGGTGGTGTTGCCCTTGTAATAGACCAATCCGGCCAGAACCGACTGCGAGAAGATGGTCTGGTCAAAGCCGGAGAAGATGTCGATCGATCCCGGATTGGCGCTGGATTGCGGTCCCACCGGGGTCGGCACCGAGCGCGGTTCCATGACCGTATCGGAAATGGCCAGCAGGCTCAGGAACCAGTCCTCTTCGTGGATCGGTTTGTCGCCCTTCCAGATGTTCTGGTTGTAAGGGTCGTACCAGGGATGCTTAAAGCCCAGTGTTTCCATCAGGCGCCAGCGATCCGGCACGGGAATGAACTCGCCGACCGCATCAATCGGCGCCGGGTCGATGTTGTTCGGGTTCTGATCCTCGCGAACCGTGGACTCGGGTACCGGGTGCCCCGGTCGACGCCGCACCAGCGTCGACTTCTTCGGATCGTACAGATAGGCCGGAAGCGAGCTGCCGATGAAGGGGCTCATGGTGTTCAAGGAACTGGCCGGCACATCCAGAGGACACAGCAGTGTGGCCAGAGCAGCGGAGAGACACAGGCTCATATCACTTGCCCTCGCACACGTTCTGTTCGGTGGAATCCAGGAACGGCGTCTGCGGGCATTGCACATAACGCAGGCGCGCTCCGCGCGGCACCAACTGATCGGCACGACGCGCCGGGGGCGCATTGCCGATCGCACCGCCGAGCACCACACCGGCGTTGTGCAAGCCCAGGAAGGAGACCATGTCGTCCTGATCGATGCCGTCACCCGAGACGCCGATGCCGCCCACCAATTGCTCGCCGCGATAGATGGGCACGCTGCCGGGGAAGATCTGGATGCCATTGGGCAGTCGCTGCAGACCGCTGCAATTGAAACCAATGTCCGGCAATGGAATCGGATTGGCGGCGGTCGGCGCCGGTGCCAGCAGCTGGCCATCGAGGAACAGCGCCAGACCGGTCGGGGGCGGCGCCAGGCCATCCGACGGTCGTTGATTCAGGTAGTGCGCGACGTGCAGCGCGATCTGGTTGTACGACAGATCCAGTTGCAGGCCTACCGAGAACGGGCTCCAGGAATCGAAAGGCTTGGAAAACGGTCCGGGCGGAGCACCGATGATGCCGTCGGGGTAGAACGGCCGCGACATATTGCCACCGGCACGATCGGAGAAGGCAAAGGCGCCGTCTGATAGCGCACCCGGCAGGCCCAGGAAGTCCCGCACTGCGGTCACATAGGCACCGATGGAGCTGTTGGCAACGGTCCGGAACTGCACGCCGGCCCCATCGAGCTCGGCATTGAAATAGACCGCGTTGGGCAGACTCTGCAGATCCGCCGCGGCGGCCCCGTTGGAATAGAAGGCAGCGGTACGGGCCTTCTGCAGGCTGACATCCAGACCGAAGATCGGTGCATCGCGGGTGCGGGCGATGGCGAGAATCTGGCCGTTGGTGTCGACGATGGAGACGCTGACCCGGGCCTGGCTGCCCAGCGGTTGGCGAATCTGGGCGCGGGCCCGATTGGCAACTTTCAGCGCTTCGCGCAACACCGTGCGGACTTCGTCGGCGCTGAGCGCGCTGCTGCTGCCCTCAGTGCCGCCGCGAATGGCAAAGCGATTGTTGTTGTTGTTGTCGACGATCACGAAGGCGTCGAGGTCAGACAGTTCCGAACCGGCCGGACGGACGCCCGAGGCGGCCGTGCCAAAGGCGGTGCCGGCGCGAATCTGGGCATCGGCATAGGCGGGTACGCGGATCACCTGGCCTACACTGGGGGCCAGCGTCGACAGCGCCGGTGCATTGCCGGCGGCGCGCGCCAGATCACTGTATTCGACATCGCTGTAGCGGAAGGTCTTGCCGTCGACCGTGATCATGTCGGCTCGGCGATTGGCCGGGGCGCCGAAGCCAAAGGTGCCGGCCAGCGCAATCAGTTCGTCAATGTCGCGGTCGCGATCGGAAATGCGCACGTCCAGCGTGTAATCCGGATCCGCGGCCACGCCAATACCGCCTACTGGCACGCCATCCTTGTACAGCGGAAAACCGCCTGGGTCGGCGGAGAGGCCCAGCGGCGAACGGTGAGGTCCCGCGCCGATGGCCTGCTCGCTGGAAAATCGCGTCATGAAGTCCGAGCAGGGCAGTTGCGAGAACTGCACGCCGAATAGCGGACCCGAAGGCGCATTGCTTTCGCCGGGATTGAAATTCTGCTGGACGATCTGGCTGGCCGTGCGCGTGGTGAAGGCATTGCCCTCACTGGACAGATAGGCACCGGTCAGTGCCTTGGCGATCGCCGCCAGTTCCGAGGGCACCTTCAGATTTTCCAGGCCACCGACGACGGTGCGCTCGGAATGAATGGTCACGGTGACCGGGCTGCCGGTCATGCGGTAGACGCCGAGCACGTTGCCGACGCGATCGACCACCGCGATGGTGGCCGGCACGTTGTTGGCCTGAGCTTCTGCGACCGCCTGCGCGAGGATGGTGCTGACGTCAGACGTGCTGAGGAAGGAAGCAGCGGTGGCGCAGCTGCCGCTACATCCCTGCGAGGGGCCGGTGACGGGCGGCGCCGTTCCGGTTGTACTGGGGCCCGATCCACCGCCACATCCGGCGACCAGCGCCAGGGCCATTCCCAAACCAACGCCTTGCAAGCGTCCCCATGCCATCGAGCATCCTCCCGAAGTTCTCATTGCCGTACGGCCCCCAGAGCCCTGCGGCGCCCTGATCATAACCCCGCTTTCACGACGAATGGTCGTTTCCTTGACCTGAATGGGCATCTCCGGCGCTTTTTTGTTCGCTGCACGCGCCCTCCTGAACGGGGCCAAGGCAGCAATGCGACACTTGTGAGCCCGGCCAACCCAACTGCCATCGCGGCACGGTACCATCACGACGCCGCGCCTTCGATCAGGCGCCTATCTGCGGGAGTTGAACGATGAAAAGACTATGTGTGCTGTTCATTCTGTTGGCCTTTGCCAGTGCTCCTCTGGCGGCCCAGAACACAACCGGGGGCGAAAAGGCCTACGCTCCGGAGAATCTGAGCAAACTCGATCAGCCCGAACAGATTCGCGTGCTCGAGAAGCAATATGGCGAACTGTCCGGCGGTCGGCCCCTGCCCGAAGATCAGCTGGAGTTCTACCTCGAGCAGATTCCGCGTGGCTGGAGCTATGCCCAGATCACCCAGGACATGGTGCAGTCCTTGCGCGATCGGGTTGATGGCAATACCTATCCGAACAATGTCCCGCCCAGCCAGATCACCACCCCGGGCTGGGTCACGCCGTTGCCGCCTCGCGGTCGTACGGTGCTGTGCGAGTCGAGCGATCGCGACTATCGCGAATGTGCGACGGGATTCCTGAATCCGCCGACGCTGGATCGCCAGTTGTCGTCGACGCGCTGCGTGGAAGGACGTACCTGGGGTCACCGCCCCGGCGTGGTCTGGGTCTCGAATGGCTGTCGCGGCCAGTTCAGCGAAGCTGCGCCGTCGGTCGGTCAACTCCCGGAAATGACCTGCCAGAGCATCAAGGGCTATCGTGAATGCAATGTCGCATTCCGCGGACCGGCAACACTGCTGCGGCAGTTGCGTGGAAGCAGTCTGTGTGTCGAAGGTCGTACCTGGGGACAGCGTCCTGGCCTGATCTGGGTTGATCGCGGTTGCGCCGGCGTGTTCGCTGAAGCCTACCGGCCGAGCGGCGGCTTCTTCGACCCGGCCCAGTACAATGCCTACTGGGTGGATTGTTCCAGCCTGGACAACCGCTATGCCATCTGCAGCTGGGATCGCCGTCAAGGTCCTCCGGTGCTGATCGAGCAGTACTCGAGCAGTCCCTGCATCGAAGATCTGTCCTGGGGTTACACGCCGCGCCGTGGTCTGTGGGTGGATCGTGGCTGTCGCGCTCGCTTCGCCAGCAGGAACCGCTAATCCGTCCTGATCCCAGCGGCAACTTCGGTTGCCGCTGGGATTTGCAGCATGGTTTCCCGGGCTGGCCCGTCCCGATAGCACGTCGATTTTCTCGGCTCGGCTTTCCGGAACGCTCCAATCAACCTTGATCGTCGACCAGGGCCAGGCACGATTGAGACGCCAGCCCGCCGTGTCCCGCCGACTGCGAGAGCCCTGAACTGGCGTCATTGCGAGCCGCGTGTGTCAGCCCGACACTGCCCACGGGCCGTGAACCCGCCTGCTGCGCGTAGCCTGGTGTGCCGCGCAGCGGCTCACCGGGGCTCTTCTGCATCACCGCCCGGAGAGCGCTGCGCGCACTTCGGGCTACAAAAGCCGGCTCTTGCCGGTATACCGAGATTCAGGGATCTACGAGATAGGTTCATGGAGAGCGTAGCGAAGCAATCCAGCGCTTTTTTTTTGGCGTTCCGCTGGATTGCTTCGCCGCGCCCTCCAGGCGCCCGTATTACAAGTTCGTGGTTTTGGGGTCAGCGTGGTTGAATGCCAACTTTGTTCACCTTTGGGAACGCTCTTGCGGCGCGATCGCCGCTGCGGTCATTCGGCTTGCCGGTCGCGACGCGAGGTCGCTCCTACAGGTAGCTTGTGGTTCATGGCCCGTTCGCAGTGTCGGACCGAAACAGGTGGCTCGCAATGACGCCGGGAATCCTCGCCTGGTCGAATCCTGAATGCGCCAACCCGCAAAGGCAGGCGAGCCTTGGCGCAACCCTGAGATGACAGAGCCCGGCAATTCTGCCGGGCTCATGCAGTTTTCCCCCGATGAGGTCTATTTCTTCTCGGCGTGCAGGGGCATCTCGGCCTGATGGAAGCCGTGGCAGTCGATGCAGGTGCTCTGCAACAGATGCTGGTCACGCTCGCCGCCGTGACAATCGCGGCAGGCGAAGGGTGCTTGTGTGGATGGGGCACCCGCGACGCCGATGTCCGGGATCAGCACATCCGAGCTGAACTGGGAAAGCTCCGCCGCGTGGCAGTCACCGCAGGCCATGGTGCTGTGTTTGGCATGGGTGAAACTGGCCTTTTCGTACCAGCTGCCGGCAACGCGTACCGGGGCTACCACCCAGCCAGCCTGGGTCGCGGCCGGATCCTTGGAAACGGTATGGCAAACCGTGCAGGTGCGACTCTGGAACAGCGTGTCGGTGGTTTGCAGCGCCTTGTCGCGGGCCCAGGTCAGGGCTTCGCGCTGTTCCTGGGCGCTGGCCGGGGGCTGGCCGGGGCGGCGGCGCTGGCGCACTGAAACCGGGGCCTGGACGTCATCGTACCCACCTTCCAGTGCCACCTTTGAGTAGTACTCGGAAATCATGTACTGGATTTCCGCGACTTCGCCGTGGGGTGCCTGGCGATCGGGCATGCGCAGGTCAAAGTCCAGACGGTGGCAGGACTGGCAGTGCTTCTCGAAGTTGATCGGCGCGATCAGTGCGCCGCCGGGCTCGGATTGATGGCAGCTGGCGCATTCCAGCACCTGGACGCCGTCAGCGGTCTTCAATCCCTCCTTGGCCAGATGCTTGGCATGCGGGAATTTCAGCCCGGATTGTTCGGTCAGCGGCTTCTTGTCCATGCTCACGCGTTCGGGCATGAATCGACCCTGGGCATCCCAGGCCGGCAGCAACACCTTGAACTGTGGGTGGTTGTTGCCAAAGTCGCCGACATCCGTCAGTTGGGTGTCGCCCTTGACGCGCTCGCTCAGATTCCGGTGGCAATCGCTGCACAGTTCCTGGTCGGCGCGGATCAGCCCGGTGTCGCCGTTGTGATCGCGATGGCAATGGGCACAGCGGGATTCGGCAATCTCCGGCAGCGGATAGCGCACCGGATCGGCATGGGCCTTGGTCCCGGCGTGGCAGACAATGCACTTGTCGTCCTGGACCACCTGGAAGGGTGTGCCGTGGCAACTCTGGCAATCGTTCGCCATGGTGTGGTGCGCCGAGGCCAACGGTCCGGACTCCCAGGCATTCAGGCCCACGGCCGGGACATTCTTGATCTGCGAGCGGAAGGTGGGCACGTAGTGCGCCATCAGTGGCAGCAGCAGGCCCAGCGTGAGGGTGATCGCGAGCATGGCCCACGACCACTTGCGCTTGCTCATGCCGGCTTCGGCCAGACTCTGCGGCAGGGCCTCAGACTGTTCGCGCGCGGCCACCTCGGACTTGTCGACCAGCCCCACTTCGACCGCGGCTTCGAAATCCTTGGGCGGATCCACCAGCGTAATGCGCAGATTGCCGATTTCGATCTGGGTACCAGCGCTGGCAGTGGCGGTGTGCTCGAACTGACCGTTGATGCGTACGCCCGATGCCACCAGGGATTCGACTCGATAGCGGCCGTTGCCCATCGCGACCACGCGCGCGTGCTCCAGTGCGGCCCGGAGATCGTTGATGAAAATGGCCTGGTTGGCAGCGCGACCGATGGTCAGGGTTTCACCGAAGTGAATCTCCTCTTCGACCTGGATGCTGCCCTTGCCTTTCTTGATGACGCGTCGGATGAACCATTTCATGGCGTGAGGTCCCCTCTCGCGGATGGCTCACGTGCGGCGCAGCGTGACCCGTGAAAACCCAGGATTGATGGATCACAGCCTGCGATCCCGATGTCTGTTCCCATAATTTCGCTCACCAATCGGCCTCAGGTCTGGAGCGTGGCGCGCATGGCGCCGCACACGATCACCAATAGAAGAACACTGACAGGACGTGCGCCGTCAGGGCGCCAAGTAGTCCGAGCGACAGCGGCACGTGGACGTAGAGCCAGATTTCCATCATCGCCTGCAGCTGGATGTCGCGGGCCACCCTGGACGCCAGTGAGCGCTTGCGCGAAATCAGGTCGATCAACCGGCGCAACTGCTCGCTCTGGCCGTCGTTGGCCTGATTGGCCAGAAAGTCGACCATCATCACCATGGTCTGGCCGGTCTTCGTCGACGAGGCCTTGCTCGAATCGGCGTTCACAACCGCGTCCTTGAGCTTGGCCAGTGCCGCGGCGGAATCATCCCTGGCGGTCAGCTGTGCCCAGACGCCACCGCCCAGCTGACCATGCTGGATCGATCCGAGCACGGTGTCGTGGATGCTCTTGTCGACCTTGTCGGCAATCTGCAGTGCCTGCTGGTCCAGTTCGCGGATTTCCTCGAGCATGGCCTTGCGCGTGGTGTCGGCGCGATTGCGCGTCATCAGCGAGGGAAAGCGCAGGTAGGCATAGACGCCGAAGAAGCCGCTGAAGATCACCAGCAGCATCAGCACCAGCGCCAGCGTGTGGATGTTCCAGCCCACCTGGAAACCGGAATGCAGAAAGGCAATCAGGATCAGGGTGGTGCCCAGGTACACGTGGGCCGACAGCCAGCCGCGGGCACTGCTGCTGGCCCGTGCATAGCGGCGCTTGCGGATGCCGAACCACAGCAGCCACAGAATCAGTAGTGCGCCGATGGTGCCGAGCGTATAGCCCAGCCAAGAGCCGCCGTTGGGTACGCCGATGGGGTCATGCCAGAGGTAGGCGGCGATGGAACCGATGGACAGGATCAGCGAGACCCAGAGATAGCGATAGCCGCGGTAGTCGAGGATCGAATCATGCATGGCTTACGGTCCTCGTGCGTAGGCGTATTCGGGCAGCTGTTCCGGACTGATGCGTATGGCCGCTCCGGTGGGGCAGGCGCGCACGCAGGCGGCGCCGCCTTTCAGGTCCTTGCACATATCGCATTTGACCGCCTTCTTCTCGTGACTGTCCGGGTCATAGGGTGAGTTGCCTGGGCCAGGTCCGGCGCCCAGTAGCAGCCATTGAAGTAGCCCCGGCTTCTTCTTGGGTTTGGCCGACATGTGGATGACGCCGTACGGGCAGTTGCGCTCGCAGTTGCCGCAGCCGATGCAGTTGTCGGCAATGAAGACCTCGCCATTGGGCGCGCGATGGATGGCGTCCGCCGGGCAGTCCTTCATGCAGTGCGGGTGCTCGCAGTGTCTGCAGGAAGTAGGGACGTGGACATTGGCGAAGGTCGGGCCGGCCTCACGATCCAGCCTGGAGGTGCCGCCGTGGGTTTCGGCGCAGGCCTTTTCACAATTGTCGCAACGCACGCACAGCGACTCATCGATCAGCAGCACATCGGTGGCTTCGCCCAGACCCTGACCAACCAGGAAGGAGATCAGGTCTCCGCCCGAGGCCGCCGCCTGCATGGTGATGTTCTCGGCAGTTCGTTGCTTCACTTCCTGCGCCAGTTTGGCCCGCAGGGTCGGATTCTGCGTCAGAAGTTTCTGGAAGGAATCGCGATCGACCTTGATGGTTTCTGTGCTGACTGCCGCCTTGGCCGTCGCCGAGCGCTTGCCGCCGCCGATGATCGCCATTTCGCCGACGTAGTTGCCGGCCGGGACATAGGACAGCACCACTTCGCGGCCACCGATGGTTCGTGAAATGGTCAGCGAGCCGATGCGCACCAGATGCAGGCTGTCGCCTTCGTCGCCTTCGCGGAACAGCGTCTCGCCCGCCTTGTAGCGCGCCAGCGACGCGCCGGACACCACTTCGTTGATCTGTGCCGGAGTCACGTCTGCGCCGAAACGGGCGGCCAGTGCGCGGGCAATGAAAGTGCGATCGACCAGCTTCTTCACCGCATCGACCGAATTGATCAGCTTCTGCATCGAGCGTCGGGGCGTCTCGATCAGCACGCAGCCTGGTCCTGCATAGACGGTGGCGCTTCGGCGGCGACCGGAAATCAGACTCATCTCGCCGAAGAACTCCCCGGCGCCGAGCGTGATCCGATTCTTGCCGGCATCGTCGATGGCCACCTGCACCTGGCCCTCGACCACGCAGAAGAAACTGTTGGTGTAGTCGTTGCGCTTGAAGATCACTTCGCCCGATTTGGGTGAACGGATCAGCGAATCGATCATGAACTCGCGCAGCTGCAGCGGTGTGATCGTTGCCAGCAGCGGCACCGCTGTCTGAATCTTCGAGAGTGCTGCAGAAACGCTGGTAAAGCCAGGCATCTTCTCGAATTTGGCACGGAGCAGCGGCTCGTCCGCAGGTTCGACGCTGTTGCCGAGGATGTACTCGACTACCTCGTAGCCCTGATTCATGGCCTGCTTGATGAGCGGATACCCACCCAGCGCGCCGACGATGTAGAGCCCGGGCACATTGCTCTCGTAGCGTTCGCTGATGGCCGGTACGGCCGATGGATCCTTGTTCGGGAAGACCACGCCGCAGGCTTCGACAAAGGCTCGGGGCGGATTGGCGCCGAGGCGGCCGATGATCCGGTCACACAGGATCTGCGCCCGGCCCTTGGGTGTGTTCAGGATCAACCGGCCCGGCTTGCGGCCCACCGAGAGCTTGTCCACGCGTTCGGGAGCGGCACCGTAGTAGCACTCGATGGTGCCGTCTTCGATGGCCTTGAGAATATTGCGCAGATTGCCTTCCTTGGCGCGGGCAAACTCATCGCGGCGATTGACGATCACCACCTGATTCTGTTTCGCCAGCGCCACGGCGTTTTCGATCGCCGCATCGCCGGCCCCGACCACGATGATGGTCTCGGCTTCGTATTCGTCCGGGTCGTCCAACTGGTACTGGACGAAGGGTGCGTCATCACCGGGCACGCCGAGCTTGCGGATATTGCCCTGCAGGCCGATGCCCAGCACCACGTTGCGGGCCATCACTTTCTCGGTGCGACCGATACTGATCTCGAACAGGTCATCGACCTTCTTGATGCCCGAAACCTCAGCGCCGTGACGTACGTTTACGCCGAGCTTGGCGACGCCCTGATCCCAGGCTTCAAGAATGGCCTCGCGACTGCCTTGCGAGAATTCCAGCGGCGAGCGCAGCGGCAGGGCCTCGGGTTCGGCCATGACGTGCTTGCCCTTCTGGTACCTGAAAATCGTGTTGGACAGGTGCGGAGCCGCTTCCAGCAACACATGCGGCACTTTCAGCTCTGCTGCGCGTGCCGCGGCACTAATGCCACCCGGCCCCGATCCAACGATAGCGATCTCTACGATTTCGCCCATTAGATGCCCTCGCCATGTCAGTCCCCAGGGCGTGGAGTGTAGGTACCGTGATGAGTCGCTGCAATCCTGAATCTGAAATGATCGCCTCGAAGCGAGGCGCGCTATGATCCGGGGACTGAGTTGGGGGAGTTCCAGAACATGGCAGAAAGCGCGTTCGAATTGCTCGGTGGAGCGCTTCCAAAACGCGAGCGGCCGGGTCGTGATGCCTTCCCCTGCACTGGCAAGGCCGTGCGCCAGTGGATCGAGGCGTTGCCGCTGGCCAACAGTGGTGCCACCGCCCGATTGCTCTACAACGGCCTGAAAGAACTCAATCAGCTTGAAGTCGATCCGAACCAGCGCATCGACATCCTCGAGCAGATGCGTCACCCGGTGTCGGTCGTCATCTCCAGCATGGAGCGACATGTACTGGGGCAAGCACTGCCCTTGCCTACGCAGAAGCGCCAGATCGGCGCGGTGATGCGCGATTTTCATCGCGAACTGGCAATCGGCTTTGCCACCTGCGTATTCGACTATTGCGCACCCAAGGGCAATGTGCCTTTTTTACGCGGCCGCAGCGCGGCCCTGGCGCTGGTGCGCGCGCTGGTGCATTGCTCGCAGACCCTGACCAAGTGCTACATCGCCTACAGTGAAATTCCGTCCGGAGTCTGGGGTTTGCTGCATCGGCTGGCGGCATTTGCCTTCGAGGCGCAGTTGTCGGAAAAGGCGGTCACGGATCCGCAGGTACCCGGCGTCACGCTGACGCCCGAATGCGTCTATCTGCAGGCCTTGCTGAGTTTCATCGGTAATCCCTACCGGTTGACGCAGAAGGAAATCGTCGATGTCGGTACCGCGGCGGCGATCTGGTCGGCGGCATGCCGACTGGACATGAACGGGACTACCGGTTCCTTCGTCATCGATCCACACTCGGATTCGCCGCCCTTGTCACCGACGGCAGAAGTCAGTGGACGCTACTGGCGACTTGACACCACCGGTCTGGTGTCGGCGCTGGAGAATCAGGTACGCGTGCTGCACCATCAGGATGCATCGATTGCCGTTCGCGGTCGCCTGGGTCATGGCCCGGAGATCGCCGCAGATGTGGTCCAGAAGCTCATGCTGGCCTGGAGTTTCAGCGGCGAGCGCAACCATCCGCGCCTGCCTGCAAACCACCAGATGGACACCTGCATGGGCTTGCACGCCGTGCATTACCTCGCCGCTGGCGTTCGTGACTTCAAGGATTTCGTCGGCGAACTCGGCGGCGGCATCAACCTCAGTGATCGTGAGCGCTCGGCGGCCTGGGCCCAGGCCAGCCTGGAATCGGCGGTGCCGACCATGCACACGGTGCGGGTGATCGACCAGAGCTTGGGCGGCTACCGCCTGTTCTGGGAAAACGCCGAGGGCATGAAGGCCAAGGTCGGTGAGCTGATCGCACTGGCGGCGCCGGTGGATGAGGACGATGACGATGATCCGCGTGACTGGATGGTCGGGGTCCTGCGCTGGCTCAAGGGTGGCAACAATGATGGTCTGGAGGCTGGCGTGCAGCTGCTGAGCCGCCGGGTCGAAGCGGTGGCAGTGCGTGCCACCAGCGAGGCTCAGACCAGTCGGGTGATCCTCCGCGGACTGTTGCTGGCGCCGCTGGCCATCGATGGCAGCCAGCATCCCACCTTGCTGGCGCCATCCATTCTGGATTCCACCGGCGGTCTCGAGTTGCTGCGGCTGCCAGATCCCAACGGCATGGAAGAGCGCGATTTCGTCGAGCCGCTGCATGCGCTGGACCTGATCGAGAATACCGGCGCCTACAAGCAGTTTCATTACGGCGATCAGCGATCGGCGGCCACGCTGGCCGCGCCGGAAGCGCCGCCGGCCGCGGAATTGGACGAGATCTGGTCTACGGTGTGAGAGACGGGGCAGGGGAAGCGGGGCAGGGGGCACGGGAACAGCCGGTCCAAGCGACTCCGGAGTTCACCGGCACTTGCCACCTGTTCGCCCAATGTTGAGTATCTTTGCGTGCCCCGTGCCCCGTGCCCCGTGCCCCGTGCCCCGTGCCCCGTGCCCCGTGCCCCGTGCGTGCCCCATCCCTAGCCTGTCGAATGCTCAATGACTGATCAGATTCCCGGTTTTGGCGCGCTGGCGCGCCGGCAGACCCTGGCGGTGCGCATAGGCGCCAGTACCGTCGGTGGCGGCGCGCCGGTGGTGGTGCAATCCATGACCAACACCGACACCGCCGATATTGACGGCACCACCCGGCAGGTGGCGCAGCTGTGGCGGGCCGGCTCGGAGTTGGTGCGAATTACGGTGAACACCGAAGAAGCGGCGGCAGCGGTAGTGCGCATCCGCGAAAAGCTCGACCGGATGTCGGTGCCGGTGCCGCTGATCGGTGACTTCCACTACAACGGCCATCTGTTGCTGTCGCGCTATCCCGAATGCGCCGAGGCGCTGGCCAAGTACCGTATCAACCCCGGCAATGTCGGCTTTGGTGCCAAGCGCGACACCCAGTTCGCCACGATCATCGAACACGCCATCAAGCACCAGAAGCCGGTGCGGATCGGTGCCAACTGGGGCAGTCTGGATCAGGGCCTGTTGACGCGACTGATGGATGAGAACGCCCGCTCTGCAGTACCTCTGGATGCTCCGGCGGTCGCCCGTGAGGCGCTGATCCAGTCGGCACTGATCAGTGCTGCGCGAGCCGAGGAGATCGGTTTGCCCGCCGATCGCATCATCGTTTCCTGCAAGGTCAGCGGTGTGCAGGAGCTGATTGCGGTGTATCGAGAACTGGCGCGACGCAGTCGCTATCCGCTGCATCTGGGTCTGACCGAGGCCGGCATGGGCAGCAAGGGCATCGTCGCCTCGACGGCCGCGCTGGCGGTGCTGTTGCAGGAAGGCATAGGCGACACCATCCGCATCTCACTAACTCCGGAGCCCGGCGAAAGCCGCAGCCGCGAGGTCATCGTGGCCCAGGAGTTGCTGCAGACCATGGGTCTGCGGGCATTCACGCCGATGGTGACCGCCTGCCCGGGTTGTGGACGCACCACCAGCACCTTCTTTCAGGAACTGGCCAAGACGGTCCAGGAGCACGTGCGTGAGCGCATGCCCGAATGGCGTTTGCAATACCGTGGGGTCGAAAACCTGACGCTGGCGGTGATGGGCTGCATCGTCAATGGACCGGGCGAAAGCAAGCACGCCAACATCGGCATCAGCCTGCCCGGCACCGGCGAAAGCCCGGCCGCACCGGTGTTCATTGATGGCGCCAAGGTGGCGACGCTGCGCGGCGATCGCATCAGCGAAGAATTTGTCGGCATGATTGAAGACTACGTGCAGCGTTCGTACGCGCCCGTGGGTGGCAGTGCCGAGGAGCAGTGAAGGGCGCGCGGTGACAGGGGAAACTCAAAAGTATGCGAACTGATTGATCGGCCCGAGACTTTGAACGGAAATCAATAGGGCGTCATTGCGAGCCGTCAGTTTCGGCCCGACACTGCCTGCGGGACTGAACCCCAAGCGTCATTGCGACCCCGGACTTGATCCGGGGGAAGCAATCCAGGGGCGTGCGGCGATACCCTGGATTGCTTCGTCGCTGCGCTCCTCGCAATGACGCATGGACAGCTTGCGATATGGGTTCATGGATAGCGCAGCGAAGGCATCCAGACGCTCGTTTGCGGAAACACTCGACTGCTTCGTCGCTATGCTCCTCGCAATGACGCCAGTTGTATGGCTTGAAGAGGCTGGTTCACCGGCCTTTCACTGACACATATTGCCCTTGACCCTTTACGCTTCTTGCCCGAACCCAGCGCCCGCACCTCATGACCGCACCCCTCCAATTCCGCCCCGCCACACCCGATGATGTCGATGCCTTGCTGGTACTGGTTGAATCCGCCTATCGCGGCGATGTCAGCCGTCAGGGCTGGACTACCGAGGCTGATCTGCTGGACGGACAGCGCACCGATCGCGACGGCCTGCTGGACACGATCGCACGCGAGGGCTCGATCATCCTGCTGGCCGAGCGTGACGGCGAACTGCTCGGTTGCGCCAATCTGGAAAGACAGGGCGATGCCGCCTATTTCGGCATGTTCGCGGTACGGCCGGGTCTGCAGGGCGGCGGTATCGGCGACGCCATTCTGCGCGAGTGCGAGCAGCGGGCACGCAACTGGGGCCTGTCCCAGGTACGCATGACCGTGATCTGGCCGCGGGTCGAGCTGATTGCCTTCTATCTGCGGCGCGGCTATGCCGCTACCGGCCAAACCGCGCCTTTCCCCTACGGCGACGAACGCTTTGGCAAGCCGCGGCGGCAGGACCTGTACTTCGAGGTCTATGCCAAGAATCTGACAGGCGAGGTCTGAGCATGTCGATCTACCAACTGGCAAGGCCCCTGCTGTTTGCGCTGGATGCGGAGCGCGCACACGATCTGGGATTGAAGGCGATCGAAACGGCTTACAGGCTGGGGCTGAATCCACTGTTGGCCAGCCGTCCCGCGGCATTGCCGACGCGGGTGTTCGGCATCGATTTTCCCAACCCGGTGGGCCTGGCGGCGGGTCTGGACAAGAATGCGGCGCACATCGACGCGCTGGCGGCGCTGGGTTTCGGCTTCATCGAGGTCGGTACCATCACCCCGCGGCCGCAGCCCGGCAATCCCAAGCCGCGGATGTTCCGATTGCCGGAGCAACTGGCGGTGATCAACCGCCTGGGCTTCAACAATCAGGGATTGGATGCGCTGGTCCGCAATGTTGAGTGCAGTCGCTTTCAGGGCGTGCTCGGCATCAATATCGGCAAGAACAAGGACACCCCCAATGAGCGCGCCGTCGATGATTACCTGCTGTGCCTGGAGCGGGTCTATCCGCTGGCCAGCTACATCACCGTCAACATCTCCTCGCCCAATACCCAGGGCTTGCGCGATCTGCAGGAGGAAAGCGCGCTGGCGCGCTTCATCGGCAGCCTGCGCGAGGCGCAGGAGCGGCTGGCCGGCATTCACGGCAAGCACAAGCCGATGCTGCTGAAGATCGCGCCGGACCTGACTCCGACCGAGATGGACGGCATCGCCGAAGTGCTGCTGAAGTCCGGTATCGATGGACTGATCTGCACCAACACCACCATTGACCGAGAGGTGATAGCCGGGCACCCGCTGGCCTCGGAAACAGGCGGTCTGTCGGGCAAACCGCTGCTGGAACGCTCGACCTCGGTGCTGCGTGGCATGTCCGAGCGCCTGGGTTCGCGGCTGCCGATCATCGGAGTGGGCGGTATCGTCGATGGTGCGGGTGCGGCCGCCAAGATCGCCGCCGGCGCCAGTCTGGTGCAGTTCTACAGCGGCATGATCTACCGCGGACCGCAGCTGATCGGCGAATGCGTGGAGGCCCTGCGTGCACAGCGCGGCTGAACTGACGGCCCAGGCCGATCTGTCGTCGCTCAACAGCTTTGGCGTTCGTGCCAGTGCGGCCTGGCTGGCGCGGGCCGAGACCGAAGCCCAGCTGCTGGGTGCACTCGATCGAGCTGCACAATGGCAGCTGCCCGTACAGGTGCTGGGTGGCGGCAGCAATGTGCTGATCGTCGATGATCTGGATGCGATGGTGCTGCTGCCACGGCTTCGAGGCATCGAATGGCTGGGCGCCGCTGGCAATCGGATACACGTGCGCGCCGCGGCCGGTGAGAACTGGCATGCCTTCGTCGCCGCCACGCTGGCGGCCGGCGCCTTCGGTCTGGAGAATCTGGCGCTGATCCCGGGTCATGTGGGCGCCGCACCCATCCAGAACATCGGTGCCTACGGGGTTGAACTGGCGCAATTCGTGGTGGCGGTCGAGGCCATCGATCAGCGCGGCGGACGGTCCTGTCGGATCGAGGCCGGGGACTGTGGATTTGCCTATCGGGACAGCCTGTTCAAACGGCCGGAGGGCGCGCATCTGCTTATCACAGCGGTCGAATTCGCGCTGCACTCGACGCCGGAACTGGTGCTCGGCTATGCCGGCGTGACCGAAGAGCTCGGTGCCCGCGGCGTAGATCCGCCCACGCCGCAGGCCGTCTTCGATGCGGTCGTCGCGATCCGCCGTCGGAAACTGCCCGATCCGGCCGTGCTCGGGAATGCTGGCAGTTTCTTCAAGAATCCATGGGTGTCGCGCCAGGCCGCCGACGAGTTGAAGCAGCGCCACCCGGCACTACCGGTCTACCCGGTGGACGAGGGGACAAGCAAACTGGCGGCGGGGTGGCTGATCGATGCCTGCGGCTGGCGCGGCTATCGCGATGGTGACGCCGGCGTTCATCAGCAGCACGCGCTGGTACTGGTCAACTACGGCCGCGCCCGCGGTGCCGATATCCTCCAGCTGGCGCGGCGCATACAGGCTGATGTGCAATCGCGTTTCGGCGTCGAGTTGGAGATCGAGCCGCGTCTGCTGGGAATGCGGTAAGGGAAAATCCGAGGATCGCCGGCATGTCTGCCGGAGTCTCGGCCCTGCCGCTGCATGCAATGCCATCAGGTTGTGGTCTCGACGGTGGGAGCGGATTCATCCGCGACTGGCCCGGTTGGACCGGCAAGCCTTCGCGGGCACAGCCCGCTCCCACGGTGCACGGTTCAACTCAGCCGCGGGCGCGACGCGGGAAACCGACCATGCGCTGCAAGTCCTCATCCCACAGTTTCAGCCGCGCGCTCTTGAGGCTGGTCCACAGCGTCAGGCGCGGCGCCTTCTGCAGCAGCGGGTGTGATTTGAAGGCCTCGTGCAGGCGATAGTTGGGGATGCGGCTGGCCAGATGATGGATGTGGTGATAGCCAATGTTCCCGGTAAACCAGTGCAGCACTCGCGGCAAATCGTAATAGGAGCTGCCGGCCACTGCCGCCTGCTCGGAACTCCACTCCTTGCCACGCACCCAATAAGCGTTTTCGAAAGTGTGCTGCACGTAGAACAGCCATACGCCGAAGGCGCCGGCGATCAGCAGTATCGGCAGATGCACCATCAACAGCGCCTTCCAGCCCACGGCGTAGATCACCACGCCGAAAACCAGGGCCAGCACCAGATTGTTGAGCCACACGCTGGCCCATTCCTTCTTCCACGAGCGCGGCAGATCGAAGGGGAAACGGTGCTTGATGATGAACTGGTAGATCGGACCGATGATCAGCAGCACCGGTGTGGCGCGATAGAAGCGATAGCAGAAGCGTCCGAAACGCGACCGTGACAGATACTCGCGCACGGTCAGCGTGTCGACGTCGCCGAACTCGCGGCGATCGAGATTGCCCGAAGTGCCGTGATGCACGGCGTGGGTCTTGCGCCAGTAGCTATAGGGGAACAGGGTGATGATTCCCAAAAAGGCGCCCAGCGAATTGTTGGCCTTGCTGCTGGCAAAGAAGGAGCCATGTCCGCAATCGTGCTGGATGATGAACAGACGTACATACAAACCGGCAGTGGGCAGCGCCAGCAACAGAATCCAGAGGTAGTTCCAGTCGGACAGGGCGCCATAGATCATCAACGACCACAGACCGATGAAGGGGATCAGGGTGTCTGCGATCTGCCACAGGGCCTTGCCCAGATGCGGCTTGGCGAAGGGCGCGCACAGCTGGCGTAGATTGGCTACCGAACCGGGTTCTGCAGTACTCACTTTGGGGCGTCGCTTCTGTCAGGGTGCATGGATTCTCCAGTGCCACAGCGCGAAGGGCAATCACCCAAAGGTCTGCGATGTGAATACAGGACACCGGCAATGGTGAAACAGTGCACGGTCCTGGCAGATATGTGGCCGAGCCAACGGAATGCAACCGCCGGTGTCAATTGCTCACGGAGGCGCTCGGGCCGATGATGCGGGCATGACCGCAATGACGCTTGTGATCGACACCAACGTCTGTCTCGATCTGTTCGTGTTCGAGGATCCACGTTGCCTCTGGTTGATGCATGGGCTCGAACAGGGCTCGATGCGGGCACTGGCTTCCACGCCGATGCGCGAGGAGTGGCTGCGGGTGCTGGCACGGCCCGGACTGGCCCTGTCGGCATCGCGACAGCGCCAGGCACAGGCGGCTTACGACCGCTGGATACAAGCGCATGATCCAACGGGAGTCAGCCCCGACGTTCGGCTTCCGCGCTGCGCCGACAAGGATGATCAGATGTTTGTGCAACTGGCGGCCGAAATCGGCGCCGGCGCACTGCTCAGTCGTGATCGTGCGCTGCTGGTGCTTTCCAGGCGCAGTCACGCAGCCGCCGGATTCGTGATCATGACGCCCGAGCAGTTCCAGGCGCATTGGCGCGATCTGCCAGCCCGGCGTTCGCCCGTTTCCGGATAGTTACGCCCAAGCCGGTCCATTCCTGCGATCATGGGCAATGAGCGAATTCTCGAAACTGGGTTTGATTCCCACCCTGATGCAGGGTCTGGACGCATCGGGCTATACCAAGCTGACGCCGATACAGGCGCAGAGTCTGCCGCCGATTCTGGAAGGCAAGGATCTGATCGCGCAGGCTCCCACGGGCAGCGGCAAGACCGTCGCCTTCGGATTGGGCTTGCTGCAGCGTCTGGATCCGGGCTTGACCAAGGTGCAGGGGCTGGTGCTTTGCCCCACCCGCGAACTGGCCGATCAGGTGGGCAAGCAGCTGCGGCGTCTGGCCAGCGGCATTCCCAACCTCAAGCTGTCTATCCTCTGCGGCGGCATTGCCCTGCGGCCGCAGCTGGCCTCGCTGGTGCACGATCCGCATGTGGTCGTCGGCACGCCGGGACGAATCCAGGAACTGATCCGCAAGGGCGCGCTGCATCTGGACGGTGTGCGTACCCTGGTGCTGGACGAGGCCGATCGCATGCTCGACATGGGCTTTGCCGAGGCCATCACCGAGATTGCCGGCAAGACCCCGAAGACCCGTCAGAGCCTGCTGTTCTCGGCGACCTTCCCGGAGGAAATCCGGGCGATCTGCCAGAGCACTTTGCGCGATCCGATCGAAGTCACGGTCGACGGCGCCTCCGAACAGCCGGTCATCGAGCAGCTGTTCTTCCAGGTCGATCTGGCCGGAAAACCGATGCTGCTGGCCAATCTGCTGGCCGAGCGCCGACCCGAATCCTGCGTGATCTTCTGCAATACCCGCCGTGACACCGACGAGGTGGCGGCGATGCTGGCCAGCATGGGTTTTGCCGCGCTGGCGTTGCATGGCGACAAGGATCAGCGCGACCGCGACGAAGTGCTGGTGCGCTTTGCCAACCGCAGCTGCAGCGTGCTCGTCGGCACCGATGTCGCCGCGCGCGGTCTGGACATCACCGAGCTGGCCTGCGTGGTCAACTACGAGCTGCCGCCCGATCCCAATGATTATCTGCACCGCATCGGTCGCACCGGGCGGGCAGGGCGCAGCGGTCTGGCCCTGAGCCTGGTGACGCCGCGTGAGCTGCCGCGGGCACTGGCGCTGGAAGCCAGTCAGGGTGCGCCGCTGGCATGGAGCAAGTCCGGCGCGACCAGCACCCGGGCGCCGAGTCCCTTGCCGGCCAAGATGGTGACCTTGCGTATCGACGGTGGCCGCGGCGACAAGCTGCGCCCAGGCGACATTCTGGGTGCCCTGACCGGCGACGCCGGCCTGACCGCCGACGCCATCGGCAAGATCGATGTCTACGCCACACGTTCCTACGTGGCCATCGATCGCCGCCACGCGGCACGGGCGCTCGATCGGCTGACCGCAGGCAAGATCAAGGGTCGGAGTTTCCGGGTGCGTCGGATCTGAGGACTTCGGCCAGGTCGGAAGAGCCTTCGCGGGCAGAGCCCGCTCCCACAGGGAAGCGGGTAGCCGCAAACGCGCGCCTGTGGGAGCGGATTCATCCGCGATCGGCCCGCCTGGATTCCCGGACCCGGGATGGACGCGAAGGACGCGAAGGAAAAGCAGAAAGGTCACGAAGGAGGGCTGAAATGGCGTCGGCTCCGAGGGGGAGTTCGCTGCCATGGCTTGCTGACCTGCGCCAGCTTGGCTTTCGCCGAAAGCACGGTCGGAGCAGGCTTCCGATCAGACATTGCTTCTCTTGCTGGCTCTTCTTGCTGCTTTTCCTTCGCGACCTTCGCGTCCCGCTCTTGGGTCGTCGACTCGCGGGCAGAGCCCACAGGAAAGCCGGTAGCCGCAAACGCGCCCCTGTGGGAGCGGATTCATCCGCGACCGGCTCGTCTGGGTTCCCGGACCCGGGATGGACGCGAAGGACGCGAAGGAAAAGCAGAAAGGTCACGAAGGAGAGCTTTAACGGCGTCTGCTCCGATGGGGAGTTCGGTGCCATGGCTTGAGCAGAAGCGCCGGCCCGGATTTCGCCAAAAGCAACGGTGAAGCCGACTTTCGATCAGACATTGCTTCTCTTGCTGGCTCTTCTTGCTGCTTTTCCTTCGCGACCTTCGCGTCCCGCTCTTGGGTTGTCGACTCGCGGGCAGAGCCCGCTCCCACAGGGAAGCGGGTAGCCGCAAACGTGCGCCTGTGGGAGCGGATTCATCCGCGACTGGCTCGTCGGGATTCCCGGACCCGGGATGGACGCGAAGGACGCGAAGGAAAAGCAGAAAGGTCGCGAAGGAGAGCTGTAATGGCATCCGCTCCGATGGGGAGTTCGCTGCCATGGCTTGCTGACCCGCGCCAGCTTGGCTTTCGCCGAAAGCACGGTTGGAGCAGGCCTCCGATCAGACATTGCTTCTCTTGCTTGCTCTTCTTGCTGCTTTTCCTTCGCGACCTTCGCGTCCTGCTCCTGGGTCGTCGACTCGCGGGCAGAGCCCACAGGAAAGCCGGTAGCCGCAAACGCGCCCCTGTGGGAGCGGATTCATCCGCGATCGTTTCTTCGCATCAATCGATGGAAGCAGACAACAGCTTCTGCAGCGCACTCGGTTCGCGCTCGGGCTCGGGCGGCTGCTCGGCCAGGCTCAGTGCGGACACGTCGATGGCCGCAGCTGCGGCCTTGGGAGTGCGGTCGATCGGGCCTTCGTCGTTGGCCAGGCTGATGCCGGAAAGATCGAATTCGGGCGGCGCTACCGGCCTCTTGTCGATCAAGGGTCCGCCGAGCTGGGCCAGGCTGAGCGCGGAGGTATCGATCTCGGCAACCTTGCGCACCGGTGGTGGCAGGATCGTGGCGCCGGGTGGTGCCAGACTCAGCCCGTCCGCGGACTCGGCAACGACAGTCGCCTGGTCGGTCTGGACCGCTTCCGTGCTTGCCGCCGGGCTGGATGGCTCAGACGGCGCCTGGGTCTCGGGGGACGGTGCTGGCGTGGCCACAGCAGGAACCGCCGCAGCAATGGGTGCGTCGCTGACCACGGCCACCATGATGCCGGCCTGGCGAAGTGCCTCCTGATAGCGCCCCGCGGCATCCCGGCTGAGGCCGGTCTTGAGCACCGTCTTGGGCGCGTCGAGCAGCGCGTCCATGCGTTCGGGGGCGGTCTTGAACAACTGCGCCAGATTGCTTCGCACCTGTACACGGTCAAACCCGCTCAGAATCTTGCCGCGGAATACGATCTGGAAGGTCGGTTCGCTCATGGCTCAGCGTGGTCGGCCGGAAACGTTCACAGTTTACCTCGGATCAGCGGCAGCGACCCAGACGCGGCCGTTCTGGTCAGCGGTGCTGATCGATCAGCACCGGGTTGCCGTCCGGATCGAGCATGGCGATGTGGGCCGGGCCGGTGCTGTTTTCGTCGGCTTCGCTGGTGAGTGTCACACCCTGCGCCTTGAGCTGGCGCTGCAGTTCGCGGACATCGGTGTATTCGTCCAGCGCCTGGGCGTTCTGGTCCCAGCCCGGATTGAAGGTCAGCGCGTTACGCTCGAACATGCCCTGGAACAAGCCGATCAGATGATCACCGTTCTTCAGGATCAACCAGTTATGTTCCTGGTTGCCGCCAAACACGCTGAAACCAAGCTTTTCATAGAAGGCCCGCGAAGCAGCGATGTCCTTGACTGCCAGACTGATCGAGAAGGCACCGAGTTTCATGCTGTCTGCTCCTGCTGATGGATGCGCCGATGGCGCAGGTATGTGGCAGCGCACGGCTGCAAATGGGCTCAGTCCTGCCTGAGCCAGCGTAGCTCGTGACTGCCATAGCGACTCTGCTCCAGCGCCCGGGCCAGTGCCGGCAACACCTCGGCCAGAGTGTGATCGAATCGGTACGGCGGATTGATCAGAGCCATCCCGCAGCCATTCAGGCGCAGGGCGCTGTTGGGCTGGTGCAGGCAGAATTCGGCCACCAGGATGTTGTCGAAGGGTAGCGTGGCGAGGCGCCGATAGAAGATCTCGATGTCCTGGCGCAGCTTGATCGGATACCAGATCGCGTAGATGCCCTTCGGCCAGCGCTTGTGGGCTTCGGTCAGGCCGTCGATGATCGAATCGAATTCCCCCAGTTGGGCCTCGTAGGGCGGATCGATGAGTACCAGCCCGCGTTTTTGTTTGGGGGGCAGCAAGGCCCGCAGTGCCTCGTAGCCATCGCGATGGTGGCAAGCGACGCGCGCATCTCTGGCGAATTCCTGCTTCAGGTGGCGAGCTTCATCGGGCTGCAGCTCACAGGCGATCAGGCGGTCGTCTTCTCGCATCAGCGAAGCTGCTATCAGCGGCGATCCGGGGTAGGTGTGCAGCGCGTTGGCATGGCCGGCATTGAAGGATCGAACCAGATTCAAATAGACATGCAGCAAGCTCGGCAACTGGCTCAAGCCCAGCAGCGGTGTGATGCCACTGGCGAATTCCCGGGTTTTCTCCGCTTCCTCGGAGCTGAGCGAATAGCGGGCCCGTCCGGCGTGGGTATCAATCACGCAAAATGGCGTGTTCTTGTGCTTGAGCGCCTCGATCAGGCCTACCAGCACTGCGTGCTTGAGCACATCGGCAAAATTTCCTGCATGAAACGCATGGCGATAGTTCACGGGCTTGCCTGTGGATCGAATAGCTCGATGCTGCAATAGAACGCGTTTGCGGCAGTCTCGTCAATCGCAGCCGGCTCTCAGTGGCGCGCCCTTGACCTTCACAGCTCCGGTCGGAGGGAGCTAGAGCACGAGTGGTGACACTTCAATGCCGGCTCGACCCGTAGTATCGAAGATCTCGAGGATCCGCTGCAGGCCCAGAATGATCACCAAAGCACGCGCCATCTTCTATGTCTCCGACGGTACCGGCGTGACCGCCGAAACCATCGGGCACAGCGTCTTGACGCAGTTTGACGGCATTCCCTTCCAGACAAGGCGACTGCCCTTCGTGGACAACGAGGCCCGGGCGCGCGCCGCAGCCGAGGAGATCCGCCGGTTTGGCGACGATACCGGCTATCGCCCGGTGGTCATCAACACCGTGGTCGACGGACATCTGTCCGCATTGATTGCCGAGAGTGGGGCCCTGATGCTGGACGTGTTCGCGCCCTTCATTCCGCCGATGGAGCAGGAACTGGGGGTGCCGCGCACGCCCAAGGTGGGCAAGGCCCATGGCGGCGCCGATTCGGCCGAGTACGAGGCGCGCATGAACGCCACTAACTACGCGCTCACCCACGATGACGGCGTGCAGTCCAATTTCAGTGACGCCGAAGTCATCCTGATGGGGGTTTCGCGCTCGGGCAAGACTCCCACCTGTCTGTACATGGCGCTGCACTATGGCGTGCGCGCTGCCAACTACCCTCTGCTGCCGGAAGATTTGGAGAACGGCGAGTTGCCGCCCAAGCTCAGGCCGCATCGCGAGCGCATCTACGGTTTGACCATCGATCCGCATCGTCTGGCCCAAATCCGCGAGCAGCGCCGCGCCGGCAGCCGCTATGCGTCGATTGACCAGTGTCGTTGGGAAGTCGAGGAATCCGAGCGTTTCTTCAAGCGTGAATCGATCCCGGTGATGCACTCCACCCACATGAGCATCGAGGAAATCGCCAGCAAGATCATGCAGTCGTTGGGCATGAACCGGCAGTTGTACTGAGAATCCTCCTCAGCCTCCGGCGGCAGCCGGGAGACGAAGCACTTGCCAGCGCGAGCTGCCGGGTCAGATAATGACGTCATTGACAGCATTGATGTCATTGGAGGCAGCGATGAGTGTGTTGACGGTGCGTAACATCGACGAAGACCTCAAGCGACGTTTGCGCGTCGCAGCGGCTGAACGCGGGATTTCCATGGAAGAGCATGTTCGCCGATTGCTGGCAGCTGCGACTGACAGTTCTGCGGCCACCGGTGAGGAACTGCTGAGGTCGATCCGCGCCCGCGTCAAGGGTATGGGCGAGATTCAACTGGAAGTGCCGGAGCGCTCCGATGCCGTCCGACCGGCTGATTTCGAAGCGTGATCGTTCTCGACACCAATGTGCTGTCGGAGCTGTTGCGGCAGAAACCGGATGCCACCGTTCAACACTGGTTTGCCTCACTGCTGATCAACGAGTGCATGATGACCGTGGTGACTGCTGCGGAACTGCGTTATGGCGCGGAGCGTCTGCCGCCGGGTCGGCGCCAGGAGCAGCTGAAAAGAGCCATCGACGGCATCATCGAGGAGGACTTTTCCGGTCGGGTATTGCCCTACACCGTCGCAGCCACCGTGCTGCTCGCGGATCTGACCCTGGTCAGAGAGCGCCTCGGGCGCCCAATTAGTCTCGCAGACGCCCAGATAGCGGCAATCTGCAGGCTACATGGCGCCGCCTTGGCAACACGCAACACGCGGGACTTCGAAAACTGCGGTATCGAACTGATCAATCCCTGGTCGGGATGAACTTTTTCGCTGGCGCACTCTAGCTTGGCCAAGCATCATCCGCGGCCTCTATTCAGCGCCTGATTCGCGTCGGGGATCGATTCCCGGCACTTCGGCACCTTGCAAGGAGACACCAGTGAATCCCCAAATCCTCTGGCTCGATCACGTGGGTATGGCCGATCTGCACCAGGTTGGCGGCAAGAACGCCTCACTCGGCGAGATGATCAGCCAGTTGGCTCATCTGGGCGTGAGTGTCCCCGGAGGCTTTGCGACCACGGCTGATGCCTACCGCGAGTTCATCCACGCCAACCGCTTGTCCGAGCGCATCTATGAGCGCCTGCAGACGCTGGATATCGAGAACGTCAGCGAGCTGGCCAAAGTCGGCAAGGAAATACGCGGCTGGGTGGCAGACGGGGTGTTTCCCGAGGCCCTGGAGCAGGCGGTACGTGACGGCTACGCCGAGTTGTGCCGGAAGATCGGCACCGAAAACGCGGCCGTGGCCGTGCGTTCCTCCGCGACTGCCGAAGATCTGCCGGATGCCTCCTTTGCCGGGCAGCAGGAAACCTATCTGAACGTGTGCGGCGTCGAGGACGTGCTGGCCACGATCAAGCTGGTGTTCGCCTCGCTCTACAACGATCGGGCCATTGCCTATCGCGTGCATCATGGTTTCAAGCACGAGGACGTGTACCTCTCGGCCGGCGTGCAGCAGATGGTGCGCTCCGACGTCGGTGCCTCGGGCGTGCTGTTCACGCTGGACACCGAATCAGGCTTCCCGGATGTGGTGTTCATCACCGGCAGCTGGGGACTGGGTGAGATGGTGGTGCAGGGTGCGGTCAATCCGGACGAGTTCTATGTCTACAAGCCGACGCTGGCCAGCGGTCATCACGCTGTGCTGCGTCGCGGGCTCGGCTCCAAGGAACAGAAGATGATCTACAGCGACGCGCCGGGCGAGCGCGTGCGCATTGTTGAGACCACCGTTGCTGACCGCACCCGCTTCAGCCTCGACGATGCCGATCTGCACGAGCTGGCTCGTCAGGCCATGACCATCGAAAAGCATTACCAGCGCCCGATGGACGTGGAGTGGGCCAAGGACGGTCTGACCGGCAAGCTCTACATCGTCCAGGCCCGGCCCGAGACGGTGAAGAGCCGTGGCCACCTGCAGGTGCAGGAGAAGTTCAAGTTGATGGAGCGCGGCAAGGTACTGGTGGAAGGCCGCGCCATCGGCCAGCGCATCGGTGCCGGCCCGGCCCGCGTGGTCAAGTCGCTGGACGACATGGATCACGTCCAGCCCGGCGATGTGCTGATCGCCGACATGACCGATCCCGACTGGGAACCGGTGATGAAGCGCGCCAGCGCCATCGTCACCAATCGCGGCGGTCGTACCTGCCATGCCGCGATCATTGCCCGCGAACTCGGCGTGCCGGCAGTCGTTGGCTGTGGCGATGCCACCCGGCAGGTGACAGATGGTCAGGATGTGACCGTGTCCTGCGCCGAAGGCGATACCGGATTCATCTATGAGGGATTGCTGCGCTACGACCGTCACGAGGCCCGATTGGGGGACATGCCGCCGGCACCGCTGAAGGTGATGATGAACGTGGCCAACCCGGAGCGGGCCTTCGATTTTGCGATGCTGCCGAATGCCGGGGTCGGTCTGGCCCGCCTGGAAATGGTGATCGCCTCGCATATCGGCGTACATCCGCGGGCCTTGCTTGAATACGACCGGCAGACCCCGGAAATGCGTGCGCGCATCGACGAGCGCATCGCCGGTTATGCCGATCCGGTGAGCTACTACGTCGATCGTCTGGCCGAGGGCATTGCTACCATCGCCGCGGCTTTTGCGCCGAATCCAGTGATCGTGCGGCTGTCGGACTTCAAGTCCAATGAATACGCCAATCTGCTCGGCGGCGAGGCTTACGAGCCGCACGAGGAGAACCCGATGCTGGGTTTCCGCGGCGCCTCGCGCTACATCGATCCCAGTTTCAAGCCTTGCTTCGAGCTGGAATGCCGGGCGCTGAAGAAAGTGCGCGAGCAGATGGGCCTGAGCAATGCCTGGGCCATGATTCCCTTCGTACGCACCGTCGACGAAGGCCGCAAGGTCATCGAAACGCTGGCCGAATTCGGCCTCAAGCGCGGCGAGAACGGCCTCAAGGTCATCATGATGTGCGAGCTGCCGTCGAATGCGCTGCTGGCCGATCAATTCCTGGATCTGTTCGACGGCTTCTCGATCGGTTCGAATGATCTGACTCAGCTGACACTGGGTCTGGATCGCGATTCGGCAGTCATCGCCCATCTCTTCGATGAGCGCAATGATGCCGTCAAGGCGTTGCTGTCGATGGCGATCAAGGCCGCCCGGGCCCGCGGCAAGTACATCGGCATCTGCGGCCAGGGGCCGTCGGACCACCCGGATCTGGCCGAGTGGCTGCTCGATCAGGGCATCGAAAGCGTGTCGCTGAATCCCGATACCGTGGTCGAAACCTGGATGATGCTGGCCAAGCATGCGGCCGAGAAGGCCGGCTGAGAGCGGGGCCGGTGACAGCTTCGAAGCGACTCTGACGGTGGCTGCGCGCTGGCGCGGCCGCAACCGCGACAATCTTTTCCTGAGGCAGGTCGTGGCCAGAAGCTGGACACAGAGAACGCCAAGGAAAAGCCAAGAGAACACAGAGAACAGCGTTCAGATCTTGAAGATGCCCTGAAGAGATCGGAAATGCAGGCCGCATTTTTCGGTCATCCCGTGAGTGTGGGAGACAAGCAGCCGTCATTGCGAGCTAGCTGCACAGGTGCCATGAACCACCGGCCTCATTGCGAGCCACCTGTTTCGCCCGAGACGGCCCATGGGCCATGAACCGTAGGTTGGGCTAAGCGCAGCGCGCCCAACAGATGGGCCCGACGTTGGGCACGCTGCGCTTAGCCCAACCTACACCCGCCAACTGACAATCAATGACTTACGAGCTAGGTTCATGGAGAGCTGGCTGCACACGTGCCATGAACCACCGGCGTCATTGCGAGCGGAGCGAAGCAATCCAGAAGCACGGCTGCGAATCCCTGGAATGCTTCGTCACAGTGTTCCTCGCAATGACGCATTGATACCTGCGCCCTCGGCAAGGCAGTCCGACAAACAAGCTTGCGATCCTTTGCGTTCTATCTGTTTTTCCTTGGCGTTCTCTGTGTCCGGCTTCTGGCAGCGGTGAGCGGCGGAATCCGCCTTGCGGAGCTTGTCGCTCGTTACCGCTGTCAGGCAGGCGGGTTCCGCGCTACTGACCGCCGAGCATCTTGCCCTGGGTGGGTTCGATGCGCTGGCCGTCTACAGTGAAGGCGAAGGGCACGGAGACCAGCGTGCCGCCGCTGTTGCGCTGGATGACGAAATGCAGATGCGGGCCGGAGGAGAAGCCGGTGTTGCCGCTCCTGGCGATCTGTTCGCCGGCGCGCACGCGGTCGCCGATGCCGACGATCACGCTTTCCAGTGCCAGATGGGCATAGACGGCCATGGTGCCGTCACTGTGCAGGATGCGGATATGGTTGGCGCGGTCGGCGAACTTGGCGAGGTTCGTGCCGGCTCCATAGAAATCGTTCTCCACAGCCATGACTACACCGGCACGGGATGCCCGGATCGGCGTGCCCTCATCCATCGCGATATCGACCGCGTGGTAGCTGTGCGCTTCGCTGTGGCTGTACTGGCCGCCGAAGCCCTGGTCCACGTGCAGTGGAGCGGGTTTGAACGCGGCGGCCATCCTCCTGAGGGCAAGGCCTGCCGCTCGGATTGGCCAGGAAGCGTCCATGAATCGGGTGAGAGCGCGAGAATTCCGGAATGCCGCCACCGGGGCTTGGAACAGCTTCTCCAGACTCACCAACCGGCGGGCTTCAACGAAAGGCAACAGGTAAACCGCATCAGGATCCGGTCTGGCCGCCGGATCGCCGGGAACATATTGGTAGCTCCAGCTATAGGTCCAGCCGCGCGATTCATCGATGGGCTGCACCTGCAGGATCAGCGAATACTGCTGCGAGGGGATCACCCGGCTGCCGGGCAAGGGTGGTTCGCTGACCACATTGCTCACCTTGTCGAAGCGCATCAGCACCTCGATGGGCCCGCCATAGCCGTTCCACAATGAGAACCGCTTGTCGGCGTCGGGGCCTTCCTCGCGCAGGAACACCAGTTTGCGGGGATCGACCTTAACCAGCTCCTCGCTGACGTCGCCGGTGGCGTTGGTCGGCGGCCGGTCACTGTAGTGCAACACGCCCTGTTCGTCCTTGTAGGAATAGATGCGTTTGGACCAGGCGCTGCCGGCGGTCAGCAGCAGCGCCAGAGCGAGCAGCAGCGTCAGGCCAGGGGCTGGCGACGAGGAGGGCCGCGCGCCTGCGCGGCCGCTGTTGATCTCCTGGCACCGCAAAGCGGCGCCGCAGCGCGGCGCCCTCCAGGGCAGCGTAGAGCGCCGGGGAGCCGCTGCGCGGCACCCTCGGCCTACTTCTGACAGGCGTCTCACACCCATGCTGCAGCACTCTCCAGACCAAAGCTCAGTGCCTGCTGCTGACGACTGGCGCGGGCCAACCAGCAACCAGCAACCAACAACCAGCAACCAACAACCAGCAACCAACACCCTAGCCTAACGGTCGATCCGGGCAGCGATCCAGAGGCAATTGCCGGGCCGTGCGCTGGCGCAGTTTCTCGACGCTGAGCGCGTAAAGCTGCTCGGCCAAGATGCGCTGGCCGGCCTCGGACAGATGCACGAAATCGAAGAACACAGGCTCAGGGGTGTCGTCAAAGATCCCGGGCAGATCCGCCAGCGGCAGGATCGGCGCCAGCTGTGCGCTCTGATGCAGGGTCGCCACCTGTTGCGTGCTCAGTCGTTGCAGCTGCACGTGCAGCGCCGACGATGCGCCAACGATGTTGGCCTCGTCGCCGCGGGGCTGATTCCGGTCAAAGGCCGTGGGTTGCCACAGGTAGATCAGGTCCACGTCAAAGCGCATGGCCAGCGCCTGCGCCTGTTTGATCTGGCTGAAGTAGTGGTTGGTGATGGCCTGGGCCAGGGCCGGCAAATCGGCCTCGGTGATCGCGCTCGACGACACGCCCGCCAGTCGCATGATGCCCTCCAGCCGCAGCAGCCAGGAGCGCAGCAGTTGCCCGGCCTGCCTGGAACTGTTGAACTCGCGGCGGCGGTTGTCCTCGTTCTGCGGCAGGCCGGCGACGCCCGATTGCAGTGCGGCGAAGACATCGTTGGCGCCGTCGAGGAAGATCGCCAGATCGGCCGGGGCCTCAGGACAGTTCAAGGCCGACTGGAAGGCGGTCAGACTCTGGCGGCTGACATAGCCCGACTCGCCGAAATTGTCGACGCGCACGCCGAGTTCGGGCGCCCGTTCCAGGTAAATCTGTTCCAGTTGCGCCGCCAGCGTGCCTGAATCACGGTTGCCGGTGCCCCACACGGTCGAACCGCCAAACAGCCAGATGTGGCGCTCGGCCCTGGGCTGTACGTGCGGGGTCTGGCGGAAGCCATGGGCATCGATATGGATCAGCTCGCCCGCGTAGCCACGGCGGCGCCAGTACACATAGCTGTGCCACTCGGTGTAGCGAGAGGCGGCATGCTCGCGCCAGTACTGGGTGATCCAGCCGTCGGCGGCGACCGCGTCCGCCTGTTCACGCGGCGGCGCCTGCATGGCCGCATCCACCGGCGCGTCTGTGGCTGGCGCCGGCAACACCAGGCGCAGCAGCTGGTCGCTCAAGAACAGCAACAGCACAGAGATGCCGAGGATGATCCAGGCCTGTGCCAGCAGCGAGAGCAGACGTTTCAGCATTCGATGACGTTCACTGCAAGACCGCCGCGACTGGTTTCCTTGTACTTGTCCTGCATGTCGCGGCCGGTGTCGCGCATGGTCTTGATGACCTTGTCCAGCGACACATGGTGCTTGCCGTCGCCGCGCAGGGCCATGCGCGAGGCATTGATGGCCTTGACCGCGCCCATGGCATTGCGCTCGATGCAGGGAATCTGGACCAGGCCGCCGATGGGATCGCAGGTCAGGCCGAGATTGTGTTCCATGCCGATCTCGGCGGCGTTCTCGACCTGCAGGACGCTGCCGCCCAGAGCTGCGGTCAGGCCACCGGCCGCCATCGAGCAGGCTACGCCGACCTCGCCCTGACAGCCCACTTCAGCGCCGGATATCGAGGCGTTTTCCTTGTAGAGAATGCCGATGGCGCCGGCAGTCAGCAGAAAATTCAGCACCCCCTCATCGTTGGCGCCGGGGGAGAAGCGGGCGTAGTAGTGCAGTACGGCCGGCACGATACCGGCGGCGCCATTGGTGGGTGCGGTAACCACCCGACCGCCGGCCGCGTTCTCCTCGTTGACCGCCAGTGCATACAGATTGACCCAGTCGAGGATGGTCAGCGGATCACGCAGATTGGCTTCCGGGCGGGCGGTCAGTTCGCGCTGCATCGCCGGTGCGCGGCGCACCACCTTGAGCCCGCCGGGCAGCACGCCGCCCTCGCGCAGGCCGCGGGCGACGCAGTCCTGCATGGCCTGCCAGATGGTCATCAGGCCACTGCGGATTTCGGCCTCACTGCGCCAGGCCAGTTCATTCTGGAATACCAGCTGCGCAATCGACTGACCGGATTCGGCACAGCGCGCCAGCAACTCGTCGCCGCTGGAAAAAGGGTAGGGCATCGGCGTGGCGTCGGGCACGATGCGATCGGCCGCAGCCTCGTCGTGATTGACCACGAAGCCGCCGCCCACCGAATAGTAGTCGCGGGTGAACAGCACTTCGTCGCGTTCGTCGTAGGCGGTGAAGCGCATGCCGTTCGAGTGATAGGGCAGTTTCTGCCGCTTGTTGAACACCAGATCAGTCTTCTCGTCGAAGCGGATCTCGTGTTTGCCCAGCAGATTCAGGCGCTTGCTGGCGCGGATGCGCTCCAGCGACTGCGGAATCAGATCGGGATCACACTGGTCCGGCTCCGAGCCCTCGAAACCCAGCAGCACCGCCTTGTCGGTACCGTGACCGCGACCGGTATGGGCCAGTGAGCCAAACAGTTCGCCGCGCAGGCGCACACAACGGGCCAGCACCTCGCGCTCTTCCAGGCGGCCGGCGAAGCGGCAGGCCGCACGCATGGGCCCGACGGTGTGCGAGGAAGACGGGCCGATGCCGATCTTGAACAAGTCGAAAACGCTGACAGCCATGGCGGTGTTCAGTGTGTGTCCGGGGCCGAGGATTATGCTTGGCTAATCCACGCTGCGAACACGGAGTGACAATGCGCCTTCAGTTTTATCACCGTGAGCACTGCGAGCTGTGTGATCAGGCGCTGGCAATGCTGCACGAGGCCGGACTCGACCGGATCATCACCATGATCGATATCGACGCCGATCCGGAATTGGGCGTGGCCTACGGACTGCGCATACCCGTGGTCGAATCCAGCGACGGTCGCGCGCTCGATTGGCCCTTCGACATCGAGGCCGTGCAGGCGCTGCTGTCGTAGGAGCGCCCTTGCGGCGCGACCGTCGCGACCGTCGCGGCGAAAATCCTGCATCGAGGCAGACCGAGTCCGAGAAGCCTGGCGCAGAGAACGCAGAGGAAAAGCAGAGAGAACACGGAGAAGGGCTTTGCCAGGATTGGTCTGCCTGAATCTGCCGCTGCCCTCTGCGTTCTCGCTGCTTATCCTCTGCGTCCTCTGCGATGCGCTGTTGAGCTGAGGCTGCCTCGTGGTTGGATTGTCGCGGTCCGGGTCGCGACGCAAGGTCGCTCCTGCTGTGGGAGCGGATTCATCCGCGATCGAGATCGCGATCCGACACGCCGGTCGCGACGCGAGGTCGCTCCTACTGTGGGAGCGGATTCATCCGCGATCGAGATCGCGATCCGATTCGCCGGTCGCGACGCGAGGTCGCTCCTACTGTGGGAGCGGATTTATCCGCGATCGAGATCGCGATCCGACACGCCGGTCGCGACGCAAGGTCGCTCCTGCTGTGGGAGCGGATTCATCCGCGATCGAGATCGCGATCCGATTCGCCGGTCGCGACGCGAGGTCGCTCCTACTGTGGGAGCGGATTTATCCGCGATCGAGATCGCGATCCGATTCGCCGGTCGCGACGCAAGGTCGCTCCTACAACGGACGATTCAGCACCTGCGAAAGCGCCGCCAGCACGCGATCGACGCTGTCTGGATGACTGCTGGCGCCCATCAGGCCGATACGCCAGATCTTGCCGGCCAGCGAGCCCAGGCCAGCACCGATCTCGATGCCATGCTGGTCCAGCAACTGCCGGCGCACGGGCAGATCCTCGACGCCTTCGGGGATGCAGACGGTGTTCAATTGCGGCAGGCGGTGGCGTTCGTCCACCAGCAACTCCAGCCCCATTCGCTGCAGGCCGTCGCGCAGACGTTCGTGGTTGCGCCGATGTCGGGCCCAGGCCGCTTCCAGGCCTTCTTCCTGCAGCATCACCAGTGATTCGTGCAGGCCGTAAAGCATGTTCACCGGGGCCGTATGGTGGTAGCTGCGCGCGCCCTCGCCCTGCCAGTAGGCCATGACCAGACTGAGATCGAGGAACCAGCTCTGTACCGGCGTCTTGCGGGCCTTCAGCGCGGCGACGGCGCGCTCGCCAAAGCTCACCGGCGACAGTCCCGGCGGTGCCGACAGGCATTTCTGCGATCCGGAGTAGATGGCATCCACGCCCCAGGCATCCACCCGTAGCGGAATGCCGCCCAGGCTGGTGACGGCATCTACAATGGCCAGTGCGCCGTGCTCGTGCGCCAGCTGGCACAGGGCCTGGGCGTCGGATTCGACACCGGTCGAGGTTTCCGCATGGACAAAGGCCAGCGCCTTGGCCCCAGGGTTGGCCTTGAGTGCTTCGGCGACCTTGTTGAGGTCGATGGCCTTGCCGAAATCGTCCTGCACCATGACCGGGGTGGCGCCGATGCGCAGCACGTTCTCCTTCATGCGACCGCCGAAAACGCCGTTCTGGCAGACGATGACGGTGTCGCCGGCTTCGATCAGATTGACGAAGCAGGTCTCCATGCCGGCCGAACCCGGTGCCGAAACCGGCACGGTCAGCGGGTTTTCGGTGATGAAGGCGTAGCGCAACAGCGCCTTCAGCTCGTCCATCATGCTGACGAACTGCGGGTCCAGATGGCCGATGGTCGGGCGCGCCAGCGCCTGCAGGATGCGAGATGGCACATTGGATGGGCCTGGGCCCAACAGCAAACGCTCAGGTGGCATGAAGCTCGGCATGGTGTGATCCGGAAAGGCGGGAATCCCCAGCCTATCGTGCCTGAGCGATGCAGCAAAGCCCGCGATTGGAGCCCGGGCTCCAGCATGGGTTCCGGAGCGGCTTTCGATGGCGGTGAGTGCTTGCGACGTTGCCTGATCCGCAGCGGCAACGGTCAGCCGGACAAGTCTGGACCTGCCAGCAGCGCTATCCATGTGGGTTCGGGCCGAAACAGCCGGGTTGGAAGGTCGCTTGTGTCTGAGCGGTAGCGGACTCCCTCGGATTTGCCGAAGGAGTCCGCCGTTCGCTGCGGGCTAACGCACTTGCCGTCGCAGCGTCAGCACTCCCAGCAACATGGAGATCAGGGCCAGCAGCAGGCTGCCGAGCGGATGGGTGGCCGGGATCGGTACGCGGTCAAGCGTGGCCTGGATGCCGTTGATGGCTGAATTCTGCCCCGGCAACGAGGCATAGCAGCGGTCGCCAAACTGCAGAGCCGCCGTTGCCGTGGTCTGGGTGTTGACGCTGATGCCGCTTGCGACCTGCAACGGCGTGCCCTGACGAACGCAATAAATATCCAGCCCTGTCGGGCAATAGCCGCTGATCTGGATCTGGTCAGGCGCAAAGACCTGGATGGCGGATACTGTGCAGGTGTCGACCTGGTAGACGCCGAGCGTACCGCTGACTTCGTGCGACATCAGCAGCAAGGCACGCTGACTGGGACTTTGCGCCGGTGCGATATAGGCCACGCCTTCCGGCGAGACATCGCCACCCTGGGCGCTGCTGTAGCCCAGCTGCACAGGCGCGCGTGGGTTGGTGACGTCGTAGACGAAGGCACCGCCAATGCGCTCCAGGCCCACGAATGCGTACTTGCGACCGCCCACATCACCGATGACGATACCCTCCGGCTCCGGACCCTTGTTGTCGCTGCGGCCATCAAAAGTGGCGGTCGTGCCCTCGGAATTGAAAAGCGTCGGCACTTGCGCAGCGATGGTCTGTTCGAAACTGTCGCCGCTGTCGAACACCAACGCGCCGCTGTTGCCGTCGAAAGCCGACATCGAACGGGCTCCGAACGCGTAGATGGCGTCGAAGTCGCCGTCGCCGTCGATGTCCCCCAGGGACTTGGTGACATTCAAGCGACCAAGATTGGCGTTCTGTTTCAGGGTTGCGGCGTCGGGAAACACGGTGGGATCGAGCACGTAACTGCCGGAACCGGCTCGAACTTCTTCGGAGAACGCGTCGTAGTCGCGGGAGTCGCCCTCATTGGCGGTGAATACCACCGGTTGGCCATTGCTGTCGGTGGTGACGGCAATGCCATCGGGCTGATACATGCCAAATACCGGTACGTTGCGGATCGAGATCGCCGGCTGATTGCCTGGCAGATCACGATCAGAGGGGTCCAGTCCCTGGTTTGGCAGGTTGTGGTTCTTGAAGCCCAGGGCAAGGATCCGGCTGACCGTGCCACTGGCAATGTCGATCACCGCCAGCGCGTTGGCTTCCTGCAGCCCGACAAAGGCCGTGCGGCTGTCTGGCGTGACGCTGATGTATTCGGGTTCCAGATCCTCCGCCACCGTGGCGCCGGGGCTGAAAATGCGCACGGCGGCCGGCAATTCGCCATGACGCGATCCGCCCACGTTGAAATCGTTGAAGCGAACCTGGCGCACGGTCGCGGCAGCAATGCCGGCGCTGATGTCAATGATCGAGACGCTGCCCTCCGGATCGACGTTGTAGTCAGTGTCGGGCTCGCCCTCATTGGCGACCAGCACGTAGTGGCCGTCCGGGGTGAAGGTCAGCATGTCCGGCAGCGCGCCTGCGACAACACTGCCGAGCAAGGCGCCGTTGGTGGAATAGAACGCCACACGACCATTGTTTTGCGGATTGGCGTCCTGAATGGCGACGGCAAGCACGCCGTTGCTGATGGCGACGCTGTTGGGGCTGCCGAAGGCTGCTGTACTGACGCGCTGGACGAGAACGGGGGCAGCAGGATTGGACAGGTCGATCAGGTCGAAGCTGGAATCGCTGCCGTTGACGCTGGCGACTCGGCGGCTGACCGGGTCGAAGGCGGAGATTTCGATCGACCCTTCCCCGAGGCCGGAACTGTAACCGCCGATGCGGCTGAGTGAGGTGGCCTGAGCCAGGACTGTACCCGGCAATGCCAGGCTGACGGCGATGGCAAGAGCGATTCTGCGCATGGAATCTTCCAGTGTTTGCGGAAGCCGCGAAGAATTCCCGACAGCTGTGACAAAGTCGTTTCAGCGCCGCTCGTCGGCCTGTTCATTCCGTTCGTACTGTTGCAACATTGCAGCTTCCTGAATGCGCTTCCTGATGCCGTCACATGCCCGAGATCCTGGTCGTCGAACGCTCGGCGACGTTATGCAATTTGCTGGAGCGCACCTTGGAGTCGGCCGGCGTCGGTATCGCCTGTCATTTCGAGCGCTTTGGTGATGCCGTCGACGAGATGCGCCAGCGGGTGGTGGCTTCGCGGCTACCGGCGCTGCTGGTCATCGGCATACCCGAGCGTGAACCGGCCGAGTGCCAGGCGCTGCTGAAGATAGTGCGCGAGCTGCCTGGCAGCATCTTGCCGCTGTTGATCCTCAGCCATGCGCCCCTGCCCAGGCTGGATTCCTGGCTGGAGCGCCGTGGCGGCTCGATGCGCCTGCTGTGGTCGCAGTTCTGGCAGGTGCCGGGTGCCATCAGCGAACTGTCGCCGAATCTGCTGTTCAGCACGCCCCCCGAACGGGTGACGCCGCAGAGTCCGATGCGCCTGCTGCTGGTCGATGACTCGGTCAGCGTGCGCCGGACCTACCACCAGTTGCTGACCCAACAGGGCATGCAGGTCGATCTGGCCGAGAGCATTGCCGAGGGTTTCGCCCGCGCTCGCGCCGGGCGATACGATCTGATCGTGGTCGACTATTACCTGCCCGATGGCACTGGCGACGAACTGGTACGCAAGTTGCGCGCAGATCCGGCCACCGAGGGCGCGCTGGTGGCCATGATCACTGCCACCTATGGCGATGAACTGATCCAGAAATGCCTGGATGCCGGTGCCGTCGAATGCATGTTCAAGAACGAGGTGGTGTCGCTGACGCTGGCGCGGATCAAGGCGCTGGCCCGCTCGGTCTACGATCGGCGCAATACGGACAGCGAGCGGCGGCGCCTGGACGGCATCCTGCGTTCGGTGGGGGACGGCGTCTACGGCCTGGACGAGGCCGGTGTGGTGACCTTTGCCAATCCTACGGCCTGTCGATTGCTGGGGTGCAACGACGAGTCCGAGCTGGTCGGCAAGGATGGTGGTCAGTTGCGCCTGGCGGTGGAGCGCGCCGATGTCTCGGTGCGGGTGGAGACGGTTTTTGCCACCGCCGATGGCCGCATGCTGCCGGTGGAATGCAGTCTGGTGCCGATGCTGGTGGCCGGCGAGACCGAAGGTTCAGTGGTGGTGTTTCGCGACATCTCCGAGCGCAAGAGCGTGGAAAGGGTGCGCTGGGAGATCGATCATGATGTCCTGACCGGCCTGGCCAACCGGCGTCAGTTCCTGGCCGAGCTGGCGCAGTCGGTGGACCGACGCAAGGCTGGCGGCTATGGCGCGATCCTCTTCATCGACGTCGATCGCTACACGCAGGTGCTTGAAAATGCAGGTGAAATTGCCGGTCAGCAGTTGCTGGTCGACATCGGCCAGCGCTTGCAGGCGCGCCTGCGCGATCACGATGGTCTGGCACGGCTGGAGCACGATCAGTTCGCGCTGCGACTGGAAGATGTGCAGCTGGAACATATCTACACGCTGGCTGACAGCCTGCGTGAAATGCTGCGTGAAGCGCGCTACACCGATCATGCCGGGCGCGCGCTGGGTGTGACCGTGTCGGTGGGCGTCGCCATCGTCAGCAAGGACTCGCCCTCCGCTGAATATGTGCTGGAAAATGCCCGCCAGGCCTGCGCCCAGGCCAAGCGAAGGGGCCAGAACCAGACCCAGATCTTCGTTGTTGAAAGTGATTCGCGCGCCGCGCGCGAACTCGAAGCGGGTTGGGCCCAACGCATCCGCGAAGCCATGGGCGAGGACCGGATCATCCTGCTCGGGCATCCGATCATTCCCATCGAATGCCTGCCGGCCGGCGGCAAGACCGGCACGCCGCGAGTCAATACCGGCGAGCAGATCTACGAGATCCTGATTCGCATGGTCAATCGCGATGGGCAATGGGTCAGTCCCAGCGTTTTCGTGCCGCTGGCTGAGCGTGCCAATCTGATGCCCAAGATCGATCTGTGGGTGGTGGCGCGCGCCGTGCGCATGGCCACGCGCCTCAGCGACGATTCCAGGGTCGGTTTCTCGATCAATCTGTCCAACCAGACCTTGCAGGATGCCGAGGCACTGGTGCATATCGAGAACACCTTCGCCAGCCACCGCGTGCGCCCGGACCGCTTCATCTTCGAGATCTCCGAAACCGGTGAGATCTTCCAGCTGCACGCAGCACGCCGCTTCATCACCCAGCTGAAGAAGCTGGGTTGCCGTTTCGCGCTGGACGATTTCGGCGCCGGCAACAATTCGCTGTCGCACCTCAAGTGGCTGCCGGTGGACCTGGTCAAGGTCAGCGGCGAGTTCGTCGCCGAGAAGCAGGGCAGTGAGGTTGATCGGGCCATGGCCCTGTCACTTACGCAGATGGCGCACACGCTCAAGCTCAAGGTCATCGCTGAACGCGTCGATTCGCCCAAGGCCCTGACCTGGCTGCGCGCCGCCAAGGTCGATTATGTCCAGGGACATCTGTTCGGCGAACCCTCGCGGCTGGACGAGATCGACTTCGAGGCGGTGGAAGAGGCGTAGGAGCGGTTACCGCCGGGTCCTGCCTCATCATGAGACGGTTCGCACGCGCGTCCCTGGGGCAGGGGGCAGGTGCCCAGCCTGGACGCATGTTTTGAACGCGACGCGAGGCAGATCCCTCGGCCCCGGCCCCGGGTGCCTCGATGAAGTCCTTCAGGTTCCGCACGACGAAATGATCCGATAGCGTCATACGGTCTCGCACCTACGCCTCACCCCTGCCGCAACAGATCCACGACTGGCTGAAAAGCGGCGCGATTGGCCTCGTTCAACTCGATCAGCTGCTCGTGTGCGCGCAGGATGCTGGCGGCTGAGACCTGTCCAGGCTGATCCCGGACCGCAGCGGGCGACAGCTGGCTTCCCGCTTCGCTGCCGGCTTCGACCAGGGTGACGGCTTCGTCCAGACGCAGGCTGTGCAGCAGCTGGTTGATCTCGGGCTGGGTCGAGAACACCGTGGCCATGGGCAGCCCGCGTTCGGCCAGTTCGCGGACGATGACGGCCAGCAGTCCGATCACGGTACTGTCCATGAAGCGGAGCTCGTTGAGGTCGATGACGGCGGCCTTGACGGTCACAGGGTCGGCTGAGAACCAGTTCTCGATCAACCGTTCCAGCGGTGCGGCGTTGTCGTGTCGCAACTCGCCACCGAGCTTGAGAAAATGGATTCCAGCGCTTTGCGCTTCGGCAATGATGACGTCCATCAGCCGGAAGAATCGCCGCTGCGGGTGTCCCAGCGAATCAGCAGCAGGGCGACATCGTCCGGGTGCGGATCTTCGGGATTGAGTCCCAGTTGCGCCCGGATCTGTTCGAGATTGTCGATCTGCGGGGTCAGCACCTGGCGCAACCGCTCGCAGCGCTGCTCGGTGGAATGCTCCGGAAGAATCTCCAGCACGCCGTCGGAACACAGCAGCAGGCACATGGGCGGGCTCAATGCCAGCGTCTGGTTGTGATACTCCGACCCCGCCAGCATGCCAGCCGGCGTGCTGCGCGCTTGCAGATAGCGACAGCCGCTGGCATCCGCGAGCAGGGGAAAGGGTGTAGCCCCGGCGTTGGCGTAGTGCAGGGTCTGCAGTCGAGTGTCGATCACGCCGTAGAAGATGGCAATGTGCTTGCCGATGCGGTCTCGCAGCAACTCGCTATTGAGCTGACTGAGCAGCAGCGCCGGATTCGTGATCGGGCTCGGTAGCCCTTGACCCACGCCGTCCAGCGCCGTGGCAATGAAGCGCTTCAGATAAACGGTGACGAAGGCCGAGGCCACGCCATGACCAGAGACGTCGGCGATGTAGAAGCCGATCTGGTCATCGTCGATGGCGAAATAGTCGACAAAATCGCCACTCATGAACTCCGAGGGCATCAGCAGATGCGAAAAATGGAAGCCCGCGTGCGTCCAGGCGGGCTTGGGCAGCAGCTTGAACTGGACCTGGCGTCCGGCGCGCTCGCCCTGTTCCAGCGCATTCAGTGATTGCTGCAGCCGGGCATTGGCCTGAACCAGTTCCTGGGTGCGCTGGGCCACCTTGTCTTCAAGCACGCGATTGAGTTCGGCCAGTTCGGTCAGCGCCAGATAGCCGCGCAATGCGGCGACGACCGCGGTGGACAGTTTCTGCGCGGTGAGGTCGGTCTTTTCCTTGTAGTCGTTGATGTCGTAGTCGAGGATGACCAGACGTTCGGGCGCCAGACCAGCCTGGCCGGTGCGCAGGATGATCCTGACCAGGTCGTTTCCCAGTTCCTCACGGATATGACGCACCAGACGCAGCCCGGCATCGTCGGTTTCCATGACCACATCCAGCAGGATGACGGCGATGTCCGGATAGTCGGCCAGCAAGCGCCGTGCCTGGGCGCCATCGTAGGCATTGAGAAAGCTGAGGCGGCGGTCGCGGAAACGCAGGCTGTTCAACACCAGCGAGCTGACCTCGTGCACCGCCGGCTCGTCGTCGACAATCAGTACGCGCCAGAACTGCTCCGGCGCGCCGACCTCGTCATCGGCCCATAACAGCGGCGTTTCTTCGTCGTCCAGTGGTGTAGCGCTCATCGCCGGTGATCGTCGATTCACTCATGGACCTGGGTGTCATCATACGTCCTGAAGCCAGCGTCAGTGGCAATCCTTTGTGCCGGCCATCGTGGCCGTGCGCTGACCGTTCCCAAGGTACACTGCCGATCATGAAAGACCAATCAGCAAGAGATGTGCTGTTCGCGGGCGCCAGCGGCTTGGTGGGCGGCCTGGCACTGCCTGAGCTGTTGAAGCGGGCGGCAACCGAGGGTTTTCGCGTATTTGCCCTGGTGCGTCGTCCGCTGGCGCTGAAACATCCGAATCTGCAGCAGATTCAGGCCGAGTTCGGCAACGCCGACGGCCTGGCAGAACTGACTGCGCAGTTGCGGGGCGCCGATGCGCGGCTGCAGGTCTTCGTTTCGACGCTGGGCACGACCTTGCGTCAGGCCGGGTCGGCATCCGCGTTCGCGGCCGTCGACCGCGATCTGGTGGTGACATTGGCGCAGCTGGCGCGTGCCGAGGGCGCCACTCAGGCGCTGGTGGTGTCATCCGTGGGCGCGCAAGCAAGCTCGCGAAATCTCTACCTGCGGGTGAAGGGCGAGATGGAGGCACAGATTGCAGCGCTCGGCTTTGCGCGGGTCGATTTCCTGCATCCGGGCCTGCTGCTGGGCCAGCGCAACGGACCACCGCGCCCGGGCGAGGGCATCGCCCAGGCTCTGGCGCCCTGGTTCAATCCGCTGCTGATCGGTCCATTGCGTCAGTACGGGGCCATCAGCGCCGGCGCCGTGGCCACCGCCGTTGTCGCCCTTTGTGGCAAAGCCGGCTCGGGCGTCAGTCGTATCGGCAATCGGCAGATTCAGGCGCTGGCAGCCTGAGATCTCACTCAGTCCGCCGGCTTGGCGGTCTCGCTGACAGCCACCACCGGTGCAGTTGCGCCGCGCTGATAGACGATCTTCTGGGTGCCGCCATTGCAGTTGCCTACCGTTATGGCGGCGCTTTCGTCGGCACTGGCCAGAATGTCCAGCGTATAGGCTTTCACGCCCTTGGCGTCGATCTTGGCCGCGATCTCGCGCTTGAGTTCCTCGCAATCCTTGCGTGCGTGGGCGGGGGCGCTGGCGAGTGCGGCAGCCATCAAGGCAGAGACAATCAGCAATTTCATGGAGGGTTTTCCGGGATCAATGCCGCCAGATGGCGGCATGAACAGCATCGCCAGTGATCCGGGCGGCCAGCGGGCAAGGTCTGTCTGGCTGCGGGCGCGGGCTGATCGAATCGGGGCTGGCAACAGCAACAGGCTGCTAGCATCCGCGCTCAATTCCTGCCTCGAGATACGCTGGTGATCCGGATATGGATGGGATTTCTGATGATGGTCAGTCTGCCGTTGCTCGCAGCGACACCGAATGATTCACCGCAGGATCTGCTGCGCGCGCTCTACCAGTTGCACGACAACGGTGCGGGGCCATTGCTGGACCCCGCTGCGGCGGCCGAGCGCGCGCGTTTCTTCACCCCCGAATTGGCGCAAGCCCTGGATCAGGAACTCAACCGGCCCGATTCCGATGAAGTGGGCCTATTGGACTTCGACCCCTTCTACTACGCTCAGGATTTCGAGATCAGCCAGTTCGACATCGCCGTGCCCAAGGTCAGCGGTACTGAAGTCACTGCGCTGGTGCGCTTTGACAACTTCGGTCAGACCGTGGAAATCGGCTATCGGTTGAAGCAGGACGAACACGGCTGGCGCATTGCCGATATCGACTATGGCGATGGTCATACGCTGTGCAAGACGCTTGCCGGCAGCTGACGCTGCGCGGATCGGCCAGATCTGGTCTTACCCCGCAGTTCGGACAGTGCGCTGAAACGCGCCGTCCGACCTGCTGATTCTCGCGCCTGCCTATTCCGGCTCTGTCGCCGCTGCACAGCCGCTGCCGAAGGCCGGTAGTGCCTTCTGCAACGGAATCGTGCCGCTGATCGGTGGTTGGGTCAGCGCAAAGCTCAGGCTGCCCTCGGTGCAGGAGGTGAATCTGAGTGTCGCGGTGCCGATCTGGGTCGTGGTGGTCGTGGTTGGCTGATTGAACACGCCGCCGCTGGTCTCGAACACATCCAGCGTGACCGTATCGCCCTGATAGTTGCCCTGCAGGGTCAACCAGCGGGAGGTGGCTACCCCCAGCTTCTGCTGCGCGCTGGCCGCGGTGTCGTAGGTGAACCAGGCGCCGAACATGAAGCTGTTGGCGGTGCTGAAGTCAAACAGGAATCCCTGGCCCAGATTCGACGGGTCTACCCAGGTGCCGTTGAGCCCCTGGCTGATGGCAAAAGTCGGCGCAGCGATCACCGTGATTCGCGCATTCATGCTGGTGTTGATGTTGGCGCCGGGGCTGGAGTGAACCGTGCAATAGACCCGGAATTCGCCGGCGCTGTTGTAGGTGTGATCGAACTGCCAGCCAGCCACGGCCGGCGTGTTGCCGTAGCTGCCATCGTCGGCGCGCACATCGTGGAAGCCCGCATCGTTGATGAAGCGCACGGTGTCGCCGACATTGATGGTCAAGTCATTGGGCGTGAAAACATTGTTGCTGAGGCGCACGGTGACTATGGCTGCCTGTGCCTGGAGGGTGGCGAGGCTCAGCAACAGGCCCAAGCAGCGGATGAAGACTTGGATTGCGTTCATGGCGTGGATCCTGTGCGGCAGGGCGATGGTTGACGTGGCGCTTTGATGCGGTTCGATCAGCGATGATCGCGATGCACTTGATCATCATTGTAAACGAGCCGGTGTATAAAGCGTTGACGGGGGTGAGTCCTGGGGAGATTGGCCGTGGCACGCAAGGTCGCACAGCTTGGATGGATCTTGCTGGCACTCGGTGGGCCGGTGTTGGCGGTAACCGTCGGCCAGCCCGCTCCAGCCATTTCCGGACCGGATCTGCAGACGGGAGAGCCGATCAGCCTGGAACAGCTGCGGGGCAGGGTGGTTCTGGTAGATTTCTGGGCATCCTGGTGCGCACCTTGCCTGCATTCGCTGCCGATGTATGAGGCGCTGCGCGCGGAGATTGGCGCCGAGAATTTTGAAATCCTCGCTGTCAACGTCGACGAAGACCTGGATTCGGCCAGGCGCTTTCTCGAGCGCCGGCGGATCAGACTGTTCATCATTCACGATGACGGCACGATCGCGACCACCTACGCCCCACCGACGATGCCGACGTCGTATCTGCTCGACCGCAATGGCGTGATTGACACGCGCAACGTCGGTTTCAGGCCGGAAGAACTGGACGCTCTGCGTGAGCGGATTCACGCCCTGCTGGAGACGACTGATGCTCAATAACGCACCCATCTGGCGTTGGACTTTGGGCTTGTGCGCGGCCTGCATGCTCGGCGCCTGCGCTACCACGCCGGTACAGCCCTGGGAGCGCGGCCGGCTGGCGCGTTGGGACATGCAGCTGGATCCGGACCCGATGCGCACGGCATTGAAGGAGCACACGCGCTTCAGCAAGGAAGCCAGTTCGGGCCGTATCGGCGCCGCTGGCGGCGGCTGCGGCTGCAACTGAGATGGCTCTGAGACCCAATCCCCTGTTGGCGCAACTGCTGGCTGCCTCGGCCGGTCTGGTCAGCTCCGCAGCAGTACCGGCTGAACCGGTCGCGGCGGACAGGTCCATCAGCTATCGCCACGGAGACTATGACGAGGACGCCCTCGCGCAGGCGCCGCTGGACGGCAGCGATCGTCGATATCGGGTACGCACCGAGCAGTTCCGGCTGCTGACTCCGGCGGGCGAGGGCGCCAGTCTCAGTGTGGATCTGACCCACGAGGTGATGTCCGGATCGTCGCCCTGGTTCAGCGTGCCGGACGCCAACGGCCAGCCCTTGCAGGTGATGAGCGGCGCCAGCATCCATGATCGCCGCAGCGAACTCGGCGTGGGCTATCAGCGCGCCCTGGCCGGCGATCGGGAATTCACGGTCTCGGCCAGCTATTCGGCCGAGGATGACTATCACGCCACTGCTGTCGGACTGGAATGGTCCAGGCCCTTGAGCGCCGCCATCGAGCTTGGACTTGGCGCCAGCTTTTCGCATGATCGGATCGATCCCACCGATGCCGCCGAGTTCGGGCGCATCGCGCAGGCCACCAAGAACACCTGGTCTGCGTCCGCCGGCCTGAGTTTCATTCTGGATCGGTCGAGCCTGCTGCAGGCCGGGCTGCAGCTCACTCGATCGAGCGGATTCCTGTCGGATCCCTACAAGCGTTTCTTCGCCGGCGACCGCGTGCTCAACGAGGCCCGACCGGATCAGCGCCTGCAGGGCTCGTTGCTGCTGCGCTACCGGCGCGCGCTGATCGAACGCGATGCCGCCCTGCATCTGGACGGGCGCTATTCCATCGACAACTGGGGCGTGCATTCCCATACCGTGGAGGCACACTGGTATCAGACCCTGGCCGAGGACTGGCGTGTGATTCCGGGGTTCCGCTATTACACGCAGAGCGAAAGCAGCTTCTACGCGCCCTTCGCCAGCGTCGGCGAACTCGGGCGCTATTACTCCAGCGATTATCGACTGGCCACCGGTGGTGGGGTCTCCGCGAGCCTGGATCTGCGGCGTCAATTCGGTGCCTGGGACTGGGTGATAGGCCTTGAGCGCCATCGTGCCACCGATGCGCTGGGTTTCGGTTCCGGCAATGACCCTGGACGCGTCAGCTACACCCAGATCCAGGCTGGATTCGACTTCCGGTTCGATTGAGTGCAGATGTCGGTGGAGCAGTCAGGGGCAGAGATCTGGCGGCGTGATTTCGTCAGCATGGGCTGCCCCTGTTCGATCCAGATCGAGGTCCAGGCTCGCGAGCGCGCCGAGGCCGCTTTTGATGCCGCTATCGCCGAACTGGATCGTCTGGAACGGAAGTACTCGCACTATCGGGACGACAGTCTGCTGGCGCAGTGGTGCGCCGCAGCAGGCAGTGGCGAAGCGCTGGAAGTCGATGCCGAAAGTGCCGATCTGCTGGATCTGGCGAGCCTGTTGCACGAGCAGAGCGGCGGTGCCTTCGATATCTCGGCCGGAGCGCTGGCCCGCTTGTGGGCGGGCCCGCGTGAAACACTGCCGAACCCGGCCGAGATTGCGCAAGCCATGGCCACGGGCGGGTGGCAGCACCTGATCTGGCAACGGCCCTGGTTGCGGCTGCAGCAGGCGGGCATGCGCCTAGACCTTGGCTCTCTGGTCAAGGAATACGCGGCCGACCGGGCGGCGGCGATCTGTAGGGAGCAGGGGCTGCTGCACGGTATCGTCGAGCTGGGCGGAGACCTCAGCGTTATCGGGCCCCACGCCAACGGCGCGCCGTGGCGCGCTGGTGTGCGTCATCCACGACTGCCCGCCGCGCTGGCCGCGATCGAATTGCTCGAAGGCGGCCTCGCCACCAGCGGTGATTACGAGCGCGGCCTGCTGCTGGACGGCAAGCGCTATGGTCATATCGTCGATCCGCGCACGGGCTGGCCAGTGACGGGGTTTGCCAGCGTCAGCGTGCTGGCACCGAACTGTCTGGTGGCGGGTGCGGCAGCCACTCTGGCGATGCTGCTCGGCGTCGACGCGGGAGCCGCTTACCTGCGAGAGCTGGGACTGCCCCATCTGACGGTGTCCGCCGACGGCCGGATCGGCGGCACGGTGGCATGGGTCGACCCGGATCCGCCAAGGCTCTAGCTGCGCTTCAGGAACTGGGCCGCCACCTCCGCCGCCGGCATCGGCCTTGCGTACAGGAAGCCCTGATATTCGTCGCAGCCCATGCCGCGCAGGATGCCCAGCTGTGCCTGGCGCTCCACGCCCTCGGCAATCACGCGCGCGCCGATGCTGCGGGCCATGCCGATCACTGCCCGCACGATCGCCAGATCCTGCTGATTGCGTTCGATGTCGACGATGAAGGCGCGATCGATCTTCAGGGTGTCGATGGCGAAGCGTCGCAGCGCGGTCAGCGAGGAGAAACCGGTACCGAAGTCATCCAGAGCCACGCGAACACCCAGGGCAGAGATCGCCCCGAGGATGCCGCCGACCGCGATCGGGTCCTGCATGAACAGGCTCTCGGTGATTTCCACCTCGACCAGCTTGGGATCGATCCCGCTGGCGGCGAGGGTGTCCCGGATGTCGCGATAGAGCTCTGTGGTGAACTGCCGAACCGACAGGTTGATGGCAATGGTGGCGTGCATCCCCTGTTCGTGCCAGCGCGCCATCTGCCGGCAGACCTCGGCGAATACCCAGCGGCCGATGGGCACGATCTGCCCGGTTTCTTCGGCCACTTCGATGAACTGGTTTGGTGGAATCTCGCCCAGGCTTGGGTGGTGCCAGCGCAACAGGGCTTCGAATCCGGTGACCTGCCCTGAGCCGATCTCGACCTTGGGCTGGTAATGCATTTCGAACTGGCCCAGTTCCAGCGCCGAGCGCAAGCCTTCCTCCATCCACAGCCGGCGCTGGGCGCGTTCGTTCATGTCGGCCGTGAAGAAGCGATAGCCGCCGCCACCGCCGGCCTTGGCGTGATACATGGCGGTGTCGGCATTGCGCAGCAGCGTACTGGGTTCGCTGGCGTCGGCAGGAAAGATGCTGATGCCCACACTGGCGTCACGGCTGAGTTCGTGTTCCTCCACGGCCAGCGGTTGGCGCAGCGCATCCAGCATGCGCTGCGCCAGCTGTGCGGCCCGCTCGCGCGAGCCCATCGAACTGATCACGACCACGAACTCGTCGCCTCCCAGCCTGGACAGGCTTTCTCCTTCTCCCAACAGCGGGCTGAGGCGCTGGGCCACCGCCCGCAGAAAGGCGTCACCCAGCAGATGACCCAGCGAGTCGTTGATCGACTTGAAGCGATCCAGGTCCAGAAACAGCAGGGCCACGCTGGCGCCGCTGCCTTCAGCGTCGGACATGGCTTCGCTCAGATGCTCCATCAGCGCCATCCGGTTGGGGAGGCCGGTCAGGGCGTCGCGAGTCGCCAGAAAGCGAATCCGACTCTCTGCCTGCTTGCGTTCGGTCACATCGATGACCGGGATGATCAGATGGTCGACTCCATCCAGATCAATCACTTCGGCAGACATCGAGACGGCGGCAATTTCCCCGTTCTTCTTGCGCAAGCGCGTCTCGAAGCTGCGCAGGGGATTCCCGGTCTCGAGGTGCTTGAGCACCAGCGCGCGATCGCTGGGCTCCACCCATAGTCCCAGATCGGGGCCGGTCATGCCCACGCACTCGCTGCGCTGGTAGCCGAAAACGGCCACCCAGGCATCGTTGACCTCGACAATCCGGCCGTCGGACTTGCGGCTGATCAGCATCGGATCGGGCGAAGTCTGAAAGATCTTGGCGAACCGTTCCTCCAGACTGGAGATCGCATCACGCTGGGCCTCCAGTTCGGCATTGCTGGCGGCCAGCAGCTGGTTGCGTTCGGTCACGGCGATCAGCGATCGTTCCAGCACTTCCATCAGCGCTCTGACCGGTATCGCTGTCAGCGCCAGCGTGATGCAGACAAAGACCACCCGATCCCAGGTTAGCAGCCCGTGGTAATCGGTGATCAGCAAACCGTTCAATTCCGCGACGCCCACTGCCGCGCACAGCATCACCGCCGCTGTCGCCAGGAGGGCGTAGGACCAGCGATCCAGCAGCAGGCTGCCGATCAACATCGAGGCGCCGAGCAGGGTGACCGCCATGTCATGGAGCCCGTCCCCCAGCAGCATCCCGGTGGCCAGCAGGGAGGTGTGCAGCGCCGCCAGCATGGCGCGACCGAGGTCCAGGCGGCCGCGTCGGGCGACGCGCAGGGCAGCAAGGACGATGACGAAAGCGAGCAAAGGCACCAAGGCGGCGATGTTGTGACCGGCAATCATTGGGCGATGGGCGAGAAACACGATCAGCGCGACAATGGGCAATCCACAGAGCATCACCAGCGCGATGACGTGAAATACCCGCCAGCGCACTGCCAAGACCGGGTTGTGGCTGACCTCAGGAGGTACTTTGAGCCAGCGTGGGATCATGGGTTCAGTACCAGAGCCGTCGATTCAGACAAAGCACGAACTGGCAGCAGCGCTTGCCGTTCGACCCGAGTGGGCCGTTCCGCCGAGCCAGGAAGTGTCTGAGTGCGGTCATGCTGTGGGCAAGCGTCGACTTCCGCAAGAACCGAGGCGCAGGCGGCTGCTTGCAGCCGGCCGCCACATCATCGGCGATTGCAGACCCGGCGGCACAGCCAAGTTGTAAAGAAAATGATGGGTGTGCGTCAGATGTCCTTATCGTTGCCGTTGGCCATCCGCTTGCCACCGTGAAGCATGCCTGCCACAAGATTCTCCCGATGTTTCCAGGATGCATGGAGCACCCCGGCGACATGGATCGGAACCAGCATCAACAATGCCCACGAGCTATACAGATGCAGATCCATAACCCAGGCGATGCCCCAGTAGCGATCGGTGGTCGACAACCAGCCGCTGACGCTGATCACCAGGAGCAGCGTCAGCAGCGTCAGGATCATCCAGGCGCCCAGCGGATTGTGGCCGCGGTAGCGCGGTGCACGGCCGTCCAGCAGCTTGCGCCCATAAGCCAGGGTTGCTCGCGGTCCGCGAACGAAGGACCCGAAGCGGGCGCTGGGGGAGCCCACAAAACCCCAGATCAGGCGCAAGAGGACAGCCACCAGCACGCCGTAGCCCAGCCATTCATGCCAGGTACCTGGTGTGTGGCGGGTGAGCCAGGCGGCGCCGACTCCAACGATGAAACACAGGTGCAGGACGCGCACAGGCGCGTCCCAAATCTTTTCCAGTGGTGGCTTCAATGATCGTCTTCGGTCGGCACCGGATCGAGGGTCACTGGGTGGAAATAGGCCTCGACGCGACGGCCCGATTCATCCAGCGCATAGACCTCATAGCAGCCGCCGTCCTCCTTGATGCGTCGCACTGTCCAACCTTTCTCGGTGAGCTGCTTCTGCAGAACTTCGGTAGCTTGCCAGCCGGATTTCGGGCCGGATTCACAGGTGGCCAGGCCGGTGGCATAGGCTGGTGCGGCCAGGCAGAGCGTCAGGCCGACGCCCAGGATTCGCGTGATGGACATGCTGTCTACTCGTGACAAAGGAGTTGCGAAGCAGACCATGTCAAATGCGAATTTATCGTATTTGCGGCATTGCCAGGCCGAGGAAGGGCTGGCGGGAGGTTAGGCGATCTCTCCGAGGGGCGAAGGTGTCGTTCCGGTGTCGATGCGAGCCACGTGTTCCGTCCCGAAACTGCCCACAGGCCATGAACCACAAACTGCCTGTAGGAGCGACCTCGCGTCGCGACCGCCAAGCCGCAGGTCCGCAGCGGTGGTCGCGCCACAAGGGCGCTCCTACAAGTGGACGAAGCCGCCGCTGCGCTCACGAGTCCCGAAAATCAATAACTTGCGATACGGGGTCATGGGGCTGATCTAGCTACCCCTCTCGCGGGGGTAAGCGAAATAGGTCAGAAACTCATCGTCGCGCTCCCAGCCGCTGCCTTCGTAGAGAGCCTGTGCGGTGCGATTGTCGCGATGGGTCTGCAGCATCAGCCAGCCGGCATTGCGGCCCTGGGCAAACGCCTTTGCGGCATCGAGCAACTGGCGGCCCACGCCGTGGCGGCGCTCCTCGGCGCTGACGTACAGATCGTTGAGCAGCCAGCTTGATTGCATGGAGACCGAGGAGAAGATCGGGTACAGCTGACAGAAGCCGGCTGCCCGTTGATGACGTCTGGCCAGAAGAATGGTCGATTCACTGCGCGCCATTCGGGTCTGCAGGAATTGCCGGGCGCCGGCAAGGTCGCTGGTCTGTTCGTAGAACATCCGGTACTGATCGAACAGAGGTGCCAGATCGTCCAGGTCATTGGGCTCCGCGGGCGCGATCATGAGGTCGCTGCCGGCTTGGGCGGGGTTGGCTGAAGACGATCGTGTTGCGACCACCCGTCTGGGTCGGGGCAGCAATTCGCCCGCGCAATTGGGACAGCGCCCCTGCAGATGGCCATCGCTGCAGTCGGCGCAGAAGGTGCATTCGTAGCTGCAGATGCGGGCATCGGCAGAATCTGTCGGCAGGGCGCGGCCACAGGATTCGCATACAGGTCGCAGGCTCAGCATGGAAAGCTCCGGGCGGCGGATCAGGATACTCCCGCATGCAGTTCGCCATGACCATTGGCGGGCTCCAAGTGCCGCTGGTGCTGGCACACTTTGCGGTCGGCTCACCTGGAATCGCCCGTCATGATCAAGCGCCTGCTCAAGTGGATTTCCTTATTGCTGGCTGTGGCGCTGCTGCTCGGCGGCGCGCTGGCGGCACATACCTGGTACGGCAAGCCGCTCAGCATCAACTGGTTCTATGGCCGCGTATTCCTGCAGTTCGCGCTCGACAATCCGGAGATGCTCACGCAGATGCGGCTGCTGGAACCGATGGGCATCAAGGGTCACAACGCCAAACTCGGCGATGATTCGCTGGCGCACGGTGAAGCCGAGTTGGCCAAGCTGGAGCGGGATTACGCCACCTTCAAGCGCTACGAGCGCGCTGACTACCAGGGTCAGGCACTGATTTCCTACGACATCTTCGACTCCTTCCTCGGCGATCTGGTCAAGGACGGCAAGCGCTTCCGCTACCACAATTTCCCGGTCAATCAGATGTTCGGGGCGCAGAGTGGCCTGCCGAACTTCATGGCCGACAGCCACTTCGTGGAGAGCGAGCGCGACGCCCGCGATTACATCAGCCGGTTGCGCCTGTTTGGCACCAAGTTCGATCAGGTGCTGGAAGGCCTGCGCCATCGCGAATCGCTGGGCATCCTGCCACCGCAATTCACCGTGGAGAAAGTGCTGGAACAGATGCGGGGTTTCATCGCTTCCCCGGCGCGCGAGCACATGCTGTACACCAGCTTTGACGAAAAGCTGGCGAAGATCCCGCCAGAGCAACTCTCGGAATCCCTGCGCGAGGAATTGCGCACCGAGGTAGCCAGCGCCATCGATGAGGTGGTGTATCCGGCTTACCAGCGCCTGATTGCCCATCACGAAGCACTGTTGTCCAAGGCCACCAGCAACGATGGCGCCTGGCGCCTGCCCGATGGCGCGGCCTATTACGCCTGGCGCATCCGCAACCAGACCACCACCGACATGAGCGCCGACGAGATTCACCAGATCGGTCTCGCCGAAGTCGAACGGATCGGCACGGAAATGGACGCGATCCTGCAGGCCGAAGGCCTGACCGAAGGCAGCATCGGCGAGCGCGTGCAGTTGATCGGCAAGCGTGAGGATCAGCTGTATCCAGACACCGATGCCGGTCGGGAGCAGATCCTGGCCGACTATCAGGCCATCATCGACGAGGTCAATGCCAATCTCGGCGACTGGTTCAATCGTCGCCCCGAGGCTTCGGTGGAAGTGCGCCGGGTACCCGCAATTCTCGGAGAAGACCGCACCCGGTGCCTACTATCAGCGTGGCTCATTGGACGGCAAGCGACCGGGCGTGTTTTACGCCAATCTGCGCAGCGTGGCCGATATCCCGCGTTTCGGCATGCGCACGCTGGCCTACCACGAAGCCATCCCCGGACATCACTTCCAGGGCTCGTTGGCGCAGGAACTCAAGGGCCTGCCGATGTTCCGCAACTTCCTCGGATTCACGGTCTACTCGGAAGGCTGGGCCTTGTACGCCGAGCAGCTGGCCTGGGAGGCCGGCTTCCAGAGCAAGCCGTTGGACAACCTCGGTCGGCTGCAGGCCGAGATGTTCCGCGCCGTGCGGCTGGTGGTCGATACCGGCATGCATGCCAAGCGCTGGAGCCGCGAACAGGCCATCGACTACATGGAGAGCCACACCGGCATGGGCCACGGTGAAGTCGTCGCCGAGATCGAACGCTACCTGGTCAACCCGGGTCAGGCCCTGGCCTACAAGGTGGGCATGCTGAAGATCCTGGAACTGCGCGAGAAAGCCCGCAGCGAACTTGGAGAGCGCTTCGATATCCGCGGCTTCCACGATGTCGTACTCGGCTCCGGTGCCTTGCCGATCTTCATCCTCGAGCGCCAGATCGACGAGTGGATCGCCTCCCGGAAGGCCTGATGCCGGCCGCGATCACCACGCCGGGCGGACCGCCGGGTGCAGTGTTTGCCAGTGGTTTCGAGTAGTTCGCCGCGCCGGTCTTTTCAGGTGCTACTCAGCGGCAATCGAGTCCACCAGCAAGCTGAAGGCTCCCTCGCGCTTGTCGCCGATCAGCAGACCGATTTCCTGCACGCGCGCTGGATCCAGCGGCGGACCCTCAAGCTGATAGCCGCGGTAGCTCGGTTTCAGATCATCCAGTGGGATGCGCACCTCGATCCAACGATCTGCCTCGGTGGCGAAGGTGGCGCCGTAGGACACCGGTGAGCCGCGGAATCGCGCATCGGTAGCCAGGCGCAACTGGTAGCTTCGTCCGTCGCCCTTGACGCGCAGCCGGAGCGCCTCGATCCCGCTCAGATCAAAGCTTCTGCCACTGGTCCGTACCGAGGAAAAGCCGCCGTTGTTCGCCAGTGAGAGCACGCCACTGAAGCGTAGTTGGCCATCCTGTCGCACAGGCGCGCCCTGCGAGAGTCCGCCCATGACGCCATCGTTAACCGCATACCAGCGGGTCTGGTCGCTGTCGCTGAAATCCATCAGCGTCTGTGCGGGCGTGGTCATGGCGGGCTCCGGTTCGGATGCAAATGCGCCACTCGTCATGGACAAGGTCAGCAGCAGCATTGGTAAGGGGTTGAATGGTGTGGCGGTTGCTCGATTCATGACGCGAGCCTACGCCTCACCGTGTGTGGGCGATGGCTAGACGTGCACCAGGAAGCCTGCGGTACACCCGATCGCGGCTGAAGCCGCTCCCACTGTAGGAGCGACCTTGCGTCGCGACCGGAGAATCCGAGACCCGCGGCACACCCGTTCGCGGCTGAAGCCGCTCCCACCGTAGGAGCGACCCCGCGTCGCGACTGGAGAATCCGAGACCCGCGACGCACCCGATCGCGGCTGAAGCCGCTCCCACCGTA
>JBFWOF010000023.1:0-94556 GCA_050250665.1 Lysobacterales bacterium | reverse complement strand
GTCAGGTTCGCGTTGTGAGTAACGGTGTTGTAGTACGCGCGCAGATTCGAGTTCACCGATTCGATGACCGTTTGCGCCAGGCTGTTGCGGGCGATGATGTTGCCCTGCAGCCAGGCATCGCTGTTGGCCAGGCGAATGGCGCTGCCGGCCGCGGCCCGGTTCGCGGTGACCCAGGTGCCACGCAAATCCAGGCTGTAGCCGATCATGTTGATGGCGCCGCCGGTGTTGCCAGCCAGATTGTTTTCCAGTCGCGAGCAACGCATGCCGCCCTGGCAGCCGTCGAAGGGCACCATGGTCACGGAAGCTGAACTCTGGGCATGAATGGCGCCGCCATCGCGACCGGCGCTGTTGCTGTTGAGCTGGGCGCCGACCAGGGTGAGTCCGGAGTTGTCCAGCCAGAAGGCGCCGCCATCAAAGCTGGCGTCGTTCAGACTGAAATTGACCAGGAAATGGGCGTCGCCCAGGCCGATGATCTGGCTGCTGTTACGCGCATGAACGCCGCCGCCGGAGCCGCTGGCACGGTTGAAATAGACACCATCGCCGACGGTGGGCGCGATGATGGCGACCGAGCAATGGTCGGCGTAGATGCCACCCCCGTTGAGCGCTTCGTTGTCGAACAAATTGCCTTCGAAGCGCAGCAAGGTGCCTGCACTGCTGCTGCAATAGATCCCGCCGCCGGCATCGGTGGCGCTGTTGCCGAAGATCTGGCTGTCGGCATCGATGAACAGGCGGGCGCTGGTGCTGCCGTTGAAATGGATGGCACCGCCGCGCCCGGAGCTGTTGCCGCTGAGCGAGACATTGTTCAGCGTGACCCGGTTGGAGCCGTCGATCTCGATGCCACCGCCGAAATCGGCGTCGGGCTCGCCGCCGGTGATGCCGAGATTCTGCAGATAGAGATCGCGCACGCTGCCGTCGCCGGCAAGAATCTCGATCACGCTGTCAGCAGCGCCGCCGGCGCCATTCAGGGTAGTGCGGCCACTGGGCACGGTGTCGGCGCAATCGCTGTAGCCGCCGATCAGCCACAGCGACTGGTTGGAGATGTTCAGCGCTACCGCACTGTAGCTCTGGTTTCGGGCGATATGGATGAAGTCGGTGCCCGGGTTGGACTGGGCCTGACTGATGGCAGCTGCCAGATCCGTGTGCGTGCAGGCGGCATCGGCCCCCACGGTATAGGTGGCCGCTGCGGCAGGGCCAGCCAGAGTGAACGCGGTCACAGCCAGCCCTGTTCGCAATGCCCTCCGAGCATTGAGCAGAAATCTGTCCATGAACTCACGGTAGCCATGTGCGCGCGGCCCGTGTTGACCCTGATCAATCCATGGTGCCCGCTACGGTGGTGCACTGGGGATATGAACCCCATCAAGGAGCGCACCATGAATCGTTACTTGCTCGGCGCTCTGAGCCTGCTGGCCCTGGTGAACATCGCCCATGCTGACCCCCTGGGCAGTGCCTTCACCTATCAGGGCGAGCTGAATGTGTCGAATCAGCCGGCCAATGGCAGCTACGATTTCGAGATCGCCCTGTATTCGGTCTCCAGTGGTGGCATTGCGCTGGACACCGCGGTGCGCGGTGATGTCCCGGTCAGTCAGGGTCTGTTTTCGGTGACGCTGGACTACACCGATATTCCCTTCGCCAGCTCCACCCAGTACTACCTGGAACTGCGGGTGCGCGACGGTGCCAGTACCGGGTCGTACACTACCCTGTTGCCACGCCAGCCGATCTACGCCACGCCCTACGCGCAGCACGCACGGACCGTGGATGCGTCCGCCATTGTCGGCGCGGCAACGGCCAGGCCTACACTCAGCAATTACTCGATCAGCCTGCCTGGCCCGCCGTTTCCGACCGCCGGGGACAGCAGCATGACGACAGGCGTCGATGGCCTGCCCATCGCCAGCGTCTACGATTCGGCCAATGGCAATCTGATGGCCCTGCATTGCGACGACCCGGCTTGCGCGCAGCAGACAATGACGGTGCTCGACAGCATCGGTATCGTCGGTCGTGGCAACTCGATCATCGTCGCCCAGAATGGCTTGCCGGTGATCAGTTACATCGACACCACCAACGGTGCGCTGAAGCTCGCCCGTTGCACCGACACGCGCTGTACCGCTGCCACGCTGTCGGTGGTCGATCCGGCCGTCGGCGACAGTCCACGCAGCGTCATTCTGACCGCCAACAGCGCCACCCCGGGCACCGTGGACGTGGTCTACCGCGACGAGATTCAGGGCGACGTCGAGAGCGCAAGCTGCACGCCGACGGGTAGTTGCACCTTCGCCACGATCGATTCGGCCAACAACGTCGGAGCGGCGCTCGACGTCATCCGCATCGCCACGCGCATCTTCATCGCCTACAGCGATGCGACGGCGGGGTCCCTGCGTCTCAAGACTTGCACTACCTTCATCAGCAACTGCGCGGGCAGCACAGCTGCCACCCTGGATGCAGCGGCGGCGGCTGCCGACATCGCGCTGGTCGCTCCCCCGGATGCGCGGCTACTGATTCTCTATGTGCGCAGTGGCGATCTGCGCTCCTACCGCTGCGACAACACATTCTGCGGATCCGGTACCGCAGTTGGCGTGGTGGACACGAATCGGGCCGCGGTGACCGCCATCCTCGGTGGCGACGGGCTTCCGGCAATGATCGCCCTGAACGGTGATTTCTCCGGGGCCACCTTCTTCAAGTGTCTGGACTATGGCTGTGCCGCGGTGCTTTATGGCACCGGGCTTGGAACCTCGCCCGGCTTGCTGAATGCGCGAGCAGCACTGACGCTGGGTGCTCATGGGAACCCGGTGTTCGCCATACGCCTGTCCGGAAACTATCGGCTGACGGTCTGTGACGCGCCCGATTGCGCGCCCACCCGTCGTCGCTGAGGATCGGGGCCATGTCAGCCTTCTCGCGAACACGACAGACAGCAGTGCTGCTGGGCATCGGCCTGATGCTGCTGGGCACCGGGATTGCGCAATCGCAATCGAGCGGCGGCGCCTATGAACTTCGCGCTCATACCCTGGATTCCGGCGGCCGTTCCAGCGGCGGCATCTACAGCGTGCAGGGCGTGGTCGGTCAGGCGGCCACCAGCACATCCAGCGCCGGTGTCTACAGGATCACGGCGGGCTTGCTGCGCCAGCGCCCGGCGCTGCCCGATGCGGTCTTCTCGAACGGTTTCGAGTCCCCATGAGCCAGGCCAGAGCGGTGGCTCACTCCGTCACTGCCCTGCCCAGCGATTCAAATGCAGCGGGAAGGCGATTTTCCACCGCAGATCTTCTATCCGGTGTGCTGCAAAGGGCAGACTAGCGGGCTCCATGGCCGACGGCGGCAGCAGGCATGATCATCGGCATCGACCTCGGCACCACCCATTCCCTGGCAGCACGTTGGACCGAACGCGGCATTGAGCTGATCAGGAATTCGCTGGGCGAGGTGCTGACCCCTTCGGTGGTTTGCGTGGACGCTGCCGGCCGCGTTCTTGTCGGCGCCGCGGCACGTGAACGCCAGCTGGTCGATCCGGCAACTGCCAGCGCGGCGTTCAAGCGGATGATGGGGGCCGATCCCGAGATTCGGCTCGGCAGTCGCAGCTTCCGGCCGGAGCAGTTGTCGGCGCTGGTCTTGCGCAGCCTGATTGCCGATGTCGAGGCCGTGACGGGTGAATCGGTGGTCGAGGCGGTCATCAGCGTGCCAGCGTACTTTGGTGACGCGCAACGGAAGGCCACGCGCCTCGCCGGCGAACTGGCCGGAATCAAGGTTGAGCGACTGATCAACGAGCCTACCGCAGCGGCGCTGGCCTACGGACTGCAACAAGGTGCAGACGGGTCGCGCTTCCTGGTGTTCGATCTCGGCGGCGGCACCTTTGACGTGTCGATTCTTGAACTCTATGACGGTGTCATGGAGGTGCACGCCAGTGCGGGAGACAACTATCTGGGCGGAGAGGACTTTCTCGACTTGCTGGAAGCGGCCTGCCGCAAGGATCTCTCGCTCGACACGCTGACGCCCTCCGACCGCGCCCAGCTGCGCGCTCGGCTTGAGCGTGCCAAACAGAAGCTGACTTTCGATGAGCAGGTCGAGGTCGAACTGGCGCTCTCCAGCGGAATGCACCACTGGTCGATCAACGAATCGCGATTCGCCAGTCTCGCTCAAGGTCTGCTCGGACGCCTGCGGATGCCGGTGGAGCGTGCACTGCGCGACGCCCGCCTCAGTGCGGCCGATCTCGATGAAATCGTGCTGGTCGGGGGCGCCACCCGCATGCCCATGGTGGCTCGTATGGTCACCCGATTGTTCGGCCGATTGCCGCTGCGTCATGTGCATCCCGATGAAGCGATCGCCATGGGAGCGGCTGTCATGGCTGGAATGAAGGCCCGTCATGTGGCCTTTGAGGAAATCGTGGTCACCGATGTCTGCCCCTACACGCTGGGCGTGGAGGTGGTCGAGCAAACCAGCCACGGGCGCCTGGTCGAAGGCATCTATTCGCCGATCATCGAGCGCAACAGTGTAGTCCCGGTCAGTCGCATGCAACGCTATTTGCCGATGCAGGACGGGCAGCGCCTGATGCGCCTGGGCGTGTATCAGGGCGAGAGCCCGAGCGTGCTCAACAATGTCTATCTCGGCCTGCTGGAGGTGCCGCTCAGTCCCAGGCCCAGACTGGAAAATCCGGTGGATGTGCGCTTCACCTACGATGTCAACGGTCTGCTGGAGGTCGATGCCACGGTCTTGGCGGAAAAGCGCCATGTACGCCTGGTGATCGAGCGCAATCCGGGCGCCCTGTCGCCCGAGATGGTGGCGGCACAGCTGGAGGAGCTGCGGCATCTCAAGGTCCATCCCCGCGAGGAACAGGCCAATCTTGCCTTGCTGGGGCGTGCCGATCGGCTTTATGCGGAGGCACTGGGTGAGCTGCGTCAAGTTGTGCAGGCAGCGATAGTCGGTTTCCAGGCGATTCTGGATGGACAGGACCCGCGGCTCATCGCCCAGGCCAGGGTGGAGTTTGCCGAGCAGTTGGCCGCATTCGAAAAGCGTTTGGGCTGAACTCGATGCTTTCCGATCCGTGGCAACTCCTGGGCATTGACCCGACCCGCGACGAGCGGGCGATCAAGCGCGCCTATGCGGCGGTGCTGAAGCAAACCAGGCCGGAGGATGACCCGGCAGGATTCCAGCGATTGCGCGAGTGTCGTGACTGGGCCCTGAGCTGGGCACGCGGTACGGTGGAGCCCGACGAGTGGATGGAGGACGAGTCCGAGGATGCTGATGCGGCGGAGCCGCTGCCCTGTGCGGACACCGACGGGCTGGCAGCGGCGCTGCAGCTGGATCGAGAGTTCCACGATCAGATGTCGCCGCCGGAGGAGACTGCGCCAGATCCGTACGCGGGTTCTTTTCCGCTTGAGGCCGCTGGGCTCGACTTGCCCCAGGGCACTGATCTGCGCGAGGCGGCTGCGGAACTGGTCGCAGCGTTGGACGAGGCGCCGGACGCGGGCAAACTCGAACAGTTGATGATGGCGAATCCGCTGTTCGAGTCACTGACGCTGCGGCCCATGATCGAGCGCTTGCTCATCGAGCAGGTGCTGGCGCGCCGACATCTGCGGTCCGAGACTCTGTCGCTGTTGTCCGAGCGATTCGAATGGGAGCAGATCGGACGTGAGCAGCGGTTCCCGATCGAGCTGCTGCGGGAGCTGGACAAGCGTCTGGCATTGGCACGAGCCCGACACAGCTTGCGCAAGGCCAGGCTGGCCAGTTTGTGGCGCGCCGACATGCCACGCCTGGAGGTTCTCGCCTGGCGCCTGCTGGCGGGCGACTACGGTCGGCTGGGCCGTTGGTTGTCGGTGTGCATTCCGGGATTGGCCGAGCGCGCCCAGGCCATCCTGCGAGGTTTGCAGCTGCAGACCCGATCCGCGCCCACCGAGGTGCTGGCGGCAGATGCAATCGAGTATTACGAGCTCATGCGGGCGCTGCGCTCACAGGTGCCCGAAGTGGCCGAGGACGAACTGGCCCGACTGATCGCGATCCTGGCCTTTGCTGCGGGCTTGCTGGTGCCGCTGCTGCGCCTGCCCGTCAGCTCTTTCCGACAGCTGCAACTCGCTATGGCCGTGTTTGCAGTGGCGGTGTTCACCTTTTTCCTCAAGACCATGAGCCGACGACTGACGCGAATGCTGTCGCGGCCGATTTCCCTGCTGCTGATGTTCTGGGTGCAATGGGCACGCCGCAGCTTTGGCGGATTCGTTCCTCGCGCCCTGGTTCTTGGATGCCTGGGCTGGTTTGCCACTCAGCCATCCATCTGGCCGCTGGTGCTGGTCAGTCTGGTGCTGCTCTACCATCGACCCGAGCTGTTCCAATTCACAGCCGTGGCGATGGTTCTGAGTGTCCGGATCTGGGACGGTCCCGCCATTCTGTGGCTGGTCTGGCCCATGGCCGTGCTCCTGCTGCTTTCCACGCTACCCTGGATTGGTCTCAGTATCCTGAGCTTGCAGGCGGCCTTGTGGGCCACCCCGATCGGCGGCGCGTGGCAGGCGTTGTTGCCGTGGAAAGTCGCCATGCCAATGTTGGTCCTGACCGCAGCCTCCGCGATGCTGACACAGATCGTGGATCGGATAGCGCGTTGGCTGGCGCCGCAAGGCAATACGCCGCAGCATCTGCTCCTTGGCGCTGCGGCAGTCTGGACCTCGATGCTGGCGGCCAATCTGTGGCTGGTCCTGGGCTGAAATTCCCTTGGCCTCTGTTGCCCGACGGTCAGGCCTGGCCCGGAGCCAGACCGCTCAGTGACGAGCTGCGGGAAGCGTTAGTTCCGAAGCTGGCCTGCGTCCCGGGTTGTAGCCATTGACGGCGTGCCTGGAGGCATGGCCCAGCGACAGGCCGCAGACCAGCTGATACTGCGCCGGCACGGCAAAGGCGGCGCGCACCGGTCCGCCCCAGGTGGCGAGTGCGCCCTGGGCGCAGGTGGCCAGACCATGAGCCTGGGCGCTGAGCATCAGGCTTTGCAGGAAGACGCCGGTGTCCAGCACCGAGAACTCCCGCAGGCCGCGATGGGCGAAGAGGAAGGTGACCACCGGTGCGCCAAAGAACTCGAAGTTGCGGCGCATCTGGCGCTCGCGGGCGGCATGGTCGTTGCGGTCTATGCCCAGCAGCGAGTACAGCCCGAAACCGGTCTGGCGGCGCTGCGGCTGCAGATCGGCGGGATAGGGGAAGTTGGTCTTGAGATCGCCATCGGGCAAGCCCTTGCGGCCGAGCAGCAGCTTGAGCTTTCCGAGCCAGCCTGCGCTCTGGGCCTGCATGGCCAGATCGTAGCGCTCGCACAGTTCCGCCGAAATCTGATCGCGCAGCGCGCCGCTGGCAACGGCCAGCCGGTAGGGTTGGGTGTTCGACCAGCTTGGTGACCAATGGGCGTCGTCGAGGATGGCCTCAATGACGGCCGGATCGACGGCGTCGGGGCGAAAGTCGCGCACGCTGCGGCGCTCGCGCAGCAGCTGGGACAGAACGGCCTGTGAGCTGAGATCGTTCATGCGGCAGAGACCAGCGGTGAGCGCGCAAACCAGGCCAGCACTTCATCCCACAATGGCTGGGCCTCGCGGCGGAAGTAGCCCATATGGCCAATGCCCTTGAGGCCGTGCTGGCGAGGATCGAGGTCGATGCGCTGGACCGGCGCGTTGCGGTAGCCGGACATGAAGGCATCGCGCGAAGCCGGTGTAGCCCACAGATCATCGACGGCGTTGGCGGCAGTGATCGGCGTGCGCACCTGGTCGAAACGCCGAATCATGTCCGCGGCCACCGCCGGGTCGTCAAAGAAATAGCGTGGATAGGAGCACCAGCGCTTCCAGTCGCGATAGACGCCGTAGGGCAGATCCTCGCCCATGCCGAGCTTGCTCAAGGACAGGAAGCCGTGCCAGCGCGTCAGCAGCGGCGCCAGCACATTCCACAAAAAGCGCACTCGCACCTGCTCCGCAGGCGGCATCCAGCCATGCCAGCCGGCGCCAGTGGCGAAGGTGTAGAAGGCGGCGATGCGCTGGTGGTTGGGCAGCAGACCGAAGGCGTGTCCACCAAAGGAATGGCCGACCATGTACAGCGGCAGGCCGTCGTCGGGCATGGCGGCCACGGCGGCACTCAGATCCTGGTGGGCCCAGTCCAGATAGTTCATGCGAAAGCCACGCAGGGTTTCCGGTTTGGACATTCCGATGCCGCGGTAGTCCAGCGTCAGCGTGGTGTAGCCGCGTTCTGCTGCATGCTCGGCGAAGGCGCGATAGAAGCGCTGCGGCACCCCGGTGGCGCCGGCGACGACGATACGGCCGATGACCTCATGGGCGCGATAGCGCAGAGCGGCGATGCGGGTGCCGTCTGCTGCGCGCAGCGTCAGCGCTTCGGGTTGGCGTTGAATGCTCACGGTCTGGGCCTCAGTTGGGGACGGATCATCGATACCAGGGCGGCGCAGGTATCGGACATGGCGCTGGCGTCGCCAGCGACGCGCGCCTGCAGCAGCGCACCTTCATAGGCGGCCACGATCAGCATGGCGCTCTGACGGGCAGCGCTGTCATTCATGCCGTGCGCTTGCAGCGCGACTGACAGGCGCTCGCGGATCGCGGCAAAGCCGGCATTGAGTGCTGCTCTCAGGGTGTGGTCCTCGGGCGTGGTTTCGAGTGCGACCGTTGCCAGTGGGCAACCACGTTCGAATCCGCTGGCCAGCAGCAGCTTCTGGGCACCCCCCATCCAGGCTTCCAGCGCATCAGCAGGATGCGCATGCGCAGCCAGCAAGCGATCCAGACTGGCCAGCATGCCGGCGATGGCGCTGTCGATGGCCGCGACCGCCAGCTCGGACTTGCCGCCCGGAAAGTGGTGGTAAAGCACGCCCTTGGGCGCGCCGGCCTGGGTCAGCAATTCGGTCAAGCCCATGCCATGGAAGCCGCGGGTGCGCAGCGCATCCAGCATGGCGCTGATCAGGCGTTCGCGTGTTGGTGTGTCGATGCTTGGTCTGCTCATGGCGATGTACTCTATAGACCGGTCGGTCTATTTTCCAGTGTCATCGGTCATGGTCGGATTGCCGCTGACGGGAGTCCGTCTTCGCGCCGAGTGTCGAATCGGAGGCCAGGGGCACGCTGGCGTGGAGCTCATCCGCCCGGCGAGTCGCCGCTGGTCGATCAGCCTTCGTCCTCGAGCACGGGCAGTTGCAGGCGCACCCGGGTGCCGGCTCCGGGCCTGCTGAACACGTTCACGGCGCCTCCCAGTTCGGCGCTGCGTTGCCTGAGGTTGTCGAGTCCGCGGCCGCCGCGCACGGCTTCTGTATCAAATCCCCGACCATCGTCCGACAGATCGATCAGTATTTGTGCCGGCCTTCCGCTGAGCGGATCGTCAATGCGTTCGCAGCGGACCGTGATGGTGGTGGCCCGGGCGTGCTTGACGACGTTGGTGATCAGTTCCTGCAACACGCGCAGTACCTGCAGACTGCGCTGTGGACTCAGCCGCGGCAGATCAGGCATCTCGGTAAAGTCCCAGTCTAGCGAGATGCCCAGCGCCGCAAGACGGCGGCTCACGCGCTCGCGCAGCCGTGCCAGCGGGTCATTGAGCCGTTCACTGTGTACATCGCTGGCATCGATCAGCAGGCGCAGATCGTCGAGTGCTGTCTGCACCGGTTCGCGGATCAGGGCGCTGGACTCACCTCGATCGGCCAGCGCCAGTGCCTGAACCAGTTGGCCACCCACGCCGTCGTGCATCTCCCGCATCAAGCGGTCGCGTTCTTCGAAGCGCGCGCGTTCCTTGTCGATCTCTGCGATGCGCCGCCAGTTGCGCTCGATATCGACGGTTGCCTCCGCCACTCTGGATTCCAACTGGCGATTGACCATCTCCGCCCCGGCCAGAGCGCTTGCGTAGCGGCGCAGCAGCATGGCGCCAAACACGCCGAAAACCATGGGCGCGGCAAAGGGCAGATAACGCATCGACTGCCAGTTTCCGATCACGCGCGCGTCAACGAGCCAATCGTGTACGCCGATGACCAGCAACAGGCTGGCCAGCACCAGCAGCGCGCTCGATTCGCTGAACAGAGGCTGGCCTCGAACCGCCGACCACAGGCGCGCTGAAATCACGCCGCCAACCGCGAGCACCCCCGGGACGATCACGTAGATCGACACCATCCGGTAACCTGAGCGCAGGTCGATGGCGCTGGCCGCCAGCGCGAGCATGCTGGCCACCAGGCCAGACCAGAGCACCGCACGTTCGAGCTTGCGCTCGCATACCCGCTGCAGCCGCAGCACGAAGAACAGCCCGAAAATGACGAACCACACCAGGGCGATCAGGACCGTCGGACGGGCGAGCCAGGCGGGAAATCCAGCGCTGCTGCCACGCAGATCAAGCGCTGTGTGTGCCGCCCAACAGGCGAGGGCGGCGGCAAACCATCCGAATGCACTGTCCTTGGGGCGAACCAGGAAGAAGCCGGTCAGGACCAGAGCCAGGAAACCGATGGCCTGAACGGCAAGTTGTGGCCAGTGCTTCTCGATGCGATTGCGGGCAGCCTTGTAGGCCGCCATGGCACTGGCGTCTCCCAGCCAGAGTTCAGCCATTCCGGCAGCGTTGATCCGGGAACGAACCAGCACCACGATCGTATTCTGGCCTGGCCGCAACAGATCAGGGCTGAGGTTGTAGCGGAGATCGTGGCGGTACTCCGGGGGCGGATCGCGAAGCACACCCGAATCGGCCAGCAGAGCGCCGTTGACCCAGATTCTCGGTGCAGCAAAAGGGCGTTGCAGCATCAGGCCCCACAAGGATGGTGCCGGGCTCGGCAGGTCGAATCGAAACCGATACCACGTGTGCTGCAGCCGGGAGTTCTCATCGACCGGGGCATCGTCTGGAAGCGTGACCGCCTGCCAGTCATGGGTGTCCGGCGGTTCCGCCGCGAATGGCGCCAGGCTGCGTTCGGCCTGGTGCAGGCGCAACAGCGGCTGCGGCAGCTCGGTGTGGGTGATTCGGTCAAGCGCCAGAATCAGCAGCATGCCTGAGGCCAGCCCCAGCAACAGACACGCGCAGGCCCGGTACAGTCCACCAACGGGGGATGGATCAGCCATGGCCGTGGTCGATCAGGCCCATGCGCCCTGCTTCGAACAGGGCTTCGGCACGAGAGTGGACTTCAAGCTTCTCGTAGACCCGACGAGTGTAGGAGGCCACGGTGTTAGCGCTGAGGCCCAGCAGTTTTGCGACTTCGGCATGGTTGTAGCCCTTGGCGGCGAGCCTCAACACGTCGATCTCCCGAGCCGTCAACTGGCTCTCCGGTGGCGGCTGACAGTCAGGCTGATCCCGGACCAGGCGGCGGACCAGAAATCGGGCGATGGCGGGACTGATGGGCGCACCACCGGCCAGTATCTGCTCGATGGCATCGACCAGTCCGATGGCGGTTTCGTCCTTCAGCAGATAACCGCGGGCGCCGCGCTCGAAGGCGCGGATCAGCTTCTGCTCGTCGCCGAAGACAGTCAGCACCAGAACCGCAATGGCCGGAACCTGATTCGACAACTCGGCGATCAGGTCCAGGCCGGAACCGTCTGGCAGACCCAGATCGACGATCAGCACGTCCGGGGCCGAAGTCCTCAGCTGCGCGCGCGCACGCTGCAGGCAGTCAGCTTCAAACAGCAGCTCGAATTGCGTCAGCGCGGCGAGGCGCTGCACCAGCGCGGCGCGGGTGGCAGGTTCGTCTTCGACGATGGCGATGCGGATCTTGGTCACAGCAGCAGGTTTACCAGAAAGCCCGGCACGGCGGACGCCCTCACCATCTTCGCTTACTCGAAGCCGTGAGCGAATATCGGGGAAGCCTGCCAGCGTTGTTGCAGGATAGAGATCGGCAGGCCGGCCAGACCGTCAAGATCCAGGGCAGCGCGCTCACGGGAGATGGCGTCACCCAGTTCCGAACTGCCAAGGCTCTCGAAACGCAGCAACACGGTTCGAAGCTGGTCGGCCATTTCCGCGCTCACCACCATCGAACCGTCGCCATCAACCAGGCTGGCCACGGCAGGCATCCATGCATCCTTGAGCTCCCAGAGCTCATGGTAGAAGCCCGGATCTACAAAACTCGCCTGATACAGATCCCTCTGCAGGGACTCGTACAAAGCGATGTAGTGCGTGCCACCGGAACTCGTGGCCAGGCGTTCATCCCGCAGGCGCTGCAACAGGGTGACCTCAGCCTGCGTGCCCATCAGCAGCGCGGATACCGGGCCCACGGCGTTCGCGGCGGCGGCGCTCGTGGGAAAGCTGCAAACGCCCACCAACAGGCAGGCGACATAGCAGCTCGGGCGAAAGTCGCCCAGGGGGTTGGGCATGCTCACCACCGTGGTCTGGTTGTTGCTGCCGATTGCCGCTGCCGTGTTCGGGACCGCTTCCAGCAGGTCGATGGTCCAGAACTCGATCTGCTCCGGATTTGACGGCACCGACACCGGCGCCAGTGTGTGACTGTAGCCCTGCGGAATGCGGGCCGAAAAGGGACCGACCAGCCCCGCGCTTCCGGAAACCTGCAGCCTGAGCGTGGTCATTTGCTGACTGGCCGGCGACAGCCGCAGGTAGGCACCGACCTGGTTCCCGACGAAATAGCCACTGGCCGACTCTCCGGGAGGCGCCTGCCGCAGGGATGCAATCGGCAGTAGTGGCGGGCTAAGCTCCGAGCGCCAAAGGTCGTTGCTGGTCGCATCCAGTGAAGCCATCCAGAGATAGATGCTGGAACCGACGGTCGGTGCGACCGCCGTGAGGGTCTCGGCTGGCGAGAGTCGTTGCATGGGCGCACCTGCAAAATCGATCCCGCTGCGCGCATAGACCAGCGTTCCGCCTTCGATCATCGGCGTGCTGCCTACATTTCTGGCTGCCGCCAATTCATCCGAACCGTCCCCATCCGCATCGATCCAGGCATAGCCCCGAGAGATGCCCAATGTGCCCGCACCCAGAGTCTGGTGCAGCACCAGTCGAGGGACGCCGTTCGGGTCCAGGCCATCGTGGCGGTACACCAGATCGCCAGCGGCCGTTCCCAGGATCAGATCGAGGTCGCCGTCAGAGTCCAGGTCCCGAAGGGCAGCGGCAAACACCGTGCCGATGCCGGCAAATGCCGGTGGGTTGAATTCGACCATCGGATCGGGCCCGCTGCCCTGGTTGAGCCAGAGCTGCGTCTGTGTCCCGAACAGCAGAATGTCGTCCTGACCGTCGCCGTCCAGATCTCCCGCGACGGCTCCGACGGCTCCGGCATTGGGCAGTGTTTGCACCAGCTCGAAGCTCAGCAGCAGATTTTCCTGCTGCACGGTGGCGTAGACCTGGCTGCCACGGCCTACGCCGCGCACCAGTACGAAATCCGCCTGTGCGGACCCACCGGGTGCCAGGCTCAGCCTTGCTATTGCGGCCACCAGATCCGCCGAGAGCCGGGCGGAATGGCGGCGGAAGACTCCCGCAGATCCCTGCTGTGTGCCGCCCTGATTGATCCACACCGCCAGCGCGTCGTTGGCGGAATCCTGAGTCACCAGCAGATCCAGATCGCCATCGGCGTCGAGATCGGCCAGCGCCAGATCGGTTGGCAGATTGGTGGGTAGAGTCTGGGTGGTTTCGAGGACTATGGAGGTGCCCGGTGGCGTGAGTCGTTGCCACTGGACCACGATTCGACCCTGACCGCTGCCGCTGCTATCGAAGCGCACGGCGACGACGTCGGTTCGGTCGTCCAGATTGAGGTCGCTTGCCAGCAGCTTCAGCGTCGGGACTGCGGTCAGCAGGCTCGAATTGCTCTGCACAAGTCTGCTTGCCTGCGCGTTGACTGGGCCGCCCATGACGAGCACGAGCAAGGCCGACAGCAGCTGGAAGCGTAGGTCAAGGGCGTTCAACATGGTCGGGTGTCCTGGTCTTCCGAGGCAAGTTCAGGGTATGTGCTGACATCGGCCAGCGGACACCTCAGGCTGCAGGCTTGACAGAGGGCGTCGAAGCTGTGTGCAGGTGCAAGAGCGCGAGGGTCGGTCCACGCGCTCAGCCACGCGGACGTGTCATCGCCAGGCCTATGGCGCGGGGCAGCGTTCGTAACCCAGCACCGCGGTCGAGAGTTCCTGGCCGGATTCAACGGCCCCCTTCCACCAGCCGCCGCCCGAGACGGCCTGGAGCACGCCCAGCGGGCCCGATCCCTGAAACAGATCGGTGCCTGCCTGGCGGACGACGGCACAGAGACCCAGCAAGGGATCGTAGTGGTCTCCACGCACCAGCAGGCTGAGCATGGCCAGCTTGTTCTGGGTCAGGTTGTCGGGATCGGGTACGGGCGCGCAGTTCAGGATCAGACTGAAGTCAGGACCGCCCAGCTGACAGAGAATCCCGTTGGGCCACGGGGCATTGACGTCGACTTCGCCGGAGGACGTTTTTGGCAGACTGGCCAGAAGCTGGGCTGGAGTGACCGAGAGTGCGCGACGCCAGGTTTGTGTCAGCGCTGCCGGATAGGTGTGTGCGTAGTTCAGATACAGCCGTTCAAGGATCGGATAGAACCAGGCATACAGCATGAAGTTCTGGCCGACGAAGCAATCCGGACCCAGCGCGAACTTCCGCTCGCACATCAGTCCGGCGCTGAGCGAGTTCTGGATCAGGCGCGTGAGTACCTGCCGTAGCCGCGTATCGCAGGCCGTGCCCGCCGCGCCATCCACAAACTGCGCGCAGTTGGCCAGGCTTTCGACGTATTGCAGATTGAGGCGACCGATTGCAGACCAGGTGGTGTCGTCGTTGGGATCGTCGATGAATCTCAGAGCGGCAGCGTTGCCGGCAGCGGCAAAGCGGTCACGCTGGGCGATGTTCGGGCGCAGCACATAGCTCAGTGCCTGATGTCGGTTGTAGGTGTAGTCAGCCGACCCGGAGTTGGAGCGATGCCATAGCCCGTCGCCAACGCCGCCAGATCCGAAGCTGTGCCCGGCAATGTTGCTGAAGGCGCCGGGTCCATTCGGATTCGGCCCAAAATTGAAGTAGGCCGTGTGTGCCATCAACCGTGCCTGCGGCAGCGCGAATTCCCATAGCCATCGCGCTTCGCCGCTGCGCTGAAACTCGGTGAGTTCGATCAGAACCGGATCCCAGTAGTTGAGCTTGCTCTCGTTGCTGGCGGGATCCGGATTCTCGGTGAAACCGAATTGCTCGTTGAACTGGATGTCCGGCCACAGTTGCAGGCCAAAGGTCTTGGCACAGGTCCATTGACTGCCAATTCCGTTTGCAGCGTCAATACAAGGTTCGTCACCCACGGTGGCCAGATGCTTTTGCTGCAGATATTGCAGATAGGCCTGGCCGGGCGCCTGCAACAGCGTGCCTGCGAGCGGTGGTTGCAACTGTGCCGAATCCAGGTCCTCGGGCAAGGCTCGCAGCGCAAGCGCGCGCTCCGCGGCGAAGCTGTTGCGCGCGCGTATCCCGTCCAGCAGGTTCAGGGCCTGAACCTGATCGCTCGCTGCGACCATGGCGATGCGCCCGGAAAACCACAGGCTCTTGGCTTTTCCCACAAGGATCGGTTCAGCGATCAGCCCCAATGTGAGCCTTCCATTCTGCACCGCAAGCGCCTGTGGTTCGCGGTAGCGCATCCACGGCATGGTCGCCATGGCCACCATGCGGGCGCTGCCGCCAAGGGGGCGGATGAGTCCTGCCGCAGGTTGTGCATAGAAGGTGTTGCTGCCCAGCACATTGCCGTTCTCGGTCAGCTGTGCGCTGCGCTCCCAGGGCGTGCCACTGCCACGGCGCTGGCTGACGCGATAGGCATTTGCTGATCCCGAAGCGAATACTTGCGGATTTGCCGTGGCAGCAGCCAGCGGCTGTGTCTGAGCTTCGACGCCCCGCGCGAGCGGCAGTCTGTATTCGGCAAACACGAACTCGACGAGACCAGCATCAGGATTCGACTGCGGAGTGCCACAGGCGTTGCCGAGCTGGAAATCCAAGTCGATCGCGGCACTGCCGCGATTGAAGCGCAGACTCAGGCTGTAGGGAAAACGCAGCCAGGCTGGATCGCCCTGGCACAGATCGCCATTGCCAGAGACTGACAGATGGCCATCCACCTGCAGCTCGGCGTACACCGGGCCGGTAATCGTCTCCCACCGCACCCGATCGACGACCAGGGAGCCGGCCACAGCTTCCGACGCCTCCAGAATCAGCGCGCCACCGGGCTCGCGCACGCGCACGGCCAGACCTTCGTCGGTACTGCCAGTTTGCGCGGCGTAGACCTCTACCCATGGGCCGCCCGGTGTCTGGCGCAGCCGAATACCTCTGATCGGCTGCGACTGCGCAGCATCGATGTCGAATTCCGCTGCCCCGGTGTCGATGCGGTAGTGATCAGGTCCCAGCGACAGGACCTGAAGTGCGCCTGGGTCTGACACTGGCGCCGGGGCACCGGGCAGCCGCATCAGCGCGAGCCTGGCCGCAGAGGTGGCGCCGAGATCGGCCGCCAATGCGACTTTCAACCAGCGTACAGGAGCGGAGGTGCTTGCCAGTGGCTGGCCCCAGCGTGACACCGTGCTGAACTCCGCTGCTCGCCTCAGCCCCTCGGGTCCGATCACGATGAGGCGCTCGAAGTCGCCGTCGTTCAGCGCTGCCGATCGGGCAATGGGCAGGCTGCCGAAAACGAGTTCATTCAGGCGTCCGGCGCCGTCGTTGCTGATCTCGAAGCAACCCAGCAGTTCGGCCTGTCCGATAGGTGGCAAGACCAGAGTATCTCCGCCAAGAGTGCCCGACAGGCATTCCGGCAATACGTTCTCAAAACCGTCCGCGTAGACGGTGTCCTGGGCCCACAGCGGTGCCATGACCAGCTTGAATCCCAGGGCAAGGGCGAACAGGAGTGTTTTCATCGGCAATTCCAATACCGGCGCATCCAACTGTGGCTCAGCCTGACTCACCCTGTGCGGGCGAATTGACACCTGAACTGAGCTTGACGGGAAGCTTGTCAGGGACTAGCGAGCCGTGGCGGTGATCCCCGTATTGCCCCGTGATGCGTGCGTGATTGACTTGCTGGGGGGCATGCCGTGCTGCGACCGTCCACATTTGTACCGTGGATGAAGTCGGGTCGACGCCGGTGATTCGAAATGACGCCAAGGCCGGGCTTTGGTAGGTCCAGACAAGTCTGGACCTGCCAGAGTCTGGGCCAACCGCGCTTGTGGCTGACCGGACAACACACTAGATTGCGGACGCGGCTGCGCAGGCTGGTGCAGATCCGATGCGTCGAACTTCACTCTCCGGTATCGAAGCGATCCCATTTGCCTGCCTCCGATCTTCATGACGCGCCTTTGCTGGCAACGCGCAACTCGGCCATCGATGTGCTGCGCGGGCTCTCCATCCTGTTGGTGATCTTCCACCACCTGGCCTTGCCTTTCCGTTTGCCGCTGAGTCAGGGGCCGCTGCCTGAACTGCTCGGCCCGCGTCTGATCAACGCGCTGGGTTTCAACGGCTATTCGGGGGTCTACGTGTTCTTCGTGATTTCCGGCTTTCTGATTGCCGGGCGTGCCATTGGACGCTATGGGAGCCTTGCCGGCATCGATGTCCGCAACTTCTACGTCTACCGCGCGAGCCGGATCCTGCCGCTGCTGCTGGCCTTGCTCGCCGTGCTATCGCTGCTGCACCTGCTGGGGGTTCCCGGCTACGTCATCGACAAGCCGGGACAGTCGCTGGGTGGCGCGCTGATGTCGGCGCTGGGCCTCTATCTCAACTGGTACGAAGGTCAGACCAGCTGGTTGCCGGCCAACTGGGATGTGCTGTGGTCGCTGTCTATTGAAGAGCTTTTCTATCTGCTGTTCCCGCTGCTGTGCTGGTGGCTGCCGCGTCCGCTGCTGGTGCTGGGCTTGATGGTGCTGGTGGTCTCGCTGCCGTGGACTCGCGGTCTGCTGGACGGGCAGGAAATCTGGCAGGAAAAGGCCTATCTGCCGGCCATGTCGGCCATCGCGGCCGGCGTGCTGGCGGCGATGCTCTGGCGGTCGGCGCAACCCTCGCGGGCCTTCGCCCGTTGCCTGTGTGCGCTGGGCGCATTGGGTCTGTATCTGTCGCTGGCCTGGGGAGGGGAGTTGTGGCGGGCCTTGCGACACAGCAGTCTGCTGTTCCTGATCGGCTCGGTGGTTCTGCTGCTGCTGGGTTGCGCCTGGGGCCGGCTAGGGGCTCCGCGTGGGCTCGGGTGGCTGGCGGCGTTGGGTCGCCTCAGCTATGAGCTCTATCTGACCCATATGTTCGTCGTCCTCGCGCTGGTGGCCGCCTACCGGCAGCTGTTCGAGCAGAATAACTACTGGAATTTCGCCGTCTATCCTCTCTCTCTGGGCGCCTGTGCAGCGCTGGCCTGGTGGCTGCAGCGCCATTTCTGCCAGCCCTGTGAAAGCGCCTTGCGCGCCCGCTACGCCAGACCGGCGAGACCGGTGCTGGCCGGGCAGACCGGCGCGTCACACTGAATTACATCTGGAAAATGCATGCGCCGGCCGCAAGGAATCGGTCGAGCTAGTGTGCTCGCTCTACTGGCTGGCACCCAAGGTCGATACATCCACGAGGCGTACAGGGGGTCTCCGATGTCGCTTGAACTCGCAATTCGACTGGGCTTGGTATCCGGGCTGCTGATGTCCTTCTCGGCATCAGCAGCCACCACGGTGTTTCCGGTGGCCACCACCGAGCAATTGGTGGAGGCCATCCAAAAAGCGAACGAATCTCCCGAGGCCGATGTCATCACGCTCGAACGTGCGCTTTACGTTCTGGATGCCATCCACGCGCCGGATCAGGGCGCAGCGCTGCCGGCCATCACCACGCCGATCGTGATTCGCGGCAACGGTGCTGAACTCCGGCGCTACGCCACCGACAACTTCCGGATCTTCAGCGTCGCTGCCGAGGGGCATCTGCGTCTGGAGCGGATCACGCTCGCCGAAGGCTCGCTGGGCGCCATACGCAACTTTGGGAAAACCGAGTTGCGCCACGTGCAGCTGGTAGACAACACCGCCAATGGCACCCAGGCCATCGTCGAAAACCACGGTGACATGAGCATCGAAAGTTGCGAGGTGAGCTTCAACACCGTCGCCGGGGCTCAGCGTGATGCCGGCACCATCGTCAACTGGGGGCAGTTGACCCTTTCCGCGACCACCTTCGAGGGCAATCTGCTGTCGCGTCGCTATCCGGGCGTCGCCCTGGCTTCGAGCGTCCTCAACTACGGTCATTCGACCATCACCGACGTGGTCATTGCCGAGAACACTGCTGGTGACGAGCCGGGTACAGGCGCACCGCAGGCGCCGCTGGTGAATCTGGGTAACGGACGCCTTGATCTCAAGCTGGTGCGGGAACGCGACAATTTGCCGGGGGCGGCTCTGGTCGCTGGCTTCCCGGCGGAATAGCCTGCCCGCGTCAGAATCTCGCCTCGGCAAGCTCCCCGGACTTCACCGTCACCGACTCGATGGCCTGCACAGGAGTGGCCACGGTCTCGATGCGGTAGTTGCCGGCCGGCAGAATGATCTCGGCGCCACCGATGATGCCGCGGGCCACCACCCGGCCGCTGCCGTCGAGCACCTTGTAGGGGCCCGAGATCACCGTGCGCAGCGACCGCAGCAGCTCGGCAGCTGAACCGGCATCGAAGTAGCTGCCACCGCCGAGTTCGGCCCAGGTTCGAAAGCTGTTCTTCAATTCCGCGTCGTCAATCGCGAATCCGACGATCGATACCTGCACATCCAGGCCTTTGTCGCGCAGTTCCTTGATCGCTCTGGCCGGATCACCCTCGCAGGTCTCCTCGCCATCCGTGATCAGAACCACGGTTTTCGGTCCTTTGGCTGCCGCCAGATCGGCGGATACCTTGGCCAGCGAATCGGCGATCGGGGTTTTCGCCAGATTCATGGCATTGACGCCGGCGATCCGCGACGCAGCAGCATCGCGATCGAGCCTGCCCAGCGGAATTTCGAGGTCGGTCCGGCACTGATCCGCGGCCTTGTGTCCGAACACCCGCAGGGCAAAGGCCGTGCCTTCCGGCAACTGGGTGCGCACCAGATCGTCCAGCACCGATCGGGCGATTTCGATGCGGCGCTGGCCATCGATGCGTTGCAGCATGCTGCCAGAGGCATCCAGGATCAGTTCGACGGCGCCGGTGCCCATGGTCGCGCCGGAGTGACCACCCTGACCCTCGTAGACCACCGAGAGCCGGCCGGCTGGCTCGATCCGGATCGGCCGTCGCGCCAACACCGCGGCGCTTTGCCTGGTGCGATAGCGCAGTTCGAAATCGCCGTCGATGGCCGGCAGCTTGAGATCTGCCGGATTTTTCTGGTTGAGGATGGCAACGTGGGACTGTGCCTTGGCGTCATCGGCATCGCCCGGTCGGTAGACACCGATCGAGTCGTAGTTGTTGCCCGGACCAGTCCAGCGCACTTCAATCAGCGTGCCAGCCGTGGCCTGCGTGGGCGCGTCCAGATCAGCGTCGACCTTGCCGATGCGCAGCGGGCGCGTGGCCAGCACGGCGCCATCGCGCGCCGTTTGATAGCGAAGCTCGTAGGCGCCCGATTGTTCCGGCAGTTGCATGGGCACCGGATTCTGGCGACTGACGATCCGTTCCACCTTCGCCGGCTTGTCCTCGCCTACGCGGTACAGCGTCAGCTGGTCGTACTGGTTTCCAGGTCCTTCCCAGGTAATTTCGATGGTCTCGCCGATGGCGGCCACCTCAGGTGCCTGCAGAGTCGCGTTGACGCCGAACAGCGTGATCGGTCGGCGGGCCAGGATGCGTTTGCTCAAGCGCGTCAGATAGCGCAACTCGAATTCGCCGGTGGTCTCGGGCAAATGCATGCGCAGCGGACTGCGTCCGAGCACCGTGGCCTGAGCCAAAGGCTTGGCGTCGGCCGGCGCGCCCATGGCAAAGAGCTGGATCTGCTCATAGCTGTTGCCCGGACCGGTCCATTCGATCTCGATCGCCGCCCCGGCCTGCGCGCGTTCCGGTGCGCCGAGGCGGGTTTCGACGTCCACCGCCTTGATGCTGGCGCGGCCGATGACGGCCTTGCTGGCCCGCGAGATGTAGCGCAACTGATAGCTGCCCGGTGTTTCCGGCATCACCAGTGGCACGGGATTCTTGCCGCTGGTGATGGAGGCGCTGTTGATTGCCTGGTCAGCATCGGCAGCGTTCGGCACAGTCACCGCGATCGAATCGTACTGCTCACCCGGTCCGCTCCAGCGCACCTCGATCGTTGAGCCGATCGTGGCCTGGGCGGGCGCATCCAGCGTGGCGCCTTGTGCCCAGATCCACGGGTTGGCGATGAGCAAGAACAGAGCCGCCGACAGGCGGGGGACAGATCGTGGTGACATGGCCTGTGGCCCTGGCGATTTCGGCTTTCGCGACCTTGCCGACGGCGGTCAGGACTGTCAACCCGATGGAGCATTCCTGCCTCAGCCCGATCGACGCCAACGGGCCGTCAGGAATTCACCTGAACATGGCATCAGGCGCCGGTTGTGCTCAGGCACGAGTGGCCAGGCGGCTGTCACGTCGGGCACTACTCGAAACCATCGGCAAACATGGCATCGCCGAAGCTGTAGTTGACACAGGGAGAGAACTCGCTGGTGTTGCCGTCGCCGTCGTAGGCAGTGGCGGTGATCGGAAGCCCGATCATGGCCAGGCCGTAGACCTCGCTGCTGACGGCGGCGCTGAAGCTGGCGCTGCCGTCGCTGCCGGCGCTGCCATTGACGATGAACACGCTGGTCTGGCCGATCGCGTATCGGCCTTCACCGTTGCCGCTGCTGTTGCACTCGGCGCTGAGATAGAGATCGATGGTGTGCAGGCCATTGCTGGAGCTGAGCGTGCCGCTGACGTTGCCGGACAGATTGCCGCCCGCAGCCTGCGTGATCAGCGGGTAGTTGTGTCCGCGGTTGGCGCCACTGGCGCCGGTGTCGGGATTGTTCGGGTTGACGCCCACCGGCGACAGGTCGATGCCCAGATTGCCGTTGTCGTGTATGCGGTTGGCGGAGATCCATCCGCGCTGCACCGCAGACGCGACCACGATGCCGTCGTCCTCGTTGTAGGCGATTTGATTGAACCGCACCTGATGGTTGCTGCCGCCACCCAGAAGCACTCCATCGGTGCCGTTTCCGGCCTGGAAATTGCCCTGGGCATTCATGCTGGGGCTGAGGCCGATGGCGTTGCCCAGCACCTTGACGCCTTCAGAGCTGCCATCGATCAGCACGCCCTGATTGTTGCTGTAGCCAATGTAGTTGTCGCGGATTTCGTCGTTGCTGCCACCGGTGACGCGCACCCCCACGCCGTTGGCCGACAGACCGAAGCCGTTGCGGGTAAAGCCGAAGAAATTGCCTTCGACCACACGGTTGCCGCCGCTGCCCAGCAGCACGCCAGCGACAGTAGCACGCGTGATCAGATTGCGCTGCGCCGGGGTGTTGCCGCCAATGCGGGTGGCCGCTGAGCCTATGACGCGGATGGCGTAGAGATCAAAACCGTTGGCGATCACGCCGGCGCCGGTGCCGAAGACATTGCCTTCGATGGTGGCCGAACCCAGACCGTTGACCTCGATGGCCGCCGTCGTGAAGTCGAAGAACGCCAGGCCACGGACGGTCACGTTCTCACCCAGGGTCGGACTCAGTCGCAAGCCGTGCGTTGTGCCGCCACTCAGCACCACGCAGTGAGTGCCGTCGTAGCTCAGTTCCTGGGTGTTGGCGCTGCTGCCGGGTTGGGTAAACGCGTCGATGATCAGGCCATCGGTGATGTCGGGCAGTGGCGTGCTCAATACAATGCTGCGCGGACAGTTGCCGCTGATGTTGAATTCGATGGTCTGGGTGTTGGACGAGGCATTGGCGTCCAGAATGGCCTGGCGCAGGCTGCCAGCGCCGCTGTTGGCGGTCGTGGTCACCGTGAGCGTGGTGGTGTCGCTGATGGCGGTTTCCAGCGCGCCGCGATCGGGCTTGCTGCCGAACTGACGTGGACCGCCATCCAGATCCGTGATCGGCAAGCCACCGGACACGGAGGCTGTGCCGGAATTCACCGCCGCTGATGCCGCCGTTGGCAGATAGCTGGCCGAGAGCAGCGGATCGACAACCAGATTGTTGCTGTTGGTACTGAAGCTGCCGGCGTCCTCGAATACGGTCACGCCGAAGATGTTGTGGGTGGCGTAGACCGCGACATCATCGACCTTCAGATCAAAGTCCAGGGCGTTGCGCAGGATGTTGTTCTGCACCCGCGGATTGGCGCCGATATTGCCGCCACCCTGCACGATCAGACCTCGGGTGCCGCCGAGTACGGTATTGAACAGCACGTCCACGGTGACCGGCCCGCCGGTAGGATCAATCACCTGTACCTGCAGGCTGGTGTTGAGGAATCCGCCGCCGCAGCACAGCGAGCGGTTGTCGACGAACAGATTGTTCTCCACGCGCACGTGTTTGGTGCCGCTGTAGATCACCGTGCCGATGGCATTGCGCTCGAAGCGGTTGCGAGACACCCGGATGGTGCCGAAGATGTTGTTGCCGGTGACCGCGTCGGTAATCAGCAGGCCGCCCATTTCGCGGAAGGTCAGCATTTCCACCTTGAGACCGCCATCAAGGGGCCGCAGCGTGATCACGTTGTTCTGGAAATTGTCGCTACCGATGACGGTTGACGCCGGATTGGCACCGCGAATCACGCAGCCCGCCAACCAGCCGCCGGTCAGATCCAGACTGCCCCTGGGCACGAAGTACAGATTGCCGGTGATGACATAGTTGCCCTGGACCAGGCGGATCTCGTCGGCTTCGGCACTCTGCGCTGCCGTGGTCAGCGCCTGGACCAGCGCGCTGCTGTTGTTCACGCAGAACTGAGCGGCCTGGCCGGATGCCGGGATCAGCACCAGGGCGAGGCATCCGACCCAAAGCCGGCGGCAGAAATACAGAGAAGCAGACATGGAGAAGGTCATTGCAGCGATCCGTCATCGCCCGGTCAGGGCCCTGACTGAGCAAACACCGAAAGGCGGAAAACGGGACCATGGCATGCGCATGGTCCCGTCGCGGGCGAAAGCGTGTGGATCAGCGATGGGAGTTGCTTCACTGTGGGAGCGGCTCCAGCCGCGATGCATTGCCGTGGGAGCGGCTTCAGCCGCGATGCTGGTTCTGGTCGCGACACAAGGTCGCTCCTACAGGGAAACGGGGGCTGTCGTCACCAGGGCGCACGGGCCTGGATGTAGGAGCGCCCTTGCGGCGCGACCGCTTGTGAGAGCTTCAGCCGCGACGGGGCTCTCGGTCGCGACACAAGGTCGCTCCTACAGGGAAACGGGGGCTGTCGTCACCTGGGCGCACGGGCCTGGATGTAGGAGCGCCCTTGCGGCGCGACCGCTTGTGAGAGCTTCAGCCGCGATGGGGCTCTCGGTCGCGACACGAGGTCGCTCCTACAGGGAACGGAATACCAGAGGAGTCAGCGATGTCACTGCAAGCCTCAACGCCACGATCAACGCCAATGCCAACACGCCCGATTGCCCGCCGTAACAGCCTATGGCAATGTGCCGCATCACCGCACAGGCGCTTGCGCAGCATGGAGCTGACCGAGTTGATTCGCGCCGCACGGGGCGGCGGTCAGGCCGAATCCGATCGTTTGTACGCACGCGTATATGCGGACCTGCGGCGCATCGCCGCCGGTCAACTGCGGGGTCAATCTCTGCTCGGCGCCACCTCTCTGGTGCACGAAGCCTATTTCCGCCTGGCCCGCCCGGACGCTCTGGCGGTCGAGGACCGGCAACATTTCTATGCCGTGGCCGCCCTGGCCATGCGCCAGATCGTGCTCAATCACGTGCGCGCACAGCAGGCCATCAAGCGCGGTGAGGGCGCGGTCATCACCACCCTCGGTGCGGCAGATCAGCTTGCCGCCAGCGAAGACGGTGCCGACCTGCTGGCGCTGGACGCCGCGCTGACGCAATTGGCGCAAGCCGAGCCGCGGCTGGCGAAACTGGTGGAGCTGCGCTTTTTCGGGGGCATGAATCTGGACGAGGCGGGGGCCGCGGTCGGATTGTCGCCCACCACACTGAAGCGCGACTGGCGCAAGGCGCGGGCCTTTCTGCACGCTTCCATTTCGGCCGAATTGCCGTGACTGCGGTGCGGGCGCTGGCCCTGTTCGATGAGTTGCTGGCCTGCGGCCCGGAGCAGCGCGCGCAACAGCTCCTCGATCTGCATCGCGACGAGCCCGAGCTGGCGCTGATCGTGCAGCGGATGCTGGCCGCAGACGCGGCCGAGGACGGCTTGCTCGATCGCGAGCTGACCGCGGCATTGCCGGCGCCAGTGCCGGCGACGGATCGCAGCGGTGAACAGATCGGCCCGTTTCGACTGCGCGCGCGCTTGGGGCGGGGCGGCATGGGCGAGGTTTATCGCGCCGAGCGCATCGACGGCGACTATGCCCAGTCGGTCGCGATCAAACTGCTGCGGCGCGGGCTCGACAGTGAAGACGTGCTGGCCCGCTTCCTGCAGGAGCGACGCATCCTGGCGCGCCTGGAACACCCGGCGATCGCCCGCCTGATCGACGGCGGCATGGGGGCCGACGGTCTGCCCTGGATCGCCATGGAACGGGTCGAAGGTCAGCCGATCACCCACTACGCAGAAGCGGCAGGGCTGGCGCTGACGCCACGCCTGCAGCTCCTGATCGCAGTCTGCGAGGCGGTCGATTACGCCCATCGGCGCCTGATCGTGCACCGCGATCTGAAGCCCTCGAATGTGCTGGTGACGGCCGACGGCAGTCCGCGTCTGCTCGATTTCGGCATCGCCAAGTTGCTCGACGACGGCGAGGGGCAGGCGCACACCAGCACCGGATTGCGGGTGATGTCGCCGGCCTACGCAGCACCGGAACAGCTGCGCGGCGAGCCGATCACCGTGGCCACCGATGTCTACGCACTTGGCCTGCTGGCCTACGAGTTGCTGACCGGCAGCCTGCCGCAGCAACGCGGACGCGCTTCCCTGGCGGCCATCGAAGCCGAGATCGACAGGGAGCTGCAGCGTCCCAGTCAGGTCGCCAGGCGCGCGGGCGACAGCACGCTGGACCTGCGACTGATCGATGCCGATCTCGACACCATCGTGATCAAGGCGCTGGCGCCGGAAGCCGATCGTCGCTACCCCTCGGCAGCGGCTCTGGCCGAGGACCTGAAACGTTATCTCGACGGCCGTCCCATTTCGGCGCGACCGGACACGCTCAGCTACCGCGTCAGCAAATTCGTGTCCAGGCATCGTGGTGGGGTGCTCGCCAGCGTGCTGACGGTGCTGGCGCTGGTGGTCGGCTTTGGCACTTCGGTGTGGCAGGCGCGCATCGCCCAGATGCAGGCGCAGCGCGCGGATATCGAGGCTGCGCGCGCGAACGAGGCCGCAGCCAGAGCTGAGCTGGAGGCACGCACGGCGCGCGAAATGAGCGCCCGCAGCAAGCGCGTCAAGGAATTCCTGATTTCGGTGTTCATGCAGGAAGACCAGTTGCGCCGGGATGCGCGCGGTCCGCTGACCATGGCCCAGGCCTTCGACGACACCTTGAAGCGCATCGACAGTGAGCTCAGCGATGACCCGGGCCTGCAATCCGATCTGCTCGATGATTTTGGCGAAATCGTCACCGCCAGGGGTGATCTGGAGCGGGCTCAGAGCCTGTTCGAGCGGGCGCTGGCCAAGGCCGAGCAGGCTCACGGCGAGCATGATCCTGCCGTGGCCGAAACCCTGACTAATCTCGGCGTGCTGGCGGCCTATCGCGGCCGTGCTGCCGATGGTCAGCCCTATCTGCTGCGCGCCCTGGCGATCACCGAGGCCCAACCTGCGCCCGATCCGGTCGCGCTGGCGCAACTGCTGATGGCCATCGGTTCGGTGGAGCGCAACAGTGGCGATCTGAAGGCCGGTCTGCAACGCATGCAGCGGGCGCTGGACCTGTTTGGTGGCCCCGACGGCAGTCATCCCGGACGTCTGGCAGCCATGCACAACATGGCCAGTGTGCTGGTCGATCTGGATCGGCCGCAGGAGGCGGAGCGCTACATCCGTCTGGCCATCGCCGGCACCATCGCCGCCCAGGGTGAGGAAGCAGCGCCCTTGATCCCGGCCTACGGCATCCTCGGGCAGATTCTCGAAGGCGACGGCGAGAAGATCAGCGATGAGGTGCTGAGCATCGGCCAGCGTCGACTGGAACTGGTGCAAGCCGCCTTTGCCGACGACCATCCCTGGAAGGCCTCGGCGCTGGCCGACAGCGGCTGGCATCTGGTCCAGCGCGGCAACCCGGCCGAGGGTGAGGCACGTCTGCGCCAGGGCATCGCCATGTTCGAGCGTCTGGGTTTTCGCAGCATGAGTCTGATTGGTGTGTGGCGCCGGCTGGCACTGAGCCAGCAGCGCCGCGGTGAGTTGGCGCAGGCGCGAGCCAGCCTGGAGTCCGGCTACGCCCTGTGCGCCGATGCCGAGTCTGCTGGTAGCTTGATCTGTGCCACGATTCGCGCCAATCGCGCCGAATTGCTCGCAGCCAGCGCGCCAGATCAGGCCTTGGCTGAGGCGCAGGCCGCGCTGGCCAGCCTGAGCGAACGTTTCCCCACCAGCACCGATCAGCGCGCGCAGGCGCTGGAGGCGCGGGCTGCGGCCCTGAGCGCACTGGGGCGCGACGCTGAGGCAGCGGCCGATCGAGCGGAAGCCAGCGTGCTGCGGGATCGGGGCGGCAAGCCCTTGCGGGAGTGAAGCTGCACCCGGTCATGATCCACGACGAAGCGAGCGCAGGCTGAGGCTGCCGCGTTGCAGCGGCAGTAGATCAAGAGCGGCCGCGCAGGCGCGCGTCCCTCCTCAAAGCCGCATGACGGGTTGCCGCCTTGGAGGGCGCCGCGCTGCGGCGCCGCTTTGCAGCGGCTACCCGATCGAATCGAGGGCGTCATCGTCCTATTCGGCAGCCGATGCTTCATCCGGCAACAGCAACGGCTCGGCAAAGGCGCGGATGCCATAGCGAGCATGAACCTCCGAAGGCGCATAGATCACGCCATCCTTGACCACCAGGCGCACCTGTTTGAGCAGGCCCAGATCCTTCGTGGGATCGCCGGCCACGATGAAGAAATCGGCCAGCTTGCGGGCTTCGATGGATCCGAGTGACTGCTCGCTGCCGAGATACTCGGCCATGTCCCAGGTGGCGCGCTTGAGCACCTGCGCCGGGCTCAGGCCCAGTTGCTGGAACAGTTCGAGTTCGCGGTGGTAGGCGAAGGAGCCGCCGAGATCGGTGCCCGGAATCAGCAGCACGCCGCGCTGGTGCATCAGCCGCAGCGTGTCCATGACCTTTCCGAAAGCGGCGCGATAGTCCTTGTCGTCCTGAGCGCCATCGACGGCGAACCAGGCCTGCCTGGCATCACGCTGATAACCGATCGGCATGTGTTCCAGATAGCTCTGCTGGCCTACCGGAACCTGGCCGTCGCGACCGAGCATGCCGGCCTCGTGGATGGCGATGGTCGGCTCGACCGCCACGCCGCGGCTGCTGATGCGTTCGAGTGTGGCCTGCACCGCGTCGCTTTCCAGATCGAGATTCACGAAGCGCTTCATCGCCGTGAAGCGCAGCAGGCTGCGGGTGTCCTCGTCGGGTTTCAACACCCAGCCGAGCATGATCTGATTGATGTGCGTGAGTTCGTCGTAGCCGGCATCGAGCATGCCGTCGGCGCTGCCGAAGGCCGGCACGTGACCGGCCACGCGCAGCCCCAGACGATGCGCCTCGGCGACGATGGCCGGCGCCCAGGCCGGGGTCATGCTGTTGTAGAGCTTGACCTGCCAGTAGCCGCGAGCGGCGTACCAGCGCACGGCATCGATGGCCTTCGCTTCGCTGTCGACCAGAATGCCGTTGTTGGAGCTGAAAGGGCTCTTGCCCTCGATGAAACCGCTGCGAAATACCCGCGTGCCGGCGATTTCGCCTTTCTCCACGCGCTCGATCAGCCCGTCGAGCACGTCGTTGGCATTGCCCATGTCACGTACGCTGGTAATGCCGGCGGCCAGATTCAGCGGGCCCTGTTCCTGCGACAGGTGGCCGTGCATCTCGAACATGCCGGCGATCAGCGTGCCGCCTTCCCCGTCGATCAGAACCTCGCCCGGCGTGTCCGGGCTGTCGATCGGCTGCACGCTGCTGATCCGGTTGCCGCGGAAGACCACCGAACTCGGCGCGCTCAGCGCCAGCGTGTGCGGATCGAAGACCCGCACGTTGCGGATGCGCACCGGCGCTGAGTAGACCTTGGCGGTTTCTCGCTGCAGCCGCTCCATGCGCTCGGTCGACAGCTGCGCCGCCAGTCCGCGCAGGCGGTTTTCCTCGCCCTCGTAGCCGGCGCGCACCAGCACCAGGCGTGGGGTGATGAAGGCCACCAGCTGTTTCTGCTCATCAAGCAGCAGATAGCGGGGATTGAGGTCGAGTCCGCCGACGGCATAACTGCGCGCCTTCAGTAGCGAACCTTGCTCGCCAAGCAACACCGACTCGCCCTCTTCGAGCGTGATCGCGCCGGCCGGGTAAGCCGGCATCGATGTCTGCCCGTCGGCCAGCAGCGCGCGCGCATACAGCCCCAGCGCCCAGGGACTGGCCGACTGTGCGGCATACAGCTGCCTGCCATTGGCGGCTGCAGTGCCGGCGCCGGCGGCGTCCTTCCATTGCGCTTCGCCAGCACCAACCTTGAAGCTCTCGCTGACCTTGCTGCCGAAAGTGGTGTTGCCATCGATCTGCCAGGACAGTGGCAGTCCGGCCTCGCTCAGGGCGATCTTCTCCTTCAGCGTCGGGCCGCGACCATTGTTCTTGTAGTCAAAATCGATGCTCACCTCGCTGCCCTTGAGGGTGGCATCGAGGTGGCCGACATTGGCGCCGGAGATCAGCACCGAATAGCGCTCGGTCCGCGTTTCGGTGTCCGTGGTCTGGGCCACGGCCAGCGACCCGCACAGGCTCAGCAGCAGCACGCAGGCTCTTGCGCAGATCTTCATTCGTGTTTATCTCTGACGGTACGAAGCCGCCAACTCTGGGATCGGCGCGGCAGCGGTGCAAGTAGCCAATTGCACCGGCGATCGACCGCACGGCAGGCGGCTGCACTGGCAAAACCTTCCTGTGACTCAAGCCGGCAACGCCGGCCCTCTTCGCCAGTCTGGTCACTATCATGGACCGATGAGCAACGCCCCCAAACGCACCATCGCCATCATTGGCTACGGCACCGCTGGACAGGCAGCAAGCCTGTATCTGCAAGCCGCCGGACACCGCATCAGGCATTTTGAACAAGCACCGGAATTGCAGCCCGTCGGCGCCGGCTTCCTGTTGCAGCCCACCGGCCTTTCGGTGCTGGACGAGCTGGGACTAGGTCAGTCGGCGCGAGCCTGCGGCGCCCGGGTCGAGCGCCTCTACGGCGAGAACGAACGCGGCCGGCGGGTCATGGACATGCAGTACGCCGAACTCGATCCCGACTGGCACGGATTGGGCATGCAGCGCGGTGCGCTATTCGAATTGCTGCGCCAGGCCGATGTCGGCGCGGCGCTGGTGCAATGCGGAATCGCCATTGATTCGGTGGATGCCGTTGCCGGCCTGCTCCAGGATTCGGCAGGTCAAGTCCACGGTCCTTTCGATCTGATCGTCGTCGCCAACGGTGCCCATTCGAAACTGCGCCAGCTGTCGGGCATCGATGTGCTGCGCGATGCCCTGTATCCCTGGGGTGCCATCTGGTGCCTGGCGCCCGATCCATCCGCACGCCATGCCGGTCAGCTGCAACAACGCTATCGCCGTGCGCGCGAGATGATCGGTGTATTGCCGGTGGGGCAATTGCCAGCCGAAACGCAGGCCGATGCGCGTGTGAGCCTGTTCTGGAGCGTACGCACGGAGGCGCTCCAGGCTGAGTGCGCGGCCAGCATCGATTCGCTCCGCAGCGCCTTCTCTGCGCTCTGGCCACAGGCTGGCGCGCTGCTGGGCGACATGACTGACCGCAGTGCCTGGCGCGCGGCCAGCTACCGCGATGTGGTGCTGCGACAGCCCTTCCGTGAGCACGTGGTGTTCATCGGCGACGCTGCTCACGGCATGAGTCCGCAGTTGGGGCAGGGCGTGAACATGGCACTGCTCGACGCGCGCTCTCTGGCGCAGTCGCTGGATCGCCACGCCGCATTGGCCGACGCGCTCGCGGCCTACGCCAGCGAGCGCGCCGCCCATCTGCGTATCTATCAGTTTCTGAGCCGTTGGCTGACGCCCTTGTTCCAGTCCGATCTGGACACACTGGCGTGGTGGCGTGATCTGCTGTTCCTGCCGCTGAGTCGATTGCCGTTCTCGAGGAGCGAATCGCTGAAAATACTGACCGGGATCAAGCGCGGTTGGTTCGGGCGTCTGCGCTGGTAGGGCCGCGTCGCGGCCCGCGAAACTGGCACAGCCGTCACGTAGACCCTTCGGGTCAACGTGACCTACTTCCAGATCCCTGTCGCGCGAACAAGCGCGCCCCCAGTGCAAAACGGATCTCACACCCGGCGCCATCCCTGAATCGACTCTTCTTCGTGTCCTTTCTGCTTTTCCTTCGCGTCCTTCGCGTCCCGCTCTTTTTCAGGGTCCTCTTGGAGAGTCCCCGGCATGACCGGTCGCGGATGAATCCGCTCCCACAGGGGGCACGGTGGGAGCGGGCTCTGCCCGCGAACGCTCTTCGGCCAGTAACAGGCCAGAAGCTGGACGCGAAGGACGCGAAGGAAAAGCAGCAAGAAGGTCCAGGAAGATAATTGCGCCTGTTACAGGCCGCATTGGCCACGGCGCGGCCTGAGTGGCTTGCAAAGCTCTCACGTAGACCCTTCGGGTCAACGTGACCTACTTCCAGATCCCTGTTGCGCGAACAAGCGCGCCGCCAGCGCAGAACGGATCTCACACCCGGAGCCATCCCTGAATCGGCTCTTCTTCGTGTCCTTTCTGCTTTTCCTTCGCGTCCTTCGCGTCCCGCTCTTTTTCAGGGTCCTCTTGGAGAGTCCCCGGCATGGCCGGTCGCGGATGAATCCGCTCCCACAGGGGTTGGCTCACTGTGGGAGCGGGCTCTGCCCGCGAACGCTCTTCGGCCATTAACAGGCCAGAAGCTGGACGCGAAGGACGCGAAGGAAAAGCAGCAAGAAGGTCCAGGAAGATAATTGCGCCTGTTACAGGCCGCATTGGCCACGGCGCGGCCTGAGTGGCTTGCAAAGCTCTCACGTAGACCCTTCGGGTCAACGTGACCTACTTCCAGATCCCTGTTGCGCGAACAAGCGCGCCGCCAGCGCAGAACGGATCTCACACCCGGAGCCATCCCTGAATCGGCTCTTCTTCGTGTCCTTTCTGCTTTTCCTTCGCGTCCTTCGCGTCCCGCTCTTTTTCAGGGTCCCCTTGGAGAGTCCCCGGTATGGCCGGTCGCGGATGAATCCGCTCCCACAGGGGGCACGGTGGGAGCGGGCTCTGCCCGCGAACGCTCTTCGGCCAGTAACAGGCCAGAAGCTGGACGCGAAGGACGCGAAGGAAAAGCAGCAAGAAGAGCAAGGAAGACTGTTGTGCTTGATACAGGCCACATTGGTCGCGGCGCGGCCCGCGAAACTGGCACAGCCGTCACGTAGACCCTTCGGGTCAACGTGACCTACTTCCAATTCTCTGCTTCGCGAACAAGTGCGCCCCAGCGCAGAACGGATCTCACACCCGGCGCCATCCCTGAATCGACTCTCCTTCGTGTCCTTTCTGCTTTTCCTTCGCGTCCCGCTCTTTTTCAGGGTCCCCTTGGAGAGTCCCCGGCATGACCGGTCGCGGATGAATCCGCTCCCACAGGGGGCACGGTGGGAGCGGGCTCTGCCCGCGAACGCTCTTCGGCCAGACGCAGCCGTCACGTAGACCCTTCGGGTCAACGTGACCTACTTCCAATTCACTGCTGCGCGAACAAGCGCGCCCCCAGCGCAGAACGGATCTCACACCGGGCGCCATCCCTGAATAGCTCTTCTTCGTGTCCTTTCTGCTTTTCCTTCGCGTCCTTCGCGTCCCGCTCTTTTTCAGGGTCCCCTTGGAGAGTCCCCGGTATGGCCGGTCGCGGATGAATCCGCTCCCACAGGCCTGGTTGCCGTTGGCCTATCGAAAGCCGCGCAGCGGCGGTCCTTCGGGGCTGCGCTGCAGCCAGTTGCTGGCCGAGTAGCGGGTGTTCGCATCGGTGACATGCAAGGAATAGGCGTGCCGCGAGCGCGCGGAGCGGTTCGGCGCGCTGTAGTGCGGCAGCAGGCCGTGAAAGCAGACCAGGGTGCCGGCGCGCACCGGCAGCGGCTTGGCGCGTTCGGTGCCGGGCCAGGGCGTCGGGTCCAGACGCTGCTTGCTGACCTGATTGCCTTCACGGACAAACATCTCGCGCAGCGGCCCGCGGTGGCCGCCGGGCTCCACCCACAGACAGCCGTTGTCGAGGGTGGCATCTTCCAGCGCGAACCAGAACGTCGTCACGCTGATCGGATCGGTGTGCAGGAAAGTGGCATCCTGGTGCCAGCCCACTTCGCCGCCGATGCCGGGCTGCTTGAAGATGTACATCGATTGCCACAGCAGCGGCTGATTCAGGCCCAGATCCTCGGCCACCGCTGCCAGCGCCGGACCGCGCGAGAACTCGTCGAAGACCGGATCCAGATCGTGCATGGCATGCGCGATCTTGTTGATCGAGAGATGTTTGGGCTGGCGCAGCTGGCCGTCCTCGGTGAAGGCCTCTTCCTCGAAGAAACAGCGGATCTGATCGGCCGAGTCGAGAAAATAGTGATCGGTCGCCAGCGCCTGATCGCGTGTGGTGAAGACGCTGCGGGTCGATCGGGGATCGAACTGGTCGATGTAATGCTGGGCGCGTTCGCGCACCGCAGCGATCTCCGCGGCTGACTTGAAATCCTCCAGCACCACGTAGCCCGTCTGCTCGTAGTCCTGCTTCTGCTGCTGACTCAGCATCTTGCTTCCCCCCGCTCCGCACCGACGATAACGGATCGGCCAAGCGGGGAGCAATTCTCAGGCAGGGATGGCGTCGCCGCTCTGTGCCTGCACACCCTGTTCCACCGGTAGTCCGGCGGCAATCCATCCCGCGATGCCGGTGGCGAGCACCTGCACACGCTCGAAACCCATGGCCCGGGCCCGGCGCGCCGCCTTGGGCGCCTTGCTGCAGAAGAAGTTCGAGCAATAGAAGACCAATGTAGTGCTCCGGTCCGCGGGCAACTGCGCCGCGCCAAAGTCCAGTGTGTCCAGATGCCGTGCGCCCGGAACCCGCGCGAGCAGCCAGCTGTGTTTGGCATTGGCATCGAAGATCACCACCGCCGGGTCGCTGCGCAGCTTGTTCAGGGCTGCCGGCGACAACAGCTCATAGCCCAGCACCGATTTCAGCATGGCACCGTCTCGTCAGGCTTGGGGCTTTGGCCGCGGCGTGGCAGGAGCGCCAGCCAGCCAGCAACACCCAGCATCGGTAGCAGGCGCGGCATCGCCGAAGGATTGACCAAAGCGATGATCAGACTGCTCAAAGCCAGCACGGCGATCAAAGCCAGGCCCGGGCGGCGTGAGTCGGTCTGGCCGGGCTGGCGATTCAGCTCCTGGGCGAGCACGACGAAGGCGAGCAGCAGGGCGCTGCACAGCAATGCGGCCACAGCGCTGGGTGTGACCAGGGTTGCTGCCGTGGAAGCCATGATGATGCCGACCGCAATGATCAGTGCGGTACGCATCGCGTGAGAAGCTGAGTTCATGGACACGGACAACTCCAGTGAATGGCGATGAGTTGCAGTATCGGTATGCGCCAGATGTTTGATAACCCGGATAGAACGCCTAGGGTTCATGCATCAACCGTATGAATGTTGCAAAATCGACGCCACTTGGGGTTCTGGATAAGGCCTGATCCGGCATGGCAGACGTGCTGAACTGGTATCGAAGCTATGTCCGGGTCGTGGAGACCGGTTCATTCAGCGCCGTCGCAGCCGAATTGCAGACCAGCCAACCCAGCATTTCGCGCCAGGTGGCCGCGCTGGAACGGCATCTGGGCACGCTGTTGCTGCAGCGGAGCACGCGGGCGCTGTCGGTGACCGAGGACGGTCGCGCCTTCTATGCCCAGGCGCTGCGCGTGCTGGCTGCGGTGGACGACGCCGAGGGCGTGGTCGGCAAGGGCAAGTCGGCGCCCAGAGGCGTGCTGCGTCTGGCCTGCCCGGTGGTCTTTGGACGCATGCACCTGGCACCGTTGATGCCGAAATTGTTGACCCAGTATCCCGAGCTGGCGGTGGATCTGGTGATGGGAGAGGCCAAGGTCGATCTGGTGGAAGAGGGCATCGATCTGGCCATCCGCATCGGCGAAGTGGCCGATGAGCAGCTGATTGCCCGGCCCATAGGTACCACCCAGCGGATCACGCTGGCTGCGCCGGCCTATCTGGCCAGACGCGGCCGGCCGCAACACCCGCAGGAACTCGGCGCTCACGAGTGTGTGCTCTTCAGCAGCCTGAGCACGCCAGAGCTCTGGCAGTTCGCCAGCCCCGATGGCGCCGTCGCGGTGAGGGTGAGCGGGCGTCTGCGCAGCAACAATTCGGAGGCGGTGCGCGCCGCCGTGGCCGGGGTGGGGCATAGGCATCCTGCCCACCTGGCATTTCAGCGATACCCTTGAGGCTGCCGGACTGGAGCGTATCCTCGAAGCCTTCGAGCCCGAGCCCATGGCGATCACTGCGGTCTATTCCTCACGCCGATACCTGGCGCCCAAGGTTCGTGTGGTCATGGACTTTCTGGTGGCCGAGTTCGCCGCCCATCCGACGCTGGCACCGACGCGAAGCGGAGCTGATGTCCATGCAGCAAGTCCATCGAAGGGCGCGGTTTGAGGAGGGACGCGCGCCAGCGCGGCCCCCCGGCTTAGTCCGATGTCTGCGGCAAGACTCGAATGATGGCGGCGCGCCCGCCGCTCTGAGCGCTTTGCTCGTTGAGCGACAACCACACATAAAGTTGCTCGCCTGCGGCCCGGATGAAGCCCGAATGGCCGGCTGGCAGGGACTGTTCGAGTACACGCCAGCTGCGTTGGTCTGGGTTGAATTCCAGCAGTGCATGCGGCTGCAGCAGCCCGCCGGTTGGTGACGACTGGCGGACCCTGGCCAAGACGATCAGCTTGGTCCCATGGGTGGCCATATCGACCGGCACATAGCCGACCGGAATCGGATGGTCCGCCAGCACCGTTTCACTATCGAGATGCAGTTGCGCGAGCGTTGTGCCGGCATCGGAGTAGCTCAAGGCGTAGTCATCGACGCCCAAGTTCTGCAAAGCTCGAATGGTTCGGGTCGGAACCGACACCCAGGCAATTCGGCCCACAGAATTGATCCATGCCAGCAAGGGTGTGTCGTCGTTTGGCACGCACCAGCCATCTCGCTGCAGCAGCATGCCTTGGGCCAGGGCGCCGGCATGGGAGAACCACCGCGTGCACTCGGACGTGGGCAAGCGCCCGCTGTCGCTGACCCGGCCATCGGAATCCAAGTGCAGAACCACGGCGTCCAGCGCCAGCACCGCGCTGCCATCGCGCTGCTGCAGAATGTGAGGAAGCAGGGACCAGACGGATACTTCGGGCAGCAGCTGTCGGTCGAGCAGTACACCGCTGCGGTCATCCCAGCGCAGGCGTTCCACACCGGCCGATCGGAGCAATAGCCCCTGCAGGCGGTCATCGTCTATCGCCGCGAGTTGACCGCTGCGGCCGACGCTTGCGGTGTCGATGCGCCATCGCAAATGCCCCTGGTGATCCAGCACTCGAACGGCGCCAGGGGAGGTCTCCAGCACAACTGCCGCCGTATGCCTACTGCCGGCGACCGCCTGCAGGCAGCACACCGGGGAATCGGCCTCGATCGGTTGATAACGGACGCCATCCGGCGTGGCTCGCACCAATACCGGGTCGGGTCGCGCCAGCGACTGTCTGCTCCGCGCCAAGACCCAGATCTCCTGGCCGATCGACAAGGGTGCATCCCAATTCAGAGCCGGTAGCGGCAGTCTGTCGATGACGCGGCTACGTTGCAGCGCACCGGTTTCGATGGACCTTTGCTGCAAAACCGTCGACGGGGTGTCGCGGCCTTGGCGTAGTCCGAGCAGCAGATGGCGCGGGCCCAGATTGACCGTGGCGATGCGTAGCTCGTCACTGGTCTGGAGTCTCCAGCGCAGCTCGCCAGACCAGTCGTACCAGGCCAGATCAGAGCCGCGCGGGGTGCGACCAATGTCGGTCAGTGCCCCCCAGATCGCCAGGCCCCTGCCCGGAAACACCGCCATTGAGGGAAATTGTGCGCCTGGAGCCGGCGCTCGCACGCGGGTTTCGCCGTTGCCGTCGATGCGCTCGATATCGGTACTGCCGCCGCGGGTCGACCAGAGCAGCCAGATACCCTCGGCATCAGCCTGCCAGCTGGGGCCTTGGCCGGCCTTGGGTGGCTGCGGCAGGCGCCGCCAGATCAGATGCCCGTCGCTGCCGGAAAGGCGCTGGATCTCGGCGCCGTGGCGGCCATGGAAGGCCACCAGGGCATCATCGTCAAGCAGCGACAGACTGCCTGCGTAAAACAAGGTTTCGCCGAGCGTCCGATGCCAGCGCAGCCGTCGCCCCGGACCGAGTCGGGTACCGAGCAGCCGCGGGCGGTTTTCCAAGCCTGAGGGCGGCCACCATACGCTTGCCTGCCAGACGACAAGGGCGCCGCCACGCGCGTCAAGCGCGATGTCCGCGGCATAGGCGTAGGGGAATTCACCGAGGGATGTGCAGCCAAGTTCGCTGCCGTTGGCGTCGATATCGCAATAGTCCAGATGGTCGCCTTGTGCCAGAACCACGGCCCCGGAGCCATCGCCCCGCGTTGCCGCAGCCAGAGCCCTGCGTTGCCACCGAAGTCCTCCTGCAGCATCGCGGACCACATACTGCTGGGGCGACTCGAACCCGGCGCTGCCGCCGCCGGCCAGGCCGGTCAGTGGGCCATCGCTGAGACCGTCGGGATAGAGCTGAGTCGGCAGGTAGTCCCTCGGGAACTCACCGACCACGGCACTCCGATCCAGAAGGGTCTGGGCGTCGATCAACAATGAAACGCGCCGGCCCACACTCAACTCCACGCGCCAGACGCCGGTGCCGTCCACCGCCGAGCGCTGAGGCTGATTGAGCGCCAGGGTCGGGATCAGCAAGTCTTCGGCGTGGAGCCCGGCGACAGACATCATGCTGGACAGCGCCAGCAGGATCGCTACTCGATGTCTGTGGATTTGCGACACTCCCGAGGCCTCCAGCCTGGGCAGGATCAAGATTGTAACAGGACGAAACATCGTTCCTCGCATGTTTTGTCAACCACCGGACCATGCGCCAAGGCTGGCGCTGTCGGCGGCCGCGGCGCAAGTCGATCGGCAATCAGCTGCGAAGCGTCGGCGAGACGGTGCCCGGGACCACCCGCAGTCCGTGCGCCGTCCGAATCATGCGAGGGGGCGAAGGGCAGGCCGCCAATCTGACGTTATGCTTGAACGCATGTGGCGAACCGCAACCCCCGCTGATGACGAGGCCATCGTGGCCTTGTGCCAGGCGCTTTACATCGAAGATCCAGCTGCCGATCCGGTGCCGGTGGAGTCCATCCAGCGCACGCTGGACTTTCTGCGTGAGCAACCTGGCCGCGGACTGGCGCTGGTGCTGGACTGTGCTGGAAGCATCAGCGGCTACGCGCTGCTGATCGCGTTCTGGTCGAACGAACTGGGCGGCGAAACCTGTGCCGTGGACGAACTCTACGTCGTGCCTGAGCGTCGCGGTCGTGGCTGGGCGGCGCGGCTGTTGCGGGAACTGGCCGAGCCCGATCATCCCTGGGCCTTTGGTGCCGTGGCCTTGACCGTGGAAACCACGGCCGACAATGTCGAGGCCCGACGGCTGTACGCTCGCGCCGGATTCGGCGGCAGCAATCTGGCCTTGCGTCGGCGTCTGCCTGAGTGAGTCCGGGCAGGCCGTGGTGGCCTGCCCGGAACATTCATTGCATCAAGAGCAGCTTACTGGCAGATCTGCACCTGGGTACCAAACACAAGGCGCTGTATCGCCTTGCTCTGGGTCACGCCATCGACCACATAGCCCAGGGTGCCGGTTTCGCCATTGCTGAAATTCAGCGTGACGTCGCCCACCTCGGGCACCGGGAAGGGTGTGACATTGCCCACGGGCGGCGTGGTGTACGGGGTGCCGGATGCGGTGCGATTGAGACGGCCGCTGTAGCTGCCGTCGGCTTGCCGGGTCAGCACCGAGGTCAGCCACTGCGGCTGCCCGTCGTCGGCGTAGGTGTACCAGGCCAGGAAGATCAGATTGCCCTGATTGAGGATGCTCAGGCCCCAGCCGCTCTCGTTCGGGTTCCACCACAGATCGGTGAAGTTGCTGGCATTGGTGCGGGGCTCGGTGGTGAAGTTGCAGACGAGCGCGGTGGCCGACAGCGGCAGCGGCTGCAGGGCGCGGCGCTGGTTGGCGGCACCGGTCGGCGTGAAGCCGAAATCGAGCTGGCCGTTGGCGCCGAAGACCAGGTCCACTTCGCCCAGCGGCATGTTGGTCGTGGATGCCGGCGATCCGTTGATCTGCGCCAGCGGCGTGCCGGTGTTGAGCAGGTAGTTGCCGCGATAACTGCCATCGGCCTGGCGAGTGGTGGCGGCGGTGTACCAGGTGGGGCGGCCGTCCGGGTTGTAGGTGTACCAGATCGCCACCACGGTGTTGTCCTGATGGGTCACCGCCACGCCGTAGCCGGCATTGTCCGGGTTGTAATACATCGCCGTGTAGTTCGCATTGGCCGGTGCCGAACCACTGAGGCCAGTGCGCCAGACGCTGCGACCATAGGTGCCGGCCACCAGGATGTTGGTGGTGGCATTGACCGCCAGCGTGCTGACGCCGGCATTGGGCAGTCCGCCGGTCATCCTGGCCCAGCTGCCGCCGCCATCCAGGCTGATGAACACGCCGGTGTCGGTACCCGCATAGATCTCGTCCGCTGCGCCCGGATTGATGGCGAGGGCATTGACCGGCACATCCGGCAGATTGGCCGAGACATCGGTCCAGCTGGCGCCGGCGTCGGTGGTCTTGAAGATGTGCCCAGGCGTTGACGGCGTGGTGTCGTTGAAGCCGGAGAAACCGACATAGGCGGTGTTGGGATCGGTGGGGCTGATGGCGATGGAGCTGGCATAACGTCCCGGCAACGGTGCCTTGTTGATCTGGGCAAACCCGGCCGCATTGCTGCGCGCCACACTGCCGTCCGAGGCCACGGTGTAGATCACCGACGTATCCGACCGGGCGATCGCGATCTGGGTGATGTAGGCCTCGGGGTTGGTGGCGAGCGCCGGGCTGATGGCGGTCCAGGTCTGAGCGCCGTCGGCGGTGCGCCATACCCGGCTGGTGCCGGCATACAGAATCTCCGGGTTGACCGGATCCATGACGAAGGGCGCAATGAAGCCCACCGGTTCGTTGGCTTCCTTGGGCACCTGGGTGATGGCCGCGTTATTGGTCTCGCCGCCGTTGTCGGACTTGCTCAGCGACAGATTGGTCGCCGAGGAATAGACGATCTGCGGATTGGCATGATTGACGGCCGAATAGCCGCCATCGCCGCCGCCGATTTCGGTCCAGACATTGCTGTCGGTGCGGCGGGTGGTGCCGTTGTCCTGGTTGCCGGTGTACAGGATCTCGCGATTGGTCGGATGCAGCGACACATGGTAGGGCTGCAGGGTCGCCAGCGTGCCGCCGATCGAGGTCCAGGTGGCACCGTTGTCGGCCGATCGGTAGATGCCGCCATCATTGCCGCTGTAGATCACGCCCTGACTGTTGGGATCGAACAGCACCAGATGGTGATCGACATGCAGCGGACCGCCGCCGGTGTTGTTGGCTCCCACCTGGGTGAAGGTGGCGCCGCCATCCGTGCTGCGGTAGGAGCCGACGCCGGCGTAAAAGACATCACTCACATTGAAGGGATTGACCGCCACCGCGTTGTCGTAACCGCATTGCTTTTCGCAATAGAGCTGAAAACTGGCGGCGTTGACCTCTTCCGGAATGGCGGTGGCCACCGGTGTGCTCCAGCTGCCGCCGCCGTCGCTGGAATTTTGCAGCACCACATCGCCGCCGACCTTGCCGCCGATGTAGACGCGATTGCCGTCAGGCGACACGCCGATGGCCAGGCGTTCCACTTCGGCGCCGTTGACGGCGCTGGTGAGCTGGGTCCAGCTGGCGCCGCCATCGGTGGATTTGTACAAGCCATTGGCCGCGCCGACGCCGGTGGCCGAGTGGTACATGATGTTGAAGTTGGCACCGGCCACGGCCAGGCCGGCGCAGAAGTTGTTCTGGGTTTGAGTAAAGGTCTGACCGCCATCGGTGGAGCGATAGACACCGCCGACATCGCTCCTGGGTGAGGCCGACGAACCGAGGAAGTTGCCGGCCAGTGCGCAGGCGACGACGACGTTGCCGTCCGGTGACACCGCCAGCCCGGCAATGGAGCCACGGTTGAATTCATTGGCGCCGATGACCGTCCAGCTGGCGCCGGCGTCGGTGCTCTTGAGGATACCCACCCCGTAGTAGCTGCCATTGCCCTCGCCGGTTCCGGCGTAGAAGACATTGGGATTGCTCGGGTCGATGGCCACCGCGCCGATGGCCAGCGACGGTTGAGAGTCAGTCAGTGCGGTCCAGCTGGCGCCAGCATCGCTGCTCAGCCAGACGCCGCCGGTGGCGGTGCCCAGCAGCAAACGATTGGAATTGCTGGGGTCGATCGCCATGGCGCGGACGCGGCCACTCATCTGACCCCAGGTGGGTTCGATGCGCGAATTGAACCCAACCGGGCCGACCAGTGTCCACGGGCTCGCACTGCTGGCCTTGTCGCGCCCGCGGTATTCGACGACCTTCTCGGTTTGCGCCAATGCCCGCAGTCGGGCCCCGGCGGGAATCAGTTTCTGCGGATAGGCACGTTGTGAGTAGAACCAGTCAGCGCGTGCAGTGGGGCCGTCGGCGGGTTCACGTCTGGCCTTGCCTGCGGCTGGTGCTGCGCTGGCGGCCAGTGCTTCCGACGCAGGCAGCAGCTGCTTGATCACCGCATCTGGTGCGAACGGCGCGGGCTGCACCCAGCCACCGCCGGCCGAACGGGCAGCCTCGATCATCGACCAGTCGCCGGAGTGGCGGGTGGCGGCTGCTGCCGCCAGCGGCAGTGCCGCGGCCAGACCGAGGGTGAGGGCGATCATCCGCCTGCCGGTATTGCCGATTCGGGTCTGATCAGGCCTGGAGAAAATCCCCGTTTGCGGGCTGGTCCCCAGGGCCACTGTCGCTGTCGGCTCATCTTCTGTGTGACGAGGCGTGTTCAAGGCGGATCTCCCCAATCATTCGGCCCGAAATGGCCGTGGCCACCTTAACTCTCCGGACCGGTGCCACCCCGAAATCGGGACGATCAATTACATGTGCACGCCGGTGTCGGCTGCGCCCAGGCCTGGCTGGGTCTGGTCGGTGGCGCGTCGGCGATGCGGGGCCCGCTGGCCTCGGTGAGAGGCAATCTGCTGGGCTCGGTGTTTTCGACCTCGGGCATCAGCTATCGACCGGGTCTGGATGGTCAGCTGCCGGCCTGGTTTGCGCAGGTGCACCCGCGCAGGCGGACGTCCGTCAACTCGATCCTGTGTCAGGGGCTGGCCTCATTGGTACTGGCGGCCAGCGGCAGTCTCGTCTGGCTGGCGGTGCTCAGCGTGTGCATCCGCGTGCTGCTCCATCTGCTGTGCCTGTGCTCTGGCCCGCCAAGGTCAGAACAGGGTCAAACCAGCCGAGTCGCGAAGAACAGCCGCGGTACCTGCTGCCCTGGCGACGTGCGGGCGACGTGTTGATCCTCACCTGAAACCGCCCGCCTGATCACTGTCTCCATCTCTCCAGGCAAGTTTCAGCGAAGGGAGGAAAGTGCAGTGAAAAGTAGAATTCAGCGTTGGGCCCTGGCCTGCCTGCTGGTCCTGGCGGCCACCGGCTTGCTGGCAGAGCCAGGCGAAGCCCCGAAACAGAGCTTCGAAGCCGTGGCCGAGGTCATTGCCAGACAGATGCGCGCGCATCATTTTGACCCGGCCATCGGTTCCAGCCCGGCGCTTGCTGCGGTGGAATCCAAGGTCTCCGCTCTGGCAGCAAAGCCACAGACGCAACAGGCCTTCGTCGCCGAGTTCAACCGGATCTGGCGGGACGGACCGTTCTCGCACGTCAATCTGGTGCTGGCGCAGGGCAATGCGGCGCAAATGGCCGATCAGCTCGATCAGATGCGGGTCGGCGGCGGCGGGGCGCGCCTGAGCTGGCCCGAGCCGGGCGTGGCCTTGCTGACCGTCAACACCATGATGGGCAGCGATACCATCGAAGAGATAGCCGCCGCCTACGGCGAGATCGTCGCGCGTTCGGCGCAGGTGCTGATCATCGATTTGCGCGCCAATGAGGGTGGGGCCTTCGCGGTGGTTCCCCTGATCGGCCATCTGATCGATCGCGCCTTCGATGCCGGGGCTTTCGTTTCGCGGGAATGGTACGGCGCCGACGGTGCCTGGCCCACGCTGGCCGAGGTCGAGCCGCTGCAGCCCTGGACCGGCTGGTCGATCAAGCGCTTCTGGGCTGATGCCGAAAGCCATGCGCTGACCTGTATCCAGTTTCAGCCGATGGCGCCGCGGTTCGATGGGCCGGTCTACGTGCTGACCAGTCGCCGCACCGCCAGTGCCGCGGAGCTGGCAGCCGATGCTTTGCGTGGCAGTGGCCGGGCGACGCTGATCGGCGAGATCACCGCTGGCAACATGCTGTCGCAGAAGCCCTTTGATCTGCCGGAAGGCATGCAGTTGTTTCTGCCGATTGCAGACTATTACAGCTTCCATGGCGGTCACATCGAGGGCACGGGTGTACGACCTGACATCGCGGTCCCAGCCCCGCAAGCGCTGGATCAGGCCTTGACGGTCGCGGCCCAGACCGTGCCATCGGTCGGCAGGGAGGGCAGGCCAGAGGCCGGAAACGCTGCGGCGAATTCGATTCAACCGCCGCGAGAGAATCCCGATCTCTTGTGATCGGTGGTAGCGCTTGACCGGACCGAAAGGACGACGTGCGCCTCCCGCTCCTTGCCTTTGGTTCTTGTTCTGAAGCAGGACAATCTGCTGAAACGTCAGTAAGCTTGCGCCAGCAACTCGACACGCCCGCCTGCTCGTCGCAGGTGGGTGTTACCGCGAAGCTGGATGCAAGGAGGCCGATCATCGCGTCACAGAAAGCCATGCAGCTGATCCTGGCACGGCAGCTCGCCAGTTGTCTGGCGATGCCTATCGTCATCGTCGATGCCAAGGGCGCGCTGATCTACTGGAATGAACCCGCCGAGCTGCTTCTCGGCATTCGCTTCGAGGAAAGCGGCGAGATTCCTGCGGAAGAATGGCAACAGCAATTCGCCGTCACCGATGGCGATCGCCAGTTGATTCCGCAGAGCGAATGGCCGCTGGTCATTGCGCTGACCCAGCACAAGCCGGTGGCGCGAACGATCTGGGTGATCGGGCCCGACGGCACCTGGCGCAACGTCAACTGGACCTCGGTGCCGCTGATCGCCCAGGGCGGCGAGTTTCTGGGCGTGCAAAGCGTGTTCTGGGAGATCTGAGACGTGCAGATCAAGCTCTGGGGCACGCGCGGATCACTGGCAACGCCAGGGCCCGACACCGCCCGTTACGGCGGCAATACCTCCTGCGTCTGCGTGACCGGTGCCGAAGGCACGGTGCTGGTGCTGGATGCCGGGACCGGCATCCGCAGGCTCGGCGCGCGCCTGCCCGAAGCGCTGAAACGCGTCGATATCCTGTTGACCCATCTGCACATGGACCACGTCCAGGGACTGGGTTTCTTCGCGCCGCTGTACCGCCCCGGTTTCGACGTGCACATCTGGGGACCGGCCAGCGCCACGATGAACCTGCAGGCGCGGCTGATGCGCTATCTGTCGCCACCGCTGTTCCCGGTGCATCTGAGCGAACTGCCCTGCGAACTCAGCTTTCACGAAGTGCCCTGTGGGCGGGTCGACATCGGCGAATTCCAGGTCGAGTCCGGCATGGTCTGCCATCCCGGTCCCACCGTGGGTTACCGGATTCGCGCCGCCAACGGCAAGGTGCTGACCTATATGCCGGACCACGAACCGGCGCTGGGCAATCCGTCCTTCCCGAGCTTGCCGCGCGACTGGACCTCCGGCGCGGATCTGGCCACCGGCGCCGATTTGCTGATTCACGACAGCCAGTACAGCGGCGCCGAATATCCGCGGCATCACGGTTGGGGACACAGCTCGCTGATCCAGACCATCCGCTATGGCGCGCTGTGCGAGGTCAACCAGCTGGTCACCTTCCATCACGACCCTGATCACAGCGACGAAATCCTCGACCTGATCACCGCCGAATCCATCGCCGAGGTCAACCCCGGCTACGTGGTCACGGCCGGCTGCGAAGGCGCCGTGTTTGCCTTGTGAGCGGGTGCGCCGCGCAATCTGGTGCATGTCGACCGTGGGTCCAGACTTGTCTGGACGCTCTTGCGAGGCTCCACCACGGTAGGAGCGACCACGCGTCGCGACCGCTGTAACGCCACCGTGTCGGTCGCGCCACAAGGGGCGCTCCTATGGGGGCGTCAATCGGGTCGCAACCGGCGTTCGCGCAGACTCGCATAGAGATCGCTGCACTCGGCGACCACCTCTCTGGCCGCGGCATCCAGTTCGTTGCGGCGCGGGCGCGGCGCCTCGAAGCCGGTCGATTTCCACACCGCCGCATACCAGTGGGGAGCCCAGACGCCGTCGCTGTCGCGCGGCCCTGCCGGCCAGTTCAGCATCCGTGGCGTGAACTCGATGCCGAGGAGTTCGCACAGGGCACGCAGATGACCTTCCGGATTCTTGAGAAACTCGCCGGCATCGATGATTGGTGGCGGTCCGGCCTTGCTCGCGCTCAGGCGCGCGTACAACTCGGTTTGCTGCGGCAGCCCGATTTCCTCGGCGCTGACGGTGCCGCGTGCGCGCAGATAGGAGGCGACCACTTCGGCCGGGTCGCGGATCAGCAGGATATTGAACAGCGCGTCGATCCAGTCGCGGTCCATCTGCGGCAGCAGGTGATGGCACATATGCTTCTGGTACCAGATCGGCACGCCGCCGGGTGCGGGGCCGAGCAGATCGGCCGTGGCCTTGCGCCAGTCGCTTTCACCGGCGGCGATGACCTCCTCCCGAGCCGGATGATCGGCGCCGGTCGCGGCCAGATAGTGCGCATACAGCGGCTCATCGCTGACCGCGCAATCGCCGCGATTCTCCCAGGCGCGCATCATCGCCGTGGAGATGTTGCGCGGGCCCGACCACATGGCGATCCGCAGCGGCGCGCTCATGACCGAGCCCCGCGCGCAGCGACGTCGCGCTGCGCCAGTTCGCGATACAGCGCCTGCAGCCGGTGGATCATCGGCCGGCCCTCGACGGTGGATGAGTTCAGCACCCGGCCATCGACCTCGGTCACCGGTACCAGTCCGGCAAAGGTGCCGGTGACGAAAGCCTCTTCGGCGCTGTAGACCTCGGTCAGGCTGAAGTTCTTTTCAAAGGCCACAATGCCGTTGTCCCGGCACAGCTGCAGCACATGACTGCGGGTGATGCCACCCAGGCAATAGTCGCCACTGGAAGTCCAGACCTCGCCGCGGCGGACGATGAAGAAATGGGTGGAATTGCAGGTGGCGACAAAGCCATGCGGATCCAGCATCAGGGCTTCATCGGCGCCGGCCTGCGCCGCCTGGATGCAGGCGGTGATGCAATTGAGCTTGCTGTGGCTGTTGAGCTTGGGGTCCTGCACATCCGGATAGCCGCGGCGCACATGCACGGTAAACAGGCGCAGGCCCTTCTGCAGGGTCTCCGGCAGCGGATTCTTGTGCTCGGGAATGATCACCACCGTGGCCGGGCCGATGCACACGCGCGGATCCTGGTAGGGCGTGCGCTTGAGCCCGCGCGAGACCATCAGCCGGATGTGCACGCCATCGTGCATGCGGTTGGCCTTGAGCGTGGCGTAGATGGCCGCCGTCAGCGCCGCGCGGTCCATGCCGATATCCAGGGCAATGGCCTTGGCGCCCTCGAACAATCGATCCAGATGCGCATCCAGAAAGGCCGGATGACCCGCGATCACGCGCAGGCCTTCCCAGATGCCGTCGCCCAGAATGAAGCCGGAATCGAAGACCGAGACCGTGGCCTGGGCGCGGGGCAGCAGTGCGCCGTTGACGTAGATCAGAATCTCGGCGTTGCGCGGGTCATCGACGAAATCATGCGTGCCCTGGGCCATGCACGGGCTCCGGTGGAAAAGCTCCGAGGATAGAGCAGCGGAATGGGGCACGGGGCACGAGGGCGTGAGGGCACGAGGGCACCAGGCCGTGAGAAAAGCAGCAGCTTGGCGTCATTGCGAGGAGCGTAGCGACGAAGCAATCCAGGATATCGCCGCATGCCTCTGGATTGCTTCCCCCGGATCGAATCCGGGGTCGCAATGACGCCGGGAGTTCATGGTCCGTGGGCAGTTCCGGGTCGAAACAGGTGGCTCGCAATGACGCATCAACAACTTGCCATAGGGGTTCAAGGAGCGTCACCTGTTTCGGTCGACACCGCGCACGGGCCATGAACCGCGTTGCGCTGGCGTAGGCCGGGTCCTTCGCGTCCATAGGCTCTGATCGAGCCCGAATCCGCACACGCGAGGCGCCCGGCGCTTTCCAATCCTCAGAGCCGCGGCCGCCGGCGCGAAGACCCGCAAGGCACCTGACCCAAGCCCACGCGCGCCGGAGCCGCGCCACGGCCGCGACACCTTCGAGACTTTCCTCAAGACCAACAACCGGCGATGTGGGTTCCTGAAGAGCGCAGCGAAGCAATCCACAAGCACGGTCACAGGACCACTGGATTGCTTCGTCGCTGCGCTCCTCGCAATGACGCCGCTGTGAGGCATAGCGGAGGGCGCCGCGCCTGGCCACAACCCGCCGATGGCAACAGCGGCCGCGCAGGCGCGCGGCCCTCCTCAAGGCCCAATCACGCGAGCCTTTCCCGTGCCCCGTGCCCCCTACGCTGCCTTGTGCCGCACCTCCACCGTGGGCTTCAGATGCAGAATCTTGAAGCCCGCATAAGCCATGCCGGCGGCGATCAGCGGATTGATCAGGTTGAAGAACGCGTAGGGCAGATAGTCGGCGGTGGCCACGCCCAGCGTGGCGGCCATGTAGGCGCCGCAGGTGTTCCAGGGCACCAGTGGTGAGGTTAGCGTGCCTGCATCTTCGAGCGCACGGCTGAGGTTGACCGGGTGGAGTCCGCGACGCTGATACTCGGGCTTGTAGATCTTGCCGGTCAGCACGATGGCGAGGTACTGGTCGGCGGCCACCACATTGGTGCCGATGGCGGTCGCCAGCGTCGCGGTGATCAGGGCGCCGGTCGATTTGGCGGCACGCAGCACGCTGCGGATGATGCGCTCGAGCAGACCAGCGCGTTCCATGACCGAACCGAAGCTCAAGGCGCAGAACACCAGCCAGATCACGTTGAGCATGCTGCCCATGCCGCCGCGGTTGAGCAGCTTGTCGACGGCCTCGCTGCCGCTTTCGCCGGAATAGCCGGCAAACATCGCCTTCCAGGCGCCGGCCAGCAGGCCCATGCCGTGTCCGAGTTGCTCATTGCCGGCCAGTCGCAGCGTGGCCTCGGGCTGGAAGATCACCGCGAAGACAGCGCCAACCAGGGCGCCGATGGCGATCGACGGCAGTGCCGGCACCTGTCTCCAGGCCAGCACCAGCACCACTACCAGGGGCAGCAGCAGATGCAGTCCGGGATTGAACTGCCGGGCCAGGTCCTCACTCAGCGTGCCGAGGGCGACATCGCCGCTGGCGCCGACGCCGCCGAAGCCCATCAGCGTGAACAGGATCAGGGCGATGCTGATGCTGGGCAACGTGGTCCAGGCCATGTGGCGGATGTGCGCGAACAACTCGCTGCCGGCGGCTGCCGGTGCGAGATTGGTGGTGTCGGACAGCGGCGACATCTTGTCGCCGAAATAGGCGCCGGAAATGATCGCGCCGGCGGTGATCGCCGGCGACATGCCCAAACCACCGGCAATACCCATCAGGGCCACGCCCAGCGTGCCGGCAATGGTCCAGGAACTGCCGATGGCCAGCGCCACCAGCGCACAGATCAGACAGCTGGCGCCGTAGAACACCGCCGGATGCATCAGCTTCAGTCCGTACTGGACCAGCGTCGGCACCGTGCCGCAGAGCATCCAGGTGCCGATCAGCGCGCCCACCGCCAGCAGGATGAAGATCGCACCGGTGCCCACCGACACGCCGTGCACGATGGCTTCCTGGACGTCGTCCCAGACCATGCCCTGGCGCAGGCCGACCAACGCCGCCATGCCCATCGCCAGCAGCAGCGCGATCTGGTTGGGGCCATAGGACGAATCTTCGCCGAAGATGTGGACCGAGAGCGCCAGCATCAGCATCAACGCGAGCAGCGGTATCCACGCCAGCCACAAGGGCGCCTCGCGCAGATTCAGTGCTTTGGCTTCCTGCATGGTGCGCTCCCCGGGTTGGCTGGGTCCGAAGTCTAGCCCGCATGTTTCACGAGGTCGCGTGGAAATGATCGGCGCTCGTGGCGCAGACGGGCAACGCCGTGATCCTGCCCAGGCAGAAACGCTGCGCCATCCGTTCTTCGCCAACGCGGTCACTGCCCGGGCGATGCCACAGGGCTCGAAGTGCCCGACCGGCGTCTGCCGTGCTATTGATTCTCATATGATTCGCCCACGCCTGTGCGCGCACGCTGCTGTCCCCGTTGCCGGAGAACCTCGATGAGAATTCCGTTCCTGCTGTCCGCTTGTCTGGCGCTGGCTGCCTGTTCCAGCTCCGAGGATGCCGCCCAGGCGCCGACCGAAGCGCCCAAGGCCGACGTCGCTGCAACCGAAGTGACCGTCCCTGCGCCACCGACCGGCCCCGCGGTGCAGATCTACGCCATGAACTGTGGCGACATGGCTTTCTCGGACGTCGATCTGTTTGCCGACGATGGCTCGATGAAAGGTGTGACCCGCGACTTCGTCGATCCGTGTTACCTGATCCGTCACCCGGCTGGCGATCTGATCTGGGACACCGGTGTGCCCGAGGGCATCGCCGACATGCCCGATGGCCTGCGCCCGGAGGGTTTCCCGGTGCACATCGTGGTCAGGAAGAAGCTCAGCGCGCAGCTGGCCGAGCTCGGTCTGACCCCGGCCGACATCGAGTTCCTGTCCTTCTCGCACCTGCATTTTGACCACACCGGAAACGCCAATCTGTTCGCGGCTTCCACCTGGATCGTCGACGCTGACGAGCGTGCCGCGATGTTCGATGACGCCGCCCGCAGCAAGCCCGAGTTCGGCGCCTACAGCGCGCTCGAAAACGCCAAGACCCTGCTGATCGAAGGTGACGACAATTTCGATGTCTTTGGTGACGGCAGCGTGGTGATCTATCAGACGCCAGGGCACACGCCGGGCTCCACCACCTTGCTGGTCCGGACCGTCGGCAGTGGCAACGTGCTGCTCACGGGCGACATGTGGCATCTGGCCGAATCGCGCGAAAAGCACCTGGTGCCCTCCTTCAACTTCGACCGCGAGCAGACCCTGGCGTCGATGGACAGTGTCGAAGCACTGGCAACCCTCAACGATGCCCGTGTCGTGCGTCAGCACGTGCCGGAGGATTTTGCAGCGATGCCGGAGTTTCCGGCCCCGCTGCAGTAGTCGGGAGCATCTGAACCTCAACGGCCGTAGCGTCAGGTACAACTCGGCGATCCCAAGGGGCCTGCCGGGACTGCCGACTTGCCGTCGGCGCTCTTGTTCCGGAACCAGGATCACCGGGTGCCTTGCCGGGCATGCTGAGGCATGATCGGCCTTCGATGGCTGAATGCGGAGCGGTGCGCATGCGCGGGATGACGATGATGTTGGGCTGGTTGCTGATGGGCGCCTTGCTGCCCTGGGATGCCGCCGCCGCGAGCACTGATCCCAAGCCTCCGGCGGTCACGCCGGCACCGGAACGGACTGAAGGCGAAGGCCCCTACACCCAGCTGATCTTGCGCGGCGTTACCGTGATCAACGGCACCGGCAGTCCGGCTTTCGGACCGGCCGATGTGGTCATTGAGGGCAATCGCATCGTCGCGGTGCAATCGGTGGGCTCGCCGGGATCGCCGATCAAGGCCGACAGCCGTCCCCAGCTGAAAGCCGGTGGCCGCGAGATGGATCTGAGTGGCCATTACGTGATCCCGGGCCTGGTGGATCTGCACGGCCATATCGGTGGAGAGGAGCAGGGCGTGCCGGCCGAGTACGTCTACAAGTTGTGGATGGGGCATGGCATCACCAGCATCCGTGATCCCGGTTGTTTCAACGGCATCGACTGGTGCGTGAGCGAGCAGCATCGCAGCGAGAAGAACCAGATCACGGCGCCGCGGATCTTCCCCTATGCCGCCTTCGGTCAGGGGCGCGAGACGCCGATGACTACGCCGAAACATGCGCGCCAATGGGTGCGCGAGGTCAAGGCCAAGGGCGCCCTCGGGATGAAGTGTTTTGGCTATAGACCAGACATCCTCGAGGCCGCCTTCGATGAGCTCAGCAAGCAGGGCATGCAGAGCGCCTGCCACCACGCCCAGCTCAATGTGTTGCAGGTCAATGTGCTGACCACGGCGCGCTGGGGCCTGACCACGATGGAGCACTGGTACGGTTTGCCGGAAGCGCTGTTCGACGACCGCACCGTGCAGGACTATCCGGCGGCCTACAACTACAACAACGAAGCCGATCGCTTTGGTCAGGCCGGGCGTCTGTGGGCCCAGGCCGCGCCCCGGGGCAGCAAGAAGTACGAAGCGGTGATGAAGGAACTGCTGAATCTGGATTTCACCCTCGATCCCACCTTCACCATTTACCTCGCCGCGCGCGATCTGATGCGCGCCCGCCGCGCCGACTGGCACGATCAGTACACGCTGCCCTCGCTGTGGGAGTTCTACACCCCCAATCGCGACAACCACGGCAGCTTCTTCTTCGACTGGGGCACCGAGGACGAAGTGGCCTGGCGCCGCAACTATCAACGCTGGATGGAATTCGTCAACGACTACAAGAACCGCGGTGGACGGGTCACGGTCGGCTCGGATTCGGGCTTCATCTATCAGCTCTATGGTTTCGGCACCATCCAGGAACTGGAACTGCTGCGCGAAGCCGGATTTCATCCGCTGGAAGTGCTGCGCTCGGCAACGCTCAATGGCGCCGAAGTACTGCGCGCCAGCGATCGCATCGGTTCCATCGAGCCGGGCAAGCTCGCCGACATCGCTGTGCTCGAAGAGAACCCGCTGGCCAATCTGAAAACACTCTACGGCACCGGGCATATACAGCTCGATGACGAGGGCAAATTGCACCGCGTCGGCGGCGTGCAATACACCATCAAGGACGGCATCGTCTTCGACGCCCGCGCGCTGCTGGCCGATGTGCGCCAGATGGTCGCCGAAGACAAGGCCAGGCGCGGGATCACGGTGTTGCAGCAGCCGTAGCCGGTCGCCCGCAGGCAATGGCGCGATCCTGTAGCCCGCTGTGCCGCGCAGCGGCTCAGCGGGGCTCTCGGCGTCACTTCCCGGACAGCGCTCCGCGCAGTTCGGGCTACAACAGCTTTCGATTTCGCGGCGCGATGTTCTTCGTCCGGGACGACATATTCAATCCGATCAAGGTGCAGCGCTGCGCCCAGCGTCCCTGGCCAGAACCGCAGCCGCCACCGGAAACACCACTGCGTAGCCGAGAATGCCGATATTGCGCAGTGACATGTCGGCCAGCGGCACGCCAATCAGACCGACCAGGGCCAGTATTCCGCTGAAGTAAAGCAGCTTCCGGGCAAGCGCCGCTCGGCCCGAGCCGGTGATGGCGCCCCCCAGGCACAGCGCACCCAGCGCGAAGAACACATCCCAGGCCAGAATGTCGAGGGCATAGACCAGCGATGGCCACTCGAAGGCAAACACCTGCCGTGCCCAGGCCGCATCGACAAAGCCGGGTTGCCGGCTCAGCATCAGAATCGAAAAATGCAGCACGCAGGTGAGCCCCGCACACAGGCCCATGAAGATCACACCCAGCAGCGCGAGCGACTTGCCTTCCTCGGCCACGAGGCCATGCACCGCCGCCGAAAAAGCCACCATCGCCGGCGCAATCAGCAGGATCAGCCACTCCATCAGCGTGAACCAGGGTTGCTGGATCGGCCGGTCCGGCGCCGGTAGGGTCAGAAGGCCTGCCGCCAGCACCAGGGCATAGATCAGACACAGCGCAGCGACCGCAAATCCGGATGCCCTGAGCAGCCATCGCGAGCTTCCAGAGCGTGCGCTTGTCGGCATGCCGATCCTCCGATGCGGTCGATGATCGCGAGACTACCTTCGCCTGACTACTTCACCTTGATTCCCGCTCCGGGGCAACCGTTTCGGTACCCTCGCGGGCAATCCCGCTCCCGGCCTTGCGCCAGCCGCGCGAGTGGCGACAATGGGGCATGAATCAACCTGGCCCGCTTCCCATCGACGATCATCACGTGCTGCTGTCGCCGCAGCTGTGGAAGCGCCGCATCGCCCTGTGGTGCGGCGCGGTGCTGGTGGCGCTGGCGGCCATTCTGTTCGCACGCGCCAGCGACTACGCCTACGAACTGTTCAAGCACGTGCTGACCCTGTCGCGCTGGTGGCCGCTGCTGATCACGCCGATCGGATTCGTGCTGCTGGCCTGGCTGACTCATGGCGCGATGCGTTCCACGCGCGGCAGCGGCATTCCGCAGGTCATCGCCGCCATGAATCGCGATGAGGACGTACCTTTCCGCGATCGACTGGTGGCGCTGCCGGTGGCTGCCGGCAAACTGGTGCTGACCTTGGTGGCGATGCTGGTGGGCGGCTCGGTCGGCCGCGAAGGGCCCACCGTGCATGTGGGCGCCGGGATCATGGCCTGGCTGGCGCAACGCTTCGGCTATCGCGATCCGGCTTCGATCTCGCGCTTCGCGCTGGCCGGCGGCGCAGCCGGTATCGCCGCGGCCTTCAACGCGCCGCTGGCCGGCGTGATGTTTGCCATCGAGGAGCTGGCTTCGGCCTACGAGCATCGCTTCAGCGGCGCGCTGCTGACCGCGGTGATGATTGCCGGCGTGGTGTCACTGGGACTGGTGGGCAACTATGCCTATTTCGGACAGATGTCGATCAGTCTGCCGCTAGGGCAGAGCTGGTTTGCCGTGTTGCTGACCGGCATCGTCGGCGGGCTGGCGGGTGGCTTGTTCGCCAGTTCGATCCTGCGGGTGGCCGGAGGACTTCCGGGATTCCTTGGGCGGTTTCGAATCGCCGCGCCGGCCAGCTTTGCAGCCGTCTGCGGGCTGTTGCTGGCCCTGATCGGCCTTGCCAGCGGCGATACCGTCTACGGCACCGGCTACGAAGAAGTGCGCGCGATACTGGCCGGAGACAGCACCATCACGGTCTGGTTCGGACTGGAAAAGTGGCTCGCGAACGCCGTCAGCTACGCGGCTGGCATACCGGGCGGCATCTTCTCGCCGGCATTGGCCGTGGGCGCCGGTCTGGGGTCGAATCTGGCGCAACTGATGCCCGGGACCGATCCCACCGCCGTGATCCTGCTCGGCATGTCCGCCTATCTGGCCGGTGTCACCCAGGCCCCGCTGACTTCGGCCGTGATCTCGATGGAACTGACCAACAACCACAATTTCGTGCTGCCGATCATGGCCTCTTGCCTGATCGGCCGGGCCTTTTCATCGGTGGTGTGCAAGACCCCGGTCTATCGCGCCTTTGCCGCGCGACTGGTGGAGGAGCGCAAGCAGGAGTTGGAGCGAGAGCAGCAGGCACCCGCGGTGAAGTAGGTCATATTGGCCGCGCAGCGGCCTACGTGACGCGCAGGCAAGGGCTTGCGATCCCGTAGCCGGTTGTGCCGCGTAGCGGCTCAGCGGGGCTCTTGGCGTCACTTCCCGGACAGCGCTGCGCGCAGTTCGGGCTACAAGGGCGGCTCAATCGGATCGGTATCGATGGCAGCCCAGCATGTGGTCGTCGACCATGCCGACCGCCTGCATGAAGGCGTAGATGATGGTGCTGCCGACAAACTTGAAGCCGCGCTTGCCCAGATCCTTGCTCAAGCGATCCGACAATTCCGTTCGCGCCGGTACCTCGCTGCTGTTTCGGGGTCGATTGACGATGGGCTGGCCGTCGACAAAAGACCACAGATAGCGGTCCAGACTGCCCTGGCTGGCCTGCAGCGCCAGCGCGGCGCGCGCGTTGCTGCGGACGGACCAGACCTTGAGGCGATTGCGGACGATGCCGGGGTCCTGCAGCTTCTGCTCCAGGGCTTCGTCGTCGAGCGCGGCAAGCCGCTGCAGATCGTAGTCCAGGAACACCCGCGCGTAGCCAGCGCGCTTGGCCAACACGGTGCGCCAGCTCAATCCCGCCTGCGCGCCTTCCAGCGTCAGAAATTCAAACAGGGTGCGCTCGTCATGCACCGGCACGCCCCATTCGCGGTCGTGGTATTCGGCTTCGATATCCGAGTTTGTCGCCCAGGGGCAGCGTTGGATGGTCATGGGTGCCATGGTGACTAGGGTGCGTCGATGGATATTAGCGCCGGCCCGTGGCCGGTCAGAGATCGGGATGGCCAACTGCGCCCGACGTCGTGTCAGCAGCGGGTGGCGCGATGCCCGACATCGGCACCGATCTCAGGGTGGCGTCGCCCCGGTGCTTGGCGCGCAGATACTGGCCGGGCGTCATGCCGGTCATGGCCCGAAATTCGCGGATGGCGTGCGGCTGGTCGGCGAAAAGGATGGGTTGATCAGCGAATTCATCTCCTTCCCAGGGTTGCGCGTGCAACTGCTTGAGCATGCGATCCACCCGGATCGCTCGCTGATAGCGTTTGGGACTCACGCCCATGCGCTGCTCGAAAACCCGTCGAAACTGTCGCTCCGACAATCCTGCGATGGCAGCTGCAGCGGCCACCGAGCGGCCTTCGCCGGTGGCGAGCACGCTCAGCGTCGCGCTCAGAGCATCATCTGGCTGTGGCTTGAGATAGTCGTGCAGATGCTGGTCGGCGCGTAGGCGCCAGGCATCAAAGCTCTCCTCATCGTAAGGGGCCAGCAACTCGGCCAGGCCGCGGTGATGCTCTCGCAGATCGACCACCTGATTGACCAGATCGGCAGCAGATCCCGGCCAAAGAGCGCGCAGACCCGATGGCGTCAAGCCGACGGCATAGACTCGGATGTGCCGCTCGATGTACCCGTAGGCCCAGTCGTAGCGCGGACCCCACAAACTGATCCGTGGCAATCTTCGCCATGCCGAGCCCTGCGCTTGTTCGCGCACCAGACAGGGGTCGGCCAGGAAGATCTGGATCGACATCCTCGGTTCCGGCAGCCAGCGCACCACCTGACCACCCTGATGGTCGTCGCGATGGACAAAGGCGAAGACCCAAGATGCCAATCGCGCCGAGGGGGCGTGTATCGCCAGCGTCGATGCGCGCTCAACCCAGCTGGCAGTACCTAGCGGCGGCATGGGTGGCCGGGTTCCGATGTCCGAATCCTTCAATCCGGATGGCTTTCGGGCGCCTAGCATCGCGCCATCATCCGTGGAGTCGCCATGAAGCCCTCGCCAACCGTCTCGCCATTCGACCCCCGATCCTGGACGATCGCGTCCGCGGTCACCCTGGCCCTGATCTATTCCACCACCAGCGGATCATTATGGCGCTCGCCGCTGAATCTTGAATGGGTCACGCGCGTTGCCTACTTGCGCTCGGCGCTGATCTCGCTGGGCGATATTCTGGCCATGCTGTTGCTGGTAAGTCTGGCGGCGCGTTGCAAGCCGCTGGCGGTACTGAAGCTGGCAGGTCTGGGAGAGTCGATACGCCAGCCGCTGTTGTGGGCGCTATTCTTGTTTGTACCAGCGGCGCTGATCAGCCTGTTTGCTGCGCCAGTGGCCGCTGGCCTGGGCGTCAAGGACTTAATCTGGCCGACGATCTTGGGTCCGGTCAGCGAAGAGATCTTCTATCGCGGTCTGGCCGTCGGCGTGTTGATCCGCTGGTGCGGCTGGCCCTTGATCGTCGCCTGCCTGTGGCCAGCCGTTTTCTTCGGCGCCGCTCACGCATGGCAGGGTGCAGATCTGGAAAGCCTGATCGGCGTGGTGGCGATCACCGGGCTTGGAGGTCTGTTGTTCGGCTGGCTCTATGCACGCTGGAACTACAACCTGTGGCCACCGATCCTGCTGCACATCGGCCTCAACGCGCTCTGGACGACCTTTAACCTGGGCGAGAACGCCATCGGCGGATGGTTCGGGAATGCGCTGCGGCTGGCGATCGTGGTTGCGGCGATCTGGTTGAGTCCAAGAATGGCGCCGTCGCGAAGCGCATCCGAGGCACGATAATCCGGCTGTGGAGGGCGCCGCACTGCGGCGCCGCTGTTGCTTGATTGAGTATCTCGTCTTACTGGAAAAGCAAAGGCCAAAGCCAAAGCGGCCGCGCGGGCGCGCGTCCCTCCAAGAGCGCCGAGCCTCGTGGAGGGCGCCGCGCTACGGCGCCGCTGTTGCTTCGTCAGACATCGCGAGTAACCGAAAAAGCCAGAGCCAAAGCGGCCGCGCAGGCGCGCGTCCCTCCAAGAGCGTCGAGCCTCGTGGAAGGCGCCGCGCTGCGGCGCCGCTGTTGCACTTTCTTGCTACTGGCAAGGCCCGCGGTATTCTTGGCACATGGACGAAACACCGAGAAGAAAGCGCCCGGTACATTGGCTGCCTGAGCCGGCGCACGAGAGTCCGATCATCTTCCTGACCTGCTGTACCAAGGACCGGCGCCGCTGTCTTGATCAGGCGTCCGTGCATCTGGCGCTGCAAGAGGCCTGGACGGCAGCTGACCATTGGCGAGTCGGTCGTTACGTCGTCATGCCAGATCACATCCACCTGTTTTGTGCGCCAACGGCAAAGGCCAACACGCTTGAGCGCTGGATTGCCTTCTGGCGATCAACAGCCACCAGGTTGCTGGGCGGCGGCTACGGGCAGCTCTGGCAGCGGGAATACTGGGACCGGCAGTTGCGCCGCGAAGAGTCCTACGCCGAAAAGTGGAGTTACGTGCGCAACAATCCCGTGCGTGCGGGCCTGGTGGAGAAGGCCGAAGATTGGCCCTTTCAGGGTGAGGTGAGCCCGTTGGAGTGGCTGGGGCGGCGCTGAAGAGCGCTAGCGGAGAGGACGAAGCAAGAGCGGCCGCGCAGGCGCGCGTCCCTCCAAAAGCGTCGAGCCCCGTGGAGGGCGCCGCGCTGCGGCGCCGCTTTTGCCTTATCAGACATCGCGTGTAGGTGCAAAAAGCCATAGCCAAAGCGGCCGCGCAGGCGCGCGTCCCTCCAAAAGCGTCGAGCCTCGTGGAGGGCGCCGCGCTGCGGCGCCGCTGTTGCTTCACTCGACGGAAATGTCGCAGGTCAATGGGGATCCTCACAGTCGATAACCGGATCGAAACTCCATTGCACGCCTGCGCCGACGCCTTTGGATCCTGTAAAAGAGAGGTAGAAGCGATAGCTGCCCCAATAGGGATTCTCCATCTTGGTGGGCGAGCAGCTGACGGAAATGATGTTGGGGGCCTTGGGATTGATCTGCGCAGACAGACACATGCCGCGGTTGGACGGCTCGTTGACCCGAAATGACATGCCGGACCAGGTGAGTCCCAGGCCTGTCTTGTCGTCCAGAATGTAGTTCACCACGCTGTCGCCGGTCACGACCGTCGTGCCATCGCCGGTCAGGGTGAGGTCCTGGGTGTTTGGGTCCAGATAGACGGTGATCTTGACGAGAATCGGATCGAAGCTCATGGCGTTGTCTCCTGTGAGTGAATGACGGTTTGTGCCCTGAGTCGGGCCGAGTCCAGCTGCTGCTTCAAGGTCTCTGCCATGGGGACCGATACTGGATCGGCTGAGGCCAGCTGCCATCGCAGCTGCAGAGAGAGTAGTGACTCGGCCCGTTGCCCGGATCGAGTCGACATTCGTTCCTTCAGTGTCCGAAAGTAGGGGGTCGCCGATTGCGGGGCGACTCGGTTGAGCTCGTCGACCAGCGCCACCTGCAGAGCCAGAATCTCAAGATTCTCCGGCAGATTCGGAGCGAGCGCTGTCGGCGCGCATTCGCGCCATACGCGCAGGCGCGCGGTGTCGGCCGACTGCCGAGCTATCAAGGCGAGACATCGCAATGATTGCAGCTCAGTGAGCTCAACGGGACTGAGCGCACCCGGTGCCAGAGTCGCCAGCGCCTGCTCGCCATCCGTCCAGGCTGCGTTGGCAAGATTGGGATCAGTGGAGAGACGTGCCAGGGAGTAGGCAATGCGCGCCAGCACACGCTGGCGTCGCGGTTGACTGGGGTCAGCCTGAACATCCGTCTTGGCCAAGCGCAGCGCCTGAACAAGGTGGTCCCGCACCAGATTGGTTTCACCAATTTCGCGCGCATAGCTTGCCAACATGTAGCGAAAGTTGATTTCGCGCTGGCGGATGCGTCCGTTGGATGGGTCCTTAGTGCTTTGTTGCCGGATCAGCTTCAGCGCCTCGGAAACACTGATCCAAGCATCGCCCGAATGGCCTAATGCAGACTGCACATTGGCTATCCACGCCAGCGAATTCGCCAAGTCTGCACTGGCAGACTCTGAAGAACCAGCGACGAGCTGCCTTCCAATTGCCGCTGCCTCGCGAAAATACCCCAATGCCTCTTCGAGTTGATCCCGCGCCTCGGCCAGAGTCCCCAGGTTGTTGTACGCGGATGCCAGTTCAGTCTGCGCCCGAACCGGATCAGTCGCGATATTGGCATAGGCCTCGGAGTCAGACAGATACTGTCGCCAGAAGATCTCCGTGGCGGTCCAGTCGTGCTGGCGATAGGCGATGCTGCCGCGCCAGAATGCGATCTGGCCCGATTCGAAAAGCTGTTCGGCGCTTGCGGTTCCGGGCACTGCAGTCCACGGCGCCATCAAGTCCGACGCTGCGGCCAGAGTCACCGACGCCTGATCGAACTGCTGCCGCGTGACCTGGACCTCGCCGAGCGTGCGCAGCGCGCGAGCGCGGTTCAGTGCGCTGCTGGCATCGCCGCCGGCATTCTGCGCGCTGAGGTAGGTGAGTGCCTGGGCGCCGATGCTGTCGAGCAGGTCCAGGCGTCCGATCGGCCGCAGCTTGTCGGCGAAATCCCCCAGCATGAACTGCACTAGCTGTTCGGCGTCGTCGCGGCGTTTTTCGGCCAGGGCCTGCGCCGCGCGGGCCTGGTTCTGGCCGTGCAGGGCCATGAGCGTACCGACCAGCAGGGCGATGAATATGGCGGCGCTGGCGGCGGTGGCCAGGCGATAGCGGTTGACGAAGCAGCGGGCGGCATACCAGCGACCGCCGCCCATCGCCCGTACCGGGCGTTTCTGCAGCCATAGGTTGAGGTCATCGGCCATGGCTGCGGCGGAGTCGTAGCGCTCGTCACGATCGGGTGCCAGCGCCTTGATGGCGATGGCGCGCAGGGCTTCGGGTATGGACTTGAGTCTGGCCGTATCGGTTTCGTTGCTGCGCGCGTGCGCGGCGGCGGCCTGGCCACGACTGCGCTCCAGGCCCTCACGCAGCGTCGTACTCTCGAAGTGGTCGTGGGCGGTGTCGATGCCGGCCTTCAGGTGCAGGCATTCAGCGAAGACGGCGCCGAGGGCGTAGACATCGCTGCGGGCATCAATGCCGTCGGTGCCGGGATTCTTCTGTTCGGGTGACATGTAGGCCGGCGTGCCGGCGGCCTTGCCGGCACGGATCGGTGCGGCCGTGCCGGGCAGGGCGCCGATGGCGACGCCGAAGTCGATGATCTTGGGCAGGGGCTGGCCGTCGGCCATCTGCACCAGGATATTCAACGGCTTAAGGTCGCGATGGATCAGGGCACGCTGATGGGCGTGATGGGCGCCGAGGCAGATCTGCTGCATCAGCGTGGCGATGGCGGCAAAGGACAGATCATGCTGTTCGAGGAACTCGTCCAGCGGCACGCCGGGCACGTATTCCATGGCAAAGAACAGAGCGCCATCGGGCAGTCGGCCGGCATCGTAGATCTGGGCGATGGCGCGATGCGAAAGCTGCGCCAGCGCCTGGCGTTCGACCTCGAAATAGATTTCCGTGAGCGCGTTGTTCTGTCCGCGCGGCAGCAGCTTGATCGCTACCTCGCGCTGCAGCGGCTGAAGCTGATCGGCCAGCCAGACCACGCCCATGCCGCCCTTGCCCAGTTGCCGCTTCAGCACATAGGGGCCCAGGCGCTGCCCCGCGACCCAATCTGCGGAGTTGGCCGGCAGCTGCCCCCAGTCGTCCGCAAGCGTGGCTGGCCGGGTGTGATGATGGGTGTCAGCGTCGCTGGCGGGCATGGCGGTGTGCAGGGCGCGTGTGTCCCGGACTATAGCGGGTGGCCTGCCGGCTGCAATCGAAGCTGTGGGAGCGGATTCATCCGCGACGGGTTTTGAGGCCACGAGGGCGAGAGGGCGGGAGGGACTCCCACAAGAGCGATCGGGGCTGACGCCGCTCTGACCAAACATGCCGCAAGTCTTGGATTTTAATGTAGGTGCTATCTTGGGCGCGAAGCGGCCTACGTGACTGACGCAGCTGTCACGTAGACCCTTCGGGTCAACGTGACCTACTTCCATGGATTGATGCGCGAACAAGTGCACCGCCAGCGGCGGGAGGGATCCGACCAGAGCGATCGCGGCTGAAGCCGCTCCCACAGGAGCGGTCGTGGCTGAAGCGGCTGCCAGAGGAGCGATCGCGGCTGAAGCCGCTCCCACAGGTGCGGTGGCGTTGACCTACTCCTGGGTGGTCTCGGCCGCGCCAGGGTCCTGTCGTCGATGCTTGTCGAACCAGTCCGCGGTGTTCAACACCTGCGCCAGCATCTGGCTGGGGCGGTTGTTAATCGAGTGCGAGGCGCCGGGGATGCGCACCAGAGCGGTGTCTACCTTCAGCAGTTTCAGTGCCTGGTAATACTGTTCGGCTTCGGAAATGGGCGTGCGGTAGTCGGATTCGCCGCTGATCAGCATGGTGGGGGTGGTCACGTTTTTCACATAGCTGATCGGCGAGCGCTTCATGTAGTGCTCCTGGTGGTCCCAGGGATTGCCGGGGAACCAGTAGCGGCTGAACAGTACATAGAGATCGGAAGTGAGCACGAAGCTGTACCAGTTGATCACCGGCTTGGCGACCACGGCAGCCTGGAAGCGCTGGGTGTGACCGACGATCCAGGCGGTGAGAGTGCCGCCGCCGCTGCCACCGGTGACGAACAGATTGCCTGTATCGACAAAGCCACGGGCGATGGCGGCATCGACACCGCTGATCAGGTCGTCGTAATCCTGTCCCGGATAATTGTGGTGGATCAGATTGGCGAATTCGTCGCCATAGCTGGTGCTGCCGCGAGGATTCGCATACAGCACCACATAGCCCCTGGCCGCGTACAGCTGGATCTCCGGTGCAAAGCGCGGCCCGTAGTTGGAGAAGGGGCCACCGTGAATTTCGAGCAGCAGCGGGTATTTCTTGCCGGGGTCGAAGTCCGGCGGATACACCAGCCAGCCCTGCACCTGACGTTGGTCGAAGGAGGATTTCCAGCTGATCTCCTCCACCTTGCCGAGCGTGCGCGCTTCCAGCAGATTGTCGTTGAGGGACGTCAGCACCCGCGATTTGTCACCGCGAGCGGTGACGGCGATGTCCGCCGGTCTATAGGCGGTGCCGCGGGTGTAGGCCACGCGGCCGGCGCGCACATCCATGCTGCCGCCGGCGTAGGGCCTGCCCATGGCGGTGCCGCCGAGATCGCTGGCCACGGTCTGGATCTTGCCGCCCGAGGCCGAGATCCAGCCGATCTTGCTGTCGCCGTGATCGTCGAACTGCAGGTAGAGGCCGCGATTGCCGTCCCATTCGGCGCTGTCGATGCTGCCGTCGAAGTCGGCCGTCAACACACGCGTGCTGCCGTCACGCAGATCCAGCAGCGAGAGCTGGCGGTTCTGATAGCCCATCAGGCGATCATCGAAGCCGAGGTAAGCCAGCCAGCGACCGTCGGGAGAGATTGTCGGCTGCGCGTCTGGGCCATCGCGCTCGGTCATTCGGGTCAGCTTGCCGTCTTCGAGTTCGACCCGGTAGATATCGCTTTCGATCGGATCATATTCGGCATCGGCGACCGGATTGGCCGACAGGTACAGCGCCTGGCCATCGGTGCTCCAGGCCAGTGGCCCACGGAAATTGTGATCGCCCTGGGTCACTTGTCGCGGCGCTCCGCCATCGGCCTCGATGACGAACACATGGACAAAGCCGGGCTCGACATAGCCGCCACCGTCGGCGCGATAGAACAGCTGATCGATGACCGTGACCGGTGCGGCCCATGCGGCGTCCCTGGGCGGTTTGGGAATGCCCTTGGCTGGCGCAGGCCCATCGCTGGGCAGGCGTTGCGTGAATGCGATCAGGCTTCCGTCCGGCGACCAGCTCAGCGCGCCCGGGGCATATTCCAGCTGCGTCAGGCGCACGCTCTGGCCGCTGTCCATCCAGCGCATGAAGATCTGCGCCCGGCCTTCATCCACGCCGACATAGGCCAGTCGTTTGCCATCCGGCGACCAGGCGGGCTGGCTGTCGTTGCTGCTTCCCGAGGTCAGCGGGCGCTGCTCGCCGGACTTGACGTCCAGCCACCACAGATTGCTGCGCCGGGTATCGGTCTTGTTGTCGAAGAAGGCGCGCTGGTAGACGATCTGACGACCATCGGGCGACAAGGCCGGTGACTCGGCCCATTGCAACGCGAACACGTCGGCGGGCGCGAAGGCTGGCTTGGCGGCTGACGCCGCCAGAGGCATCAGGGCGGCGAGGCAAAACAGGCGTAGACGGTCTGGCGTCATGCAGTGCTCCAGGCACAGACTGGGGTCCGCCGATACTAGTCAGTGCTGCCCGCGAAACCCGGGGCATTCGCCAATTTTTGTGATCGCCAAGCGCGGTCGAGTTCCGCTACTTGCCCTTGCCGAACACCCGTCCGAGCAGCGCTGAGCCGGTGGCCATCGGGTTCTTGCGTATCGATTTTTCCTGTTCGGCGATGTAGTAGAAGAGCCCGTCCATGGCCTTGTCGGTGACGTAGCCATCGAGGTCCATGGAATCGCCGCCGCCCATCAACCCACCCAGACCGCCGCCTTTCTTGCTGAGTTTCTTGTAGCTCTTGGTGACCCCGGTCTCGCCGGTGGCCTTGCTGACGATCGGCAGGAAGCTGTCGCGCAGCTTGTCCTCGGTGACCCGGCGGAAGTACTGGGTGCCGGCATCAGGCTCGCCACGGACGATGCCGAGCGCGTCCTTGACCGTCATCTGCCGGATAGCGTCGGCAAAGATGTCGGCGGCGGCCGGTACCGCCTTTTCGGCGGCGCGGTTCATCGAGGTCTCGAATTCGTCCACATATTTGCCGGCACCGAGCTTGCTGGCGGTGTCGGCCAAAGTGCGCATGGATTTGGGCACAGCAATGCGCACCACCTGATCCTTCAGAAATCCGTCAGTGGTACCGAGTCGCTTGATCGATGCACTGACGCCCTGCGCCAGCGATTCCTTGATGCCGGCGCTGGCATCGGATTCGCTGATGCTGGTGCCGGTACCGGCGCTGGAGCTGCTTTCGGTCCTGGAGCCGCCGGTGAGCTGGTTGAGCAGATCCTTGGGCTTGTCCTTGGCCAGCAGGGGGGCGCTGACAATCAGCAGGATGGCAACGATCAAATGGCGCATTTCAGCGTCCTCGGTGCGGGTAGGCACTGGATTGTAGGCCGTAAGGACCGGCAGCAGGGCCATGCGGCTGCCGGGAGCCGGCGCTAGAGGGCGACGTTTCCGGACTCGAAGCCGTCTGCGAAGACCGGTTCGAAATTGTCGTCGACGCCGTCGTCGTCGAGATCCCTTGACTCATAAGCGCCGGCGTCGCAGCCGTCGGCAGCGTTGACGACGCCCGGGTCGTCCCAGGGGCGCGAGAAGCCGCGGGCGTCGGCGGTGGCGCCGGAGCTGGCGCAGCTGCCCGCGTCATGGGCCGGGCTGGCAATTACCACCGGGTGGGTCGGCGGGCAGCTGCCGTCGGGCAATCGCACCGTGCAGCCATACCGGCTCAGGGGCAACAGCGACGGGGCGACGCCGGTCTGATCACCGGGACCGCCGAAGGTGCAGCTCGAACCTGACTCGGCGATGGCGTTGAAACCGAGACTGCTCAGGGTGGCGTTGGCCGCGAGGAAACAGTCCGAAGGGTCGGTCGTTGCCCCGACGATGGCGAGATTCGACTCCAGCACCGAGCTCAGGGCCTGCATCGAGTCACCGAGGTAGAGCCCGCCGCCCTGTGCCTGGCCGTTCGCTGCGCCGCCGGTGCCAGCGATCACGCGATTCGCGGCGAGGGTCGAATGGCGGAGGACCGCATTGGCGGGTTGACTCGACTCGATGCAGATCCCGCCTCCACGAGCGTTTCCCCCGGTCCCCGTTGTGCTCACACCGCCGCGTGCCTCGTTGCCGGAGGCGGTGACGTGATCGATGAGCTGATCGTCGTAGGAGTAATACGCTCCACCGCAAGCCGGACCGCCGCTTCCGGAGTTGCTGGCGCCCCCCTCCGCGCGATTGCGGTCGAAGGTCACTCGCAGGACCGTCGCCAACTCGCCGTCGGTGGCGAGGCCGCCGCCCCAGGCCTCGCCTCCGCTGTTGGAGCTGCCGGCTCCGCCCCTAGCCACGTTGTCGGTGAATCGCGCATCCGTCAGGGTGGCGCCGCTGCCCGACACATAGAGAGCCCCACCCCAGGCGCCGCCGCCCCGGCCCGTGGCGGCGGCGCCCTGGGCAATGCTCTGCTCGAAGACCAGGCCGCTCATGAAGGGTGCGACCACGTAGGCCGCACCCCCATAGGCATTGCCGCCGTTGGTGAAGTCCTGGAATGCCACCATCCGATTGCCGAGGAAGAAGCTGTCGGTCAATGAGAGCAGCGACCCGCCGTCCCATATCGCGCCCCCTTCGACGCTGCCGCCGGCCGCGGTATTGCCCTCGAAGCGAGATCCCGCAATCGTCACCGCGGCGGTCGGGCCAGCCCACAGCGCACCGCCCTGGGCCGTGGGGAAGGCCACCGAGCGCGCGCCGTTGCTCTGGAAGGCGGTGTTGGTCACGTCGAGCGTCGCGGTATCGGTGACGAGCAGTGCACCACCGCGGTCGGCACAACCGTAGGCCAGGGTGAGCCCATCGAGGGTGAGATCACCCGAGCCCGTCACCTGCAGCAGGCGGAACTCGTCGACCTGGTCGGCCTCGTCGCAGACGAAGAAGGGATCGCGCTCGATCCGCGAACCGGCGGCAGCGGTGATCGTGATGGCGCTGGTCACGTCGGGCAAGCCGGCGTGGGCACCCTCGCGGTTCGAGGAGCGGGCGGTATCGGCCGTTGTGAGCACCACGTTGACGTCGAGCACGATGAGGTCGGGCCCGGCCGAGACATCGACACAGCCCCCGATCGTGACCTGGTCCAGATTGGAGGCCTCGATGGCATCCCCGAGTGTGCAGCTCACACCGTCGACCATGTGGACGTCTTTGGCGAGTTCGAAGGCGCCGATGTCGCACTCAGCGATGCCGTTCCCGTCACCGTCCTGGGGACGCGCCTCGCCGCGCTGGTCGATGCCAACCGGAGTGCTGCCGTTGATCCGCGTGCAGTCCGTCGCTGCATCTATGGCGACGCTGGTTTCCGGCAGTGCGTGGGTTGCGGTGGGGCCACCGTTGTTGGCCAGCGGCCCGAGCGCAAGCTGGGCTGCGCTGACCTGAGCGAAATCCGGATCGATCGCGGCACAGGAGCCATCACTGTCGAAGTTGTCGCCGAGCGCGGAGAAGGCAGCCGTGTTGACGCAGTCGCCACCCGCGCCATTGTTGGCCACGATCGAGCCCTTGATCTCGAGGGTTCCGGCGTTGCCGACGCCGCCACCACCGAGCACCCCGGCGGCGGAATTCCCGACAATGGTCGAGTACTCGATCTGTGCCGTCGCCCCCGCGCCATTGCCGACGCCACCGCCGCCCGCGCCGGTCGTGGCATTGCCGGACACGGTGCTGTTGCGCAAGACCAGACCGGTGAAATTACCGATCCCGGCGCCACCCTGGCCGCCCGAAGTGTTAGCTGAGATGGTGCTCCCTTCGACGATCAACGGGTTCGCGCTGCCGTTGCCGATCGCCCCTCCGCCGCCGTTGGCGTGATTGGCGCGGAAGCTGCTGTCGACGATGGTCACCGTCGGGGCAATGCCCGTGATGTCGAGCCCGCCGCTCTTGTCGACCGCCTGGTTGCCCTCGACGAGGACGCGAACCAGGCCGAGGAAGCCTCCGTTGGTGCGGATCGCTCCGCCGTCGTTGGCTGGCCCGCTGCCGTCGGCGCAGCCGCCGCGCAGGACGAGGTCCTTCAGCGTCACCAGCGCGGGCGGGTCGATCTGGAGCAGGCGGAACTCGTCGGCGGCCCGACTGCCGTCGAGCACGCAGCCGAGTCCCGCGCTGCGCTCGATGATGGCGCCGCGACCCTCGATCACCACCTCCGAACTCACGACAGGCAGCGCGTTGTGGTTCAGGACGCTGTCGGGGACCAGGAAGGTGTAGGTCGCTCCGACGGCCAGTCGCAGGGTGTCGGCCCCGTTTCCGGCCGGGCAGTCAGTGTTGTCGACCTGGGCGTCGGCATTGGCGTTGCGGATTGCCTCCGGGAGGGAGCACAGGCCGTCGCTCGCGATCGCGACGGCACCGGCGGCGACGTCCACGTTTGCGGCGGCGACCGTGGCAGGCGCCACCAGCCCGAAGGTAAACCAGCAGTAGAGGGCAGAGCAGGTGGGTCTCAACATGGCAGTGCCTCGGGTCGAGTGATGGGAAGGCGATCGAGTTCGCGGGTCAGGGCATCGAGCACCGTCTGCCATGCGCCCGCTTCCTGCTGGCGCAACAACGTCGTGTGCGGATACCAGGGGGTTTGCGCCAACTCCGTGCCCCAGCGCCAGTCGGCATCCCTGGCCAGCAGCAGGAACACCCGCTTGCCCAGGGCGCCAGCCAGGTGGGCCATGGCGGTGTCGACGGTGACCACGGCATCAAGTTGTTCGACAAAGGCCGCGGTGCGGCTGTAGCCGCTGATATCCGGCTCCAGGTTGTGCACGCCGTGCTGCTCAAGCAGTTCGCACTCGCCCCTGCTGAGCGGGAACTGCAGGCTGTAGAAGGTGGCGGCAATGCCCTTCAGGGCCGGCAACAGGCTCGCGAGCGGGATCGAGCGGCGGGGCTCGTCGATGTGCCTGGGGCTGCCCTTCCACACCAGGCCTATCTTCCGGCGGCCCTCCAGCCTGTGCACCTGCAGGTGCGACGGCGGCTTGATGTAAGGCCGGTCCACCGGCATCGGCGCATGCAGGCCCAGGTAGTGCGGGATGCTCAGCAAGGGGACGTAGACGTCAAAGCGGTCGCCCGGAATCGTCCCCGGTACACGACTTTCATTGACGCCCGGGATACCGGCGGCCAGCTCCGCCAACGCTTCCGGCCCGACGTAGATGAGCTTCTTGCAGCGTTGCCGCAGCAGCGGCAGATAGCGCCAGAACTGGATGTGGTCGCCATGGCCCTGCTCGCTGTGAACCAGCAGGCGCTTGTCCCTGATGTCCTCGCCGCGCCACTGTGGTTGCGGGCATCGGAGCGGGCTGAAATCGGGGAGTTGCCAGCGCCACTCGTACTCCTGCCAGCCGGCTTCGTACTGGCCGAGCTTGAGCAGGATCAGGCCGCGATTGAAGTGGGCCAGGGCAAACTGCTGGTCGATGGCGATGGCGCGCTCGAAGTGGCGGAGGGCGTCGGCGAAGTCGAGCAGGCGTGCTGCACAAAGACCCAATCCGTTCAGGGCCTCGGCATGGTCCGGCTGCTCGGCGACGACCTCCGACAGCACGCGCCGGGCCTCGTCCCAACGCCCGTGATCGACCAGCGCCTGTCCCAGTCGATGCCGCGCGACCCGGTGCTCGGGCCGACTGCTCAGGATGTCCTGGTAGGCGGTGATCGCCTGGTCCAGGTCACCGCCCGCGTGGGCACGACCGGCCGCGGCCAGAGCCTCCTCTAGCGGATCGGCAGGTGCCAGCAGCTTCAGTGCCTCGCCGGGCAGTTCGTAGGAGCTGGCCAACAAGGGCGAGTGGGCGTCGACCAGCGTCGGGGCCTGATGCGGCAACAGCTTGACGTCGAAGATCTCGCGCACGTCGCCCTTGAAGCGCAGTAAGCCCGCAATCCGGCGATCCTCTATGTCGACCAGATACACGCCGCATTCCCGCTCGGCGACTCTGCGGGTCAGCGGCAGGCCGGCGAACACCGCGGTTTCGCGCACCTGCGACAGGCCGACCACGGCGTAACGCCCCAGGAAATCCAGGCCCCGCGCAAAGCCGGGCAGTTCGATGATGGTGCTCGCCGAGCCATCGGCTTCCACCCGCTTCAGTGCACCTTCGCCAGAGGAGAGGAACCAGAGTTGGTCGTGATGCCAACGTGGCGAATGCGGCATGCACAGGCCATCAACGACCACGCTGTCGTCGATAAGGTCCATGATCAGGCCGGCACGGGTCTTGTCGCGTCGCCAGCCACCGGGCTCGTCGCTGGCACCCAGCATGCTCACATAGCGCGGGCGTCCATCGCGAAATCCGAGCCCGTTCAGATGGCAGCGGTCCAGCAGGTCGTACTGGCTGATGAAGGGCGGTTTCCAGCGCGGCACCACGCTGGCGTCATCCGCCAGCGTACACAGGCAGCTCATCCGGGTATTGATCAACCACAGGCGCGACTCGTCGTCATAGCCCATTTCGTGGATGTCGATATCGCCGGTGACATGGGTGGCGCGGTACAGATAGGCCGCGTCGTACTGTGCCTGATCGATCTTGCCAGCCACCGCCGGAAGGTTTCGATAGAAGTCGACTCGATGGGCGTCGCCGACCGCGAGTCGCTGACCACCCTGGACGGCAATGCCCATCGGCTTGTGCATCGGGATGAAGTGGGTGTTCGTTGCCTGTTCCTGAGCCCGCACCAGCACCAGTTGTCCGGCCTGATAGGTCGAGACCACGATCGACACGCCGCCCTGACGGAGGAATTCGGTGAAACTGCTGGTGTGCTGGCTGGCGAGACTTTGCATCTTCGGCCCGAATCGGAAACACGGCAGTGGCGTTCGAGAGCGAGGCGCGCTCAGCGAGCCCCCAAAAACTTGCGGTCTTGCAGGCTCACCAACGGAGTTGCATCGTTTCGTCCGTGAGCGGGAGCCAACGGCCTTCGGTCCACTGGCCGTCCTGGTAATGGTCCAGCAGCCACTCGATGCGTTCCCCGTTGAGCCGGGCGTGCACCAGGACCATCCCGCCCGAGGCATCGGTGGATTCGGCCAGCAGCAGCAACGGGGCATCGTGTCCGCTCAGCCGGGCCTGCAGCTCTGGTCGACTGAGAAGCAGACTTCGCGGGTCCCTGTTCTTGAGGGCGGCGCTGCTCTCGAAGCCGTTGCCGAAGATCACCGGTGTGGATTCGACTGCTCCGATGTCACAGTCGTTGTCCGGCAAGCCATCGGAATCGACACCGCGAGCACGGCCGGTCTGGTCATTGCCGTTGCATCCGGTATAGCGATCGATCAGCGGCGAATCACTCGCCGGGTAGTGCGTGAAGGTCCTGCCTCCGTTGTCGCCGAGCAGGCCCAGCCTGGCGTCGATGACACCGGCGCCCGCCGCTGAGCCAAATAGGTTGTTGTTGCCATCGGGGCTGCCCAGCGGGGCCTCCGGCAGTCCGGAGCCCGTGTTGCCGCCGATCAGGCTGTCGCTGAATGCGATAAGGAAACTGTCGCGAAAAACATCCGGTGACGGGGTGGCTGGATTGCCATCGAGGTTTCCGGCGATGACGCTGCCACTGACCGCGAACTGCGCGCCCATGTTGCTGGAACTGTCCAGCGCGATCCCGCCGCCGCGGCCATTGCCATCGGCATTGGCATCGGCACTGTTGCCGGTGATCGTGGTGTTCTCGATGCTCACCCTGCCGATTCCGGTATCGGAATAGGCGTAGGCGTAGACGCCACCGCCATTGCCGTTGGCCGTGTTGCCAGACACCGTGCTGTCGCGCAGGGTGATGGCGGCATCGAGCGCACTCAGGTTGAGTCCGCCGGCCAGCCCGCCGCCCGCCACGCCCTGGGCCAGATTGTTCCAAATCGTACTGCGCTCGATGACGAAGGGTCCGGGACCCTGGGCCTCGAATACCGCGCCGCCGTTGTTCTGTGTAGCGGTATTGCCCGCAATGGTGCTGTCGCTGACCTCGACGTTGAAGGCGGGGGCGGGACCGGAGTAACTCAAGGCATGGGCATTGAGCGCAAGGCCGCCAACGCCCTGCGAACCACCAAAGGCGCCGGCCGTATTGTTGAGGATCTGAGTCCGCCGAACGGCGATGCTGCCGCCTCCAGCCACCGAGAGCGCCAGGCCTCCAATGTCGGCTTCCGAACGGTTTGCGCTGATCGTGCTGTCTTGGATCAGCAGTGAGCCCGATCCCATGTCGATGAATCCGCCGCCAACTCGGGCGGCGATGGGGGAGCCATTGCGTCGCACCTCGTTGTCGAGGATCAGGCAGTTCTGCAGGGTGACCGTGCTCGATTCCAGGGTATCGGACAGAACCAATGCCAGGGCCCCGCCCGTGCCGCCCTGATTGCCCGACAGCACGACCGAATCGAGGCTGACCGTCAGTCCGGCGCTGCCGGCCGCACTCAGTACTGCCAGGCCCCCACCCCTTGCGCTGCGGGTGCCCACGCTGACGGCGACATTGCCGTCCAGTGTGACGCGCGCCAGGCTCAGGGGCTCTGTTGCAAGGATCGATCCGCCATCGTCGGCGCTCACACGACCGTTGCGCAAGCTGAGGTCGCTGATCGCCACTGCAGACACCGTGCCCGCGCTGCCGTCGTCGATCAGGAAATGACGGGAGGTGGCATTGGCGTCGATGATCAGCCGGTCTCTGGAGGTACCGGTGATCGTCAGCGGCGAAGTGATGGCCAGATGGCCACCGCTCAAGGTGAGGGTCTGGGTGCCGGCAAAGGCGCCGGGATCGAAGGTGATGAGGTCTGCGCCGTTGCCAGCCGCACACTCGCCCGGACTGGTCCGCCCGTTCTGGCTGTCGTTGTTGGCGTTGTCAATCGCTTCGCGCAGCGTACAGAGACCATCGTCAGCGGTGTTGTCGCCGGCGTTTGTGACCGTCAAACTGGCAGCGCGGGCACCCCCGGCGATCAGCAGCGAAGCGATGGCGAGGCTGAGTGCCCTGGACTGCAACATGCGAAGCTCCTGCTTGATGTGAGGCCGGCATGAGCCGCCATCGCAAAGGTTCGCGCCTCATTATGCAGAGGGGTTCCAGGCACTCAACTAGCAGATTTGCTAGTCTCGATAAGTACGCACGGAGCAGCGACCAGGCATGCGGACAGTCGATACACCACAGGGCCTGCCCAGCCATCCCGAACCAGGTGATGGGGCTGAAGGCAACCAGACGCTCGACCTGTGTGATGAGTTGCAGGCATTGTTCGCTGCGACGGACCTGTCGCAGCAGCAGGCTTGCATGACGTCCAGCCTGCACCGGCTGGGAGTTGCCGGGTTAAGTCATTTTTCTTTCGATCCGGTTGCGGTCGATCCCGCCGAGATTGATTGGCACTGGGTCGAAGACTGGTCTGGCGAGTTGCGCGGCATGTGCCTGCCTGATCACGCCCAAACCGTCATCAATGGGGTTCCGCGGGGGATACTGAGGTGGGTCCTGTTGCGTCGGCGACCGTTCTGGATGCGTCGCTACGCGCGGTTCTTTCCCTTCTCCAGTCAGCTGGTGCTGCGCCAGTCGGCCCCGAAGGGGCGGCGGCCCCTGCGCGATCTCATTGTCGTCACGCTTCCGCGTCGAGTACGGCACGAAGCCCTGTTTCTCGGTTTGCACACCGAGGCTGATCGCCACCGCGCAGAGCAGCTCATCACGCTGGCGTCGGCGTTCCTTCTCAAGCGGGATGCAATGCCTGGTGCGCGCGCGGGCGATGCCAGTCAAGTAGTTCCGTCGCTCAGCGAGCGGCAGATCGAGTGCCTGCAGTGGCTGGTCGCCGGCAAGGCCGTCGGCGAGGTGGCCATGATCACCGGACTCAGTTACGCCAACGTTCGCTATCACCTGGAGCGGGCCAAGCAGCAGACCGGATTTGCCAGCCTGCAGCAACTCGTCGCCTTCGCCGCGGTCCAGTATGGGCTGTCGCCTCACGGACCGGGATCCGGGAGGCGGCACTAGTGTGGTGTCCTGATGCTGGCCGCTGACAACCAGTCTCAGATCGTACGGGCGAGATCTTCCAGTTGCTGGGCGGCGGCTGCCCAGCCTTCGTGGAAGCCCATCTGCTCGTGCGTCTGTCGGTCTTCCGCCGACCAGTGGCGGGCAACGGCGCGGTACTGCGTGCGTCCTTCTGCGGCATCCTCAAGGGTGATTTCCGCGACCATGAAGGCCTTGCCGGATGGCAGCCAGGCCTCATCGAAGGCATCGGTCATCACCAGCTTCCTGCCGGGAATCACCTCCAGGTAGACGCCGGGGTTGGGCACCTGTTCGCCGTTGGGGCCCTCCATCAGCACGAAGTTGCGTCCTCCTGGTCGTACATCAAGTTCTGCCTGGGTGACACGCCACGGTCTGGGGCAATACCACTGCATCAGCAACGCCGGTTCGGTCCAGCAGCGCCAGACCTTGTCCCGCGGCGCATTGATGATTCGGCTGAGCGTGAGTTCGTGCGTCGTGGGTGTGGCGCTGCTCATCGGCTTCGCTCCTCTGGCTCAGGCCTGAACGATGATCTGGAAACCCCCGAAAATCATGCGCTTGCCATCAAAGGGCATGCCGTTCTCGTCGCAGGTCATTCGTGGATCCTCCATGGAGGCCTTCATGCCGGTGTCACGTGCAGCCTTTGACGGCCAGATGATCCAGGAGAAGACCACGGACTCGTCTTCCTGGCACTGCACGGCCATGGGAAATGACGTGAGCTTTCCCGGCGGCACATCGTCGCCCCAGCATTCGACAACCTGCAGGGCGCCATGGTCCTTGAAGATCTGCGCAGCGCGCTCTGCAAGATCCTGGTATGCGTCTCGATTGGCGTTCGGTACTGCCAGCACAAAGCCATCCACGTAATTCATCTTGGTCTCCCGTAATCGTGATTGAAGTTCTGCTTGCCGCTCAGGCGGCAACGATCAGCATCCAGCAGATGCCGAAGCGGTCTGCCACCATGCCAAAACAAGGTGAAAAGAAAGTGGCTCCCAGCGGCATGCGGATGTCTCCGCCCTCTGCCAGTCTTTCGAAGGCCAGGGCCGCCGCTTGGGCGTTGGGCATGGTGACCGACAGCGAAAAACCCGCAAACGGTGCCGGTTCCGCCGAGCAACCGTCGGAGGCCATGATCACCGTGTCACCAATGCGGAAGGCACCGTGCATGATCTTTGGGCCCCAGTTCGGCGGCAAGGGCATGGGCGGCGGCTCGGGGGAATTCTGGTAGCGCATCAACTCGGCCGCAGGAGACCCGAAGATCAGGCGATAGCACTCGATTGCCTCTTCGCATCGGCCGTTGAAGAACAGATAGGGTTCAACGTGCATCGGTCGCTCTCCTTTCTCAATCTGACGCGGCAGGAAGCAGCAATTCCACGTATCGGCGCAAGTGACGGACGCATTCCTGTGCAACGCCAATGCTGTCCTGGGCTTTTGCCAGCACGAATGCGCCTTGGAGCGTGGCCTGGGTGTAGAGCGCCAGGCTTTCCGGGCTCCAGTCGGCGGCGGCTGCATGCCTGGCCTTGGCGTCGGCGATGGTCGCGACCAGGGTCTGTGCATGTTGGGTGATTCCCAGCCCACAGGCCTCCCGAATGGCCGGATAGTCCTCGTGGGTTTCCTGTGCCAGTGTGCCAAGCAGGCAGCTGTACTGAGCTGGCGTTCCGCTGATGAGTTCTGCCCGGAAGTCGATGTAGGCGAGCAGGCGCTCGCGGGGATCGACGACCTGCTGGTAGGCGGCTTGCGCAAACAGGGCGCCGGTCATCGCGTTCCAGTGCGCGGCGGCCGCCAGCGCCAGGTCTTCCTTCGATCTGAAATGATGGAAAAAGGCGCCCTTGCTGACACCTGCGGCTGCGCACAGATCGTCAACGGTCGTGGCTGCATATCCCTGGGCACGAACCACCTGCAGGGCGGCATCCAGCAGTCGGTTTCGGGTTGACTCTGAGGATGGTTTCAACGCAGGCGGCCAGTGCCAATGGTTTCGAGAAACATACCAACCAGTTGGTATTATTGCAAGGCGCACATTCCGGCGACGACTGCTGAGCGTGGGCCGAGGCCGCCACGAGGGCCCAGCTGTATGCGGTGGAATCGTACTTGTCATTTAAATTAGAACAATCTAAATTATTGGCACGACCGAAGCAGAGGCTGCTACCAACCACCATGACGCCTGCAGTGCAACCGTTCCGCCGGGGTCTGCCATGTGGATCGTGATCGCCGGGGCTCTGGCGATCGGCCTGTCGCTGGGCTTGCTCGGGTCGGGGGGGTCGATCCTGACCGTGCCGATCCTGACCTATGCCGTCGGGCAGCCCGACAAGCTGGCCATCGCCGGTTCTCTGGCCATCGTCGGCAGCATCGCCCTGATCGGTGCCATTCCTTATGCCAGGCGCGGGGATGTGGTCTGGCGCAGCGTGCTCTGGTTTGGTCTGCCGGGCATGGCCGCGACCGTCGCGGGTTCGCAGCTCGCCGCATACCTGCCCGGCGCCCTGCAGCTGACGATTTTCGCCTGCGTGATGCTGGTCGCTGCCACCCGAATGCTGCGCGGCGGTGCGACACAGGCGGCGCACGGAGTCGCAACGCCCTTGCCGCAGCGTCGTCGCTATATCGTGCGCGACGGCATGGCCGTGGGACTGCTCACGGGCATCGTTGGCATCGGCGGTGGCTTTCTGATCGTGCCGGCGTTGGTGCTACTCGGCGGTCTGGCCATGCGCCAGGCTATCGGCACCAGTCTGGTGGTGATCACGCTCAACGCCTACAGTGGCTTCATCAAACACGCGCTGCAGTTGTCGGCACTGAACCTGAAGCTGGATTGGACGGTAATAGCCCAGTTCATCGTGATCGGCGGTAGCGGCGCCGTGGTCGGCAATCTGCTTGGGTCGCGCCTGCCGCAACAAAGGCTCAAGCAGGGCTTTGCCGTGATGCTGGTGCTGATGGGAGCGTTCATGCTGTGGCGCGAGGCGCCAAGACTCTGGGGGGCATCGTGAAACCGGCCAATTTTCTGCAAGTGGAGCCCGGGCTTTATTCCAGTGGACAGCCCACGGAGCTGGAATTCGCTGAACTGGCCCGATCGGGCGTGCGCACGCTGATCAATCTGCGGCCACCGAGCGAGTTCAATGACTTCGACGAGCGTGCCGCCGCGGCCCGGCTCGGCATGGACTATCTGCAGTTGGCGGTCGCTGGCAGCGCTGATCTGACGCCGACCCTGGTGAGCGAGTTCGATGCCGCCCTGAATCGCGCGAGGGCTCGCGGTGAGGTGCTGATTTACTGTCGATCAGGCAACCGGGTCGGCGCCGCGATGGCCCTGGCGTCAGCCTGGATTCACGGCGCGAGCAAGGCCGAAGCTCTGGCCCTGGGACGAAGGGCGGGGCTGACCGCGATGGAAGCCTCGATCAGTCAGATGCTGGGTTGAACACCAGAGACAGCGACCAGTTCGCAACCCACGCGCAAGGACGGCGGAACCGCCGCAGGCGATTCCGCCGTCCATAGCTGATCAGTCCACCGGCTTGCCATCTTCGCCCAGTGCCGGAATGCGCAGCACCTGGCCGGGGTAAATCTTGTCGGGGTGCGAGAGCATCGGCTTGTTGGCTTCAAAGATGATCGGATACTTGCCGGCGTTGCCGTAGACCTCCTTGGCAATCTTCGACAGGGTGTCGCCCTTCTGTACGGTGTACGTGCGCGAGCTCCACTCGTGCTCGGCGGCCTGCTCGCGGGTGGGCAGCTGCTCGGCTTCGAGCGGTGCCTCGGCCGTCACCGTCGCAGTTGCTGCGTCACCTGCCGCGGGCACCAGACCATCCGCGGCCTTGGTCAGGGCGGCTGGCGGGGCACCCACGACCAGCCGATCCTCAACCTTGTCCACGCCTTCGACATTGCCGACGGCGATGATCACCTTCTCTTTCGTTGGCTTGTCGTTGACCCAGCCGGACACCACCATGACCTCGTCTTCCAGCCAGTAGTGGATGTGCTTGTCCGGCAGCCCGATTTTCGCGACGTGATCGCGGATCAGCGACTGCAGATTGGGGACTTCCGAAGGCTTCTTGCCGCCAAACAACTTGGATCCGGCAGACGACAGAAAACTGAAAACGCCCATGGCTTTGCTCCTTTGATCGTTGGGTACCCGCTCGATCCTACTCCGATCGGCTTGCAGATCGGAGGCATCGCGATCCGACGGTGTCAGCGGGGTCTCGCGGTGACCAGCAGGCCCACAGTGCCATTGTCGCCCACCATGATCAGTTCGCGGCCGAGATCGTCTTCCTTCAGCCAGGCGCGTCCCTGGTAGGCGGCCAGCGCCGGTCTGGAGCGATCGGTGGCGCTGAACTCCAGCAGTCCGTACTGACCTTCCGGAGCCAGGACGGTCCCTTCGAACTGGCAATTTTCAGGGTCGGCGCCATTTCCTGGCCCCATGCAAAGATTGCCGTTGGCGTGGATCACGACGGTCGCAGGAAATTCAAAGAACTGCCCACGCAAGGTGAAGTCGTACGCACCCTGCAGCAGCGCCAAATCAACCGGAGCCACCCGTCGCGAGCCGCTCAGGCCCTGTGGTCGCCAGGTCTGCACCCCGACATTGTGGGCAGCAGCGTCGAACTGTCCGCGCAAGCCCGTGCCGGTATCGGCGCGCCAGCTTCCCGAGCCGTCCACGACATCCAGACTGATCGGTCCCCAGAAGGCGTGCGCAGAATACAGGACACTGCGGGCGCTGATGACACTACCTTCAACCGCAACCGGCTCAATTCGTATCACCCGCGGCGAATATGCCCCCACCCAGGTAGGCCCCGGAACAGGCAAGGGTTGCGTGGCCTCTCGCAGACTGCGTTCGAAACCCCACAGTCGGCCCTCGCGGTCGACGATTCCCTCAAGCTCCGTGGCCGGCCGGGTGTCGCTGGCCTCCATTTGGCCCTCGAAGGACTCAACCGGCAAGAAGTTCTCGGGCGGCAGATCGCAGCTCTGTCCTGCAGCCTGCGTGAGTCTGACGACCGTCATCTGCCCTGCCGGAAATCCGGGCTGGGTGCTGGTCCAACTCAAGAGTGCCTCGTTGCAGCTGGCAAATTCGATGTTCACCTGTCCCCAGACCGGCAGCTGCAACTGGGCCGGATCAAAGCTGCCGAAGCGCATGCCCTTGGGTGCATAGACTGGACCGCTGAGAAGACGTCCATCCAGCCGGCCGTCGATGTACAGGGTCACCGGTTGCCCGTCGACGTCGAAAACATGCCAGATGGCGACGGCACGATCTGCCGCAAGCACGTCCAGACTCAGGCCATGGCCGGACTGGGCCGGGTTGTACCAGGTTCCGCTCATGCTGCCGGGCAGGCCGGCGATCGCGGAGTTGGTGAATGCCAATGCAGCCAGTATGGCCAGATCCCGCAGCGTCTGTTTCATCGATTCTCCGATCGTCATTGCACGCGACCCATGTCGCGCACAATGAGACGGAAGGTAAAGCCGGAAGTTCCCCGGTGCCGCTTATTCGGGCGTGGCCTGATGCTTGCGCCAGTTCAGCTGGTAAAGATCGTGGCGTCGATCCTTCAGATTCTGCACCGAGCCCGAGGCCCGTGCCTGCAGCAGGGCGTCGATGCGCAGATCGGCGAAGGCCACCGCTTCCACATTCGGCGTGGTGTCGGCAGCGACGCCTTCAGGGGCGAAATGGAAGTCGCAGGGCGTCAGGATGCAGCTCTGGGCGTACTGGATATCGAAATTGTTGACGCCGGGCAGATTGCCGACATTGCCGGACAGCACCACGTAGACTTGATTCTCGACCGCTCGGGCGGCGCAGGAATAGCGCACCCGCAAATAGCCCTGACGCACATCGGTGCAGAAGGGCACGAACAGCAGCAGGGCACCCTGATCGGTCAGATGTCGGCCGAGCTCCGGGAATTCACTGTCGTAGCAGATCATGATGCCGATCGGTCCGCAGTCGGTCATGATGGTCTGCGCGCCTTCGCCGCCACTGATCTTCCACCAGCGCCGCTCATTCGGCGTCGGATGCAGCTTCTCGCGCACGTGCAGGGAACCATCACGCAGCGCCACATAGCAGTTGTTGTGGATATCGCCATCCGGCATGTGGGTAGGATGGGTGCCGCCGATGATGTTGATGTTGTAGCGCACCGCCAGGCGCGTCAGCATGTCGCCATAGACCTGGGTGTAGCTGGTCAACGAGCGTATCGAGTCGGCTGGTGACAGCGGCGCGTTCTCGACGCTCAGCAGTTGCAGCGTGATCAACTCGGGGAAGACCACGAAATCGGCGTTGTAATCGGCCGCCACATCGACAAAGTACTCCACCTGCGCGGCAAACTGGTCGAAGCTGGCAATGCGTCGTTGCTGATACTGCACCGTCGCCACACGCACTACATCGGGCAACTTGCCGCCATCCTGCACCCTGGCGATGGCCGGGTGCTCGGCGCGACCCGGATTGCGCCAGACCAGGTGCGCGGCCCAGCCCAGCGACTCGCGATCGGAGGGCAGATAGTTCTTCAGCAGACCGAGCAGGCTGTAACCGTTGCGCAGCTGAAAACTCAGCGTGCCATCGCGCACCCGATCCTGGACCACGGCCTCGACATAGGCTTCGGCTGAACCATACTTCTTGATGCGACGTGACAAGCCCGGCAGGCGTCCGCCGAAGACGATGCCCTTGAGCCCGAGGCTGGTACAGAGTCTCTTGCGGGCGTCGTACAGGCGTCGGCCCAGGCGCAGCCCACGGTGGGCTGGATCCACGCAGACTTCCATGCCGTACAGCCAGTCGCCTTCGGCATCGTGGCGCGAGGCAAAGCCACCGCCGGTAATGGTGCGCCAGGTGTGCGGGCTGAGGGCAATCTCCTCGCTGACGCGAAAGGTCGCGCAATAGCCGACGATCTTGCCCTCAAGTTCGGCGACGAACTGCCCTTGCGGAAAGTGCGAGAGCTGGCCGTGGACCATTTCACTGGTGTAGCAGAATTCCTCGCCGTAAACCCGGGCGGATAGCGCCACGATGCCGAGCACATCGGCAGAGCGCGCAGGTCGGATCTGGAGCGTCGGTTGAGTAGCGGGCGCGGTTGATTTTTGCATGGGGAATCCTTGTATCGGTGGGGCTCGACACCCAGACTGGCTGAGTTGGGTGTTTGCGCCGAGTGAAGTCGTCGCTCAGTTCGGGCGCTCGATCATGGCAGCGAGCATGGGCTTTTCCGGTGTCTCCCGGGACACGAACACCAGCGAATACTGCTCCGGCGGCAGGGGCATCGGGTAGATGCCGCTGAACCCATCGCGTGGCGACGCCAGATTGATCAGAAAAATGAATCGACAGGGGTTGTCGCGCCAGGAAAACGGATCGACGGTGTTCTTGACTGGAACCGGCGAGAACAAGCGCACCCAATAGCCAAAGGTGGTGCTGACACACTGCCCAGCCGGGACCTGATCGGACAGCCCGCGAGCCGCCAGCGAACTGGCCAGGTGCACCTGGGCGACAAAGGTGGGGTCTTCGGCATCCAGCACTGAAGCATTGCGGCTGAAGGGCTGCAGTTCGGCTTCCGCGTTTCTGATGGAGGGTTGGCCAAGCTTGGCCAGCGTCATCAGCATCGACAGCATGATCACCAGGGCGCTGCCGCCGATCCACCCGATTCTCGAGTTCCGTGCCACTTCCTCGGCATGTCCGGATCCGGCGGTGCCAATGACGGCCACCAGCAGCAGTGGCACGACCGGGCCGCTGAGTCGGTCCAGATAGCCCGGAAACGGCCAGATGGCGAGTATCGCCAGCGTCGCCAGCACGAACAGCGTCTCCAGCGTCGGGCTGCGGCGTTCACGCCAGGCGAGATGGAAGAACAGCAGCAGCAGGACTGAGCCCAGAAGCAGGCGCAGCGACTCGGGCAGAGCCCCAGGTGCCACCGACCGGATCAGGCTGGCGGCCTGGGTCAGCACGAATTCCAGCCATTGACCGCCGGCCCCAGCCAGCTGCATCTGCAACTGGGCCAGATAGGAGGCGCCAGTTCCCTCGCCCGGCGGCCCCTTCAGCAGCGACCAGATCAGCGTGGGCGTGGCCGCGACGATGCCAGCGAGCACCGCCCGCGGCCAGGACTGGCGCGCCAGCCACCAGACCAGAGCCGGTATCAGTACCAGTCCCATCGATCGGACCAGGCAGGCAACGCCGAGCAGCAAGGCCGCCCAAAGCCATGCCCGGGGCAGTTGCTCGTTGGCGGCAACCAGGCATACAGCCAGGAGCAGGCCGGTGTAGAGCGGTTCTGAAAACAGTTCGAAGGACCATGGCGTGATCATCGGGTGCGCCAGCACGTACATGGCTGCGAGCAGTACTACCAGCCCTGAACTGGTGCGCTTCCAGACATAGGCGCAGAGCAGCCCGGCCATCGCCAGAACTGCAGCGATCTGGGCCAGATTGGCCCGCCACATGCCTTCGGCGTCGACGCCGGCGCCGAAGGCCGAGAGATATATCGGATAGCCGGGTGGCAAGCGGCCATGGAACAACAGATGCGAGCCGAAGGCGGCCTCGGGACTGGACACACCATGGCTGAGTGCATCCGCCATCCACAGATAGCTGAGTGCGTCGAAGGAACTGCCGACCATAGTCCACGGGTAGCCGATGGCGAGAAAGACCAGCAGCCAGGCCAGAATCAGTGCCAGCGACAGCAGTTTGACGGCCGGGGACAGGCGGGCAATGGCTGCGGGCGAAAGAAAGTCACTACGGTTCATGCAGCCCTCGCCTCAGAAATACCAGGCGCGCACGCGCGGCCGGCTGGCGGCGCCGGCGTCCGTGCAGTGATGCGCGATCCGGGGGAAGAGATTACAGCAAGGCCTGCAGCCGCTGCCGCTGTTCGGCATTCGGCAATGGCGAGGAAGCTGCACCCAGACTGTCGGCCAGATGGTCTACGTCGCGGGTGCCCGTGAGCACACAGGTGACAGCGGGTTCGGCCAGAATCCATTTCAGGAAGATCTGTGCCCAGCTCTGGCAGCCGAGTTCCTCGCGTGCCCAGCGCGGCACGCCGCGGTTGTTCACGGCATCGAAGAGCTGGCCCTCGGCAAAGGGCCGATTGATCAGTACCGCAATGCCAAGCTCGGCCGCCAGCGGCAGGACTTCGGCGCCGGCTTCCGGCTCCTGCAACGAGTAATTGACCTGGATGAAGTCCGGCCGCTCATTGCGCATCCAGCGCATCAGATCGCCGTGGGCACTGGCGCGATAGTGGGTGAGACCAATGTAGCGAATGCGCCCAGCTTCCTTTTCGGCTCGCAGTGTCTTCAGATGCACACCCGCATCCAGCAGATTGTGGACCTGTACCAGATCCAGCTTGGGCCGACGCAAGCGTTTGAACGACTCCGCCAGTTGCTTTTTGCCCTCGGCCGCACCGGTGGTCCAGATCTTGGTGGCGACGAACAGCTTGTCGCCCAGATCCTCGCCCAGGCGCCCGACTGTTTCCTCGGCGCGCCCGTACATCGGTGAGGTATCGACTACGCGTCCGCCGAGTCTGACCAGGGTTTCCAGTGCCGCCTGAGCCTCGCGTGTGCTCTGGCCACGACGTGGCACGTCAAAGGCGCGCCAGGTGCCGAGCCCGACCACTGGAAGTTGCTCTGTGGTGCCGGGAATCCCGCGCGTCAAGAGCTTGGGAGTAGCTGCCAGCAGGGGGAGCGAGGGCAACACACCTGCGGCGAGCATGAACTGCAGCAACTGGCGTCGATGAGCGTCCATGCCACCCATCATAACGGCTGGGGCTTTATCCGTCAGCTTGGTGTAGCCCGAAGTGCGCGCAGCGCTCGCCAGGCGGTGAGGCCGCGCCGCAGCGCGGCGCCATCCAAAGCAGCGATCCACAGGTTCCGGCCGGATGTCTCACGCGGAGGCGCGGAGAACGCGGAGATGTGCAGTCGCCACCGAGTGCGCTTGGCCTTTCTCCGCGGCCTCCGCGCCTCCGCGTGAACAAGCGCTCTTGGGTCTCATCGCGAGGTCGCTCCTACAGGCAAGCTGGCGATTCATGGCCCGTAGGCAGGGACGATAGACGCGACTCGAGATGACGCCGGTCAAAGGTCCCGCGCAGTTCCTGGTGAAACTGGAGGTGCTGCCGATACCAGCATTCCAATGCTCTTGTGGATGCGAGAATCACGCCATCGAGAATTACCCTCGGAGGCCCCGATGCGTCTGATCGCCCTGCTGGTCCTGTGGCTCTGGCCTGCCGCGTCGGGGCTATCGGCGCTGCCGGACAACCCGGATGAGCTCTACCAGCAGGGCATGGCGCTAGGCAAATCGGGCGACTATGCGGGAGCGCTGCCGCTGCTCCGGACCGCTGCCGATGCCGGCCACGCGGCTGCCCAGTTCACGGTGGGCAGCATGTATGCCAGCGGTCAGGGGGTGGCTGAATCCAAGGCCGTCGCGAAGCGCTGGTTCGAGCGGGCAGCCGCACAGAATCATCCTGGCGCGCTGTACAACCTTGGGCTGTATCACGATCGGGGGATCGCGGTAGCGGTCGATCATCCGCTCGCTTTGCAGTACTACCGTCGGGCTGCGCTGGCTGGCTATGGCAAGGCCGCATACAACGCCGGGCAACTGCTGTTGCTGGGCGATGGTGTGGTTGCCGACCCGGTCGAGGGCATCCGTTTCATGCAATTGGCGGCCGACCAGAGCATTCCGCAGGCGCAGATGGCACTGGCCTATGCGCAGGAGCATGCGCTGGGCATGGATCGCAACATTGCCGCTGCGCTGGATGGTTATGCCCGGGCTGAGCAGGGGGGGCTTGAGGGTGCCGCCGACCTGCGTATTGCGCTGTCGAGAAAGCTCACCGATGAAGCCCTGGCAGTGGAGCGAGACGGTCGTCCGCTGCAGGCGCTGGAGTTGTACGATCTGTCCTGCCGATACGGCGAGTACCATGGCTGCTACAACGCCGGGCGCCTGCGTTATGCCGGAAAGGCGGTGACGCGCGATCTGTCGCGCGCACTGCCGGATCTGCGCATGGCCTGCGGCTGGGCGGTGCCTTACTCCTGCCTGGGATTGGTGGGAATTGCCATCAGCGGGGCCCCGATCAGCGAGCGTGATGTCGATCTGATCAGCTATCACCTGAAAGGCGAGTGCGATATCGGCAATCAGCAGGGCTGTTACCACCTGGCCTGGACCAAAACCCAGAATCGCTTCGGCGCTACCGATTTCCCGGCGGCTCAACAACTGCTGGCGCAGGCCTGCCTGAATCACGGTTATGAACCGGCGTGTCAGCCCTATTACCAGATGTACAACGCTTCGCTGCCGGCGGCCGGATCAGGTCCGGTCGCGAAGGAAAGAAACTGGCTGCAGCGCAGCATCCTGTCGGCCATGGACGGCGTGACCCAGGCGCTGGCAGCTGTGGGCTCCGCGGGTCAGGTGAACAGCGGCGGCTATTCCGGCGTCAGTGTCTATTCGCCGCCGAGTTACGCGGCGCCTGCAGGCGGTTATTCGATCCAGGACAATGCCGATTTTGCCCAGTTCATCAGCTCGGTCAGCTCCTATGGTCAGAGCGTGGGTTGCCGACCGGGCAATCCCTATTGCTAGTGTGGTGTCCCCGCAGGTAGTAGCGCCCGGAGGTCTGGGCGGCGTGCAGTGCCCGGTCGGCAGCCAGACTCGCATCGGCAGGTCGAGCCGGACAGCAGCTGCAAAGATTCGTTTCGGATGCAGGCACCGCTGTGGCCGACCCGGGATGGCGACTATGCTCGGGTATCGACTTACTGGCCGCCGATCTTCCCTATGCGTTCATGGCTACGATTACGCTGGCGTGCACTGCGCCGCCTGCTGACCCCGGATGGATTTGCACTCGCTACCATCTGGGTGCAGCTGGCTGCCATCTTCGTCGGCAGCGCGCTGCTGATCCTGTTCATGTCCTTGCTGATCGGCGATCTGTCGACCAGTTACCGCTGGTTCGCCGATCCGTCGAGCTACGCCGACGCCGAGGGCTGGGCGCAACTGGTGTTCGGGCTGGTGCAGGTGCTGTTCGGGTTGATCCTGTTCTCCTTCATCATCTCGGTGTTGTCGGCCTCGCTGGAACAGCTGATCGAACGCATCAAGGGCGGTACGCTGCCCTACCGCAAGTCCGGGCATCTGCTGATCGTCAACTTCAACGTCAAGCTGCCGCTGATCCTGGACGAGATCAATCTGCGGGCGCAGCGGCTCGATCGCACCGAGGATGTGGTGCTGCTGTTTCCGGACCGGGCCACCGTGGATCAGTTCTGCGAACACATCGAAGCTGAGCGCTGGCGGCAGTTGCAGATCTATGTGCGTCAGGGAGATCTGCTGCACTGGCACACCTACGAGAAGCTCGGCGCGCTCAAGGCGCTGGGCCTGGTGGTTTTGGCGCCGGAGGACGAGCCCGATGAATTTGCCCGTGACAACCGCAATCTCAAGATCCTGACGGCGCTGATCAACGAACAAACCTTCATGCACCACCTGCTGGAACGGCAGGCCGCCAAATCTCCGGTCAAGTGTTCGATCGAACTGTCCAACCAGACCTACAGTCGCGATATCGCGCTGGCGCTGACGGCGGTTCAGGGTGGCTCGCTATTTGCGGTGACCACACCCGGCGATGTCATCGGCAGCGTGCTGGCCCGATCGATGGTCGACATCGTCTACTACAAGGCCTTCTTCGAGTTGCTGTCATTCCATGGCTGGAATGTGCAGTTCGTCGATCCAGCGTCGGTGGGACTGGAGCAGCGAGCCCCGGGGGTGGCCTTCGAGCAACTCATGCTGGGGATTCAGGGCGGCACACTGGTCGGCTATTCGCGGCTCGATCGACATGGTCATTTTGATCTGTCCCTGTGCCCTTTCGGCGAGCCGATGCAGGCGCATGACTGGTTGATCGTGGTGACCCGCGATCAGCGCAAGCTCCGCTACGCGCCGCCTGCCGCGCAGGCGGAGTCGCAGACCGATATCGCCGCCATCCAGGTGCCGAGTGAAATCGTCAATCGGCGCCTGTGCGTGATCGGCAGCACCTGGCCGGTGGCCGCGCTCGAACACTTCATCGATCAGCCCAGTCGCGATTCTCTGCACGCCGCCCATTTTGATTTCGATGACCCGCAGCGTTACTTCGAGCCGGAATTCGTGGCTTCGCTGCGCATCGAGGACTATGACCACATCGTCATCAACCTGCCTGACGAACTGGGTTTCCGCCTGACGCTGCTGCTGCTGTCGGCCTCCGAGGCCGATGATCCCTTCCTCGAATCCATCATCACGGTGCTGACCGATCCGGTCATCGAGGAGTTGCTGAACAAGAACGTGCGCTACCGCAACACCGTGCTGTCACACAAGCTGGCGGCCAAGTACATCGCGCAACTGTCCTTCCAGAAGAATCTGGAGAAGTTCTTTGCCGAACTGGCCATGCCCAGCGGCGTGGAATTCAATCTGTTGAATATCGGCGAACACATCCCGGCTGAACTGGTGAGCGACGAGCCACGCCTGCGGCGCCTGTTGGCGGCGCGCAAGCTGGTTTATCTGGGCGCCGTGGGCGCCAGCCGGCAGGTCCATTTCGACGACGGCCATCTGGCCGGTGCCCGGCAGTTGCTGGTGCTGGGGCATGGGACGGTGTGAGCAGTAGTTGCTGAACGAGTTGCCAGCGATCAGGGTATCGGTTGGGCCGAATTTGCGTTGATGGCCCGTCCATCCCGTGTCCTGATGCTGGCGGACTCCTTGCGTACGCAGCTTCTGATGCGAACCGCGCACCCCCGGGAGTTTGCAACCGATCCTCACGCCGTCGTTGCTTGCGGGGGCTCAGCATCGATACTGAGACGATCAGTGCCTTGCACGCTCCTATCGCTGTTGATTGATCGGGTCCAATGGCTCGATCCCTTGGGAGAACCTATTAGGAATGCATGAGATGGACTACGAAACGTACCTCGATCATCGTTTCATTCTCGCCGAGCGAGCGATTGATCCTGTTGCGGGGACGCTGACGTGGAATGGTCAGATTCGCCGGCTCCGTCGAAAGGAGCTCGAGGTTCTGGCATTGCTGGTCTGCAGCCAGGGTCGAATCGTCCCGCGCCAGGCTTTTATCGACGCACTCTGGAGAGGCAACTCCGCAGTGGGTGAGCAGGGACTGACCGACACGATCCGCGCGCTACGGCGCTCCTTGCTGGACGAAGATGCCGGCAACCCCCTGATTCGAACCATTCCCCGCCACGGCTACCAGCTCAACGCGACTGTGCAATCGGCAGGCGATCCTGAAGGCAGCCATTTCCTTGCCGGCAGCACGGTTCATGGCAAGCCGGACCTGCGTCTGGTGCGGAAACTGAAGGAAAAGCCCACGAGCGAGAGTTGGCTCGCTACCGATGGCCCGGCGGCAAGGCAGGTGGTGCTCCGCTTCTGTCGCAGTGAGGCGCACCTCAAGGAACTTCGGCGAGAAGTGACGCTGCTGCGTTATCTACAACAATCGCTGGGAGGACGGCCGGATATCGCGGGAATCATCGATTGGCAGCTTGAAGAGCCTCCGTACTTCATCCAGCTGGAAAGTGCATCCCAGGGCACTCTGGCCGATTTGGCGGTGACCACGGGTGGATTGCATCAGATCGACCTGAAGCAGCGACTGCTCTGGTTGTCCCAGGCGGCCGTCGCCCTGGCAGCAGTGCATGAAGCCGAACTGGTCCACCGCAACATCAGCGCGGAGTCAATACTGCTCGATAAACAAGGAGATCAGGTCAGGGCCAGGCTGGGCGAATTTGGATTGGGAGAACTCGGCAATCGCAGCAGGCTGACCCAGATGAACATTACGGCAGCTGGACTGACTCTCGCCGGTGATGAGCCGGTCGGTCCTCAGAAGTACCTCGCGCCAGAGCGCTTGAGCGGCTGCCCGGCCAGCACCGCGACTGACATCTATGCCTTTGGCGTGCTCATGTTCGAGACCATTCTGGGCAAGCTGGAGGCGGCTCCGGGGCGAAACTGGAACTCGCTGATCGAGGCGTCGTCCCTGCGCGACCTCATATCGGCATGCCTGAAGGACGAAGCTGACAGCCGCATCACCGCCGCAGCCCTGGCAGCAGGTCTGCAGGCCTGCGCCTCAGACTTTTCCAGCACTCAAACGCCAGCCCAAAGGCCGAGCCCGATTCCGTCAACCTCGACCGCAAAGCCGGAAACGAATGCGGATGGAAAATTCATCGGTCCCTATAGAATCCTCGAAGTGCTGGGGGATGGCGGCATGGGTACCGTGTATCTGGCTGAGCAGCGTCACCCGGTGAAGCGAACGGTAGCGCTCAAGGTGATCAAGGCTGGCCTGGATTCGGCTCAGGTACTGGCGCGCTTCGAGGCCGAGCGACAGGCTCTGGCCATGATGACGCATGCCAATGTGGCGGCGGTTTACGAGGCGGGAACCACCGAACTCTCGCAACCCTACTTCGCGATGGAGTATGTGCCCGGACTGCACATTACTGCGCACTGCGACAAGTACCAACTGGACTCCCGCCAGCGCATCGAGTTGTTTCTGCAGGTTTGCGACGGGGTCATGCACGCCCATCAGAAGGGCCTGATCCACCGAGACCTCAAGCCCGGCAACATTCTGGTGAAGAAGTCGCCCGGGCAGCCGAGCGTGGTGAAGATCATCGATTTTGGCGTCGCCAAATCGCTTCACGGCAAGCTGGGGCCACATACCACGGACACTCGTCTCGGGGGGTTCGTTGGAACACCGGTCTACAGCGGCCCGGAGCAAGTGCTCGGCAAGCAATCCGACGTGGACACGCGGGCCGATATCTACTCGCTGGGTGTGGTGTTGTACGAACTGCTGGCAGGTGTGCCTCCGTATAGCAACGACGATCTCTCCGACAAGTCCCAGGCTGAGCTGGTGAAACTCTTGAGTCGCAACGACCCGCCTGATCTGGCCACTCGATTCAAGAAGCTGGATCTGAGTGCAGAGGTCGAGATTGCCAGACAACGGTCGACAACGGTGCCGCGACTGCTGGAAACACTGGAAGCAGATATCTCCTGGATCGTGACGAAGTGCCTGGAGAGAGAGCCGGATGATCGATACGGATCGGCTCCTGAACTCAAGCTCGACCTGCAGCGCTGGCTTGACGACCAGCCCCTGTATGCGCGTCCTGCCAACCGCTGGTATCGACTGCGCAAGCTGGTGCGCCGAAATCGCACGGCCGTAGGCATTACCGCGATGGTTGCGGCCCTTCTGATCGGAACGACCTCCGCTGCCGTTTTCGGCCTGGTCAGTGCCAGGAACATGGCAGCGCAAGCGAAGGATGCAGCAGCCAAGGCAGAACTGGTGGCCGAGTTTCAGGAGCAGCAGTGGCAAAGCCTGTCGCCAGAAATTCTGGGAAGCAGATTGAAGGCCTATCTGCTGGATGCGCTTTCGGAATCAGCACGAGCATCGCCGACGGGTGAAGATCAGAAAGCGCTCGCCCGAACTGAGTACATCCGAGAGCTGCAATCGTTGAACTTCACCGACATCAGCATTCGGCAGTTGAAAGTGGATCACTTTGAGCCGGCGCTGAAAGTGATTGACAGCCGTTACAAGGGTCAGCCCGATCTGCAGGCGCGACTATGGGATTCGATGGCGGGCACCTTACTCTCTCTGGAGATTCTGGATCTTGCGCTGGATGTACAGAACAGAGCATTGGCCGCCCGGAAGGCGCTTCTGGGCGAAAAGCACTTGCTCACCCTGGAGTCACTCCTGCAACGGGGAGACATTTACCTCGCCATGAACCAGGGCGGCTTGGCGAAGAATGACTATGAGGCAGGCATAGAGGGCTTGCGCCAGACGGTAGGTCAGGATCACCCCGCGACTCAGCTGGCAATCTTTCGAAACATCAACCGGGATGAATCATTGGATCCCGGTGGGAAGTTGCTGGAGGAGCTGATCACCGAGCGCCAGAAGGATTTTGGCCCCTCGGACCCCTGGCTAGGCCGTATGCGCGTCGTCCTGGCCGAAAAGTACATCGGGCTCGACCGCATTGAGGATGCCAAGAAACTGCTTCAGACCAGTCTTCAAGCCAGCGGTGATTTCGACACTGGCGTGCAGGTCAAGCGCTCCGATTTGCTGTCCCAGCTGGCCAATCTGAGCTGGGAGACAGGCGATGCCGAAAGTGCGGTGGACTACATGCTTGAGGCTGCCGCCTTGATCGGCAAGGAAAGAGGAACGGCGGCAAGCATCACGGTGGTAGATCAAGTCAGTATGGCGCTCTCGGCGCTGGGGCGGGCCGCTGAAGGTGAAAAACTGGCCAGGCAAACCTTGAGTCGTTTGCATGAGCTCTATGCCGAGGGGGACCCGGCAGTCTTGTGGCTGAAGTCCAGTATGGCGACGCTGATGGCCAGACAGGGCCGACTGGACGAGGCCGAGCAAATGATGCGCTGGATCCTGGATCAATATCCGGCAGGGGACGACAGACGTCGGCGCCCCCTGCTCGGATTGGCTCGAATCCAGCGCACGAGGGGTGAGCTGAGGGCAGCAGAGCAGAACCTGAAGGAATGCGCGTTGATTGTTGATCACCTTTTCGGCGCAGAAAGTACCTCGGCTGCCATGATCAAGAACGAGCTCGCCCAGGTATTGTTCAACAAGGGGGAGGCCGAACAGGCTGCCAAGATGCTGCGAAACGCGCTCGCGATCGAGGCCAAGGCCGACGGGTCCCTCCGCGTCCCGACCAGCACCACTCGTCGGGAGCTGGGTCGAGTGCTTGCGCACCTGGGCCAGACAGCTGAAGCCACGACGCTGCTCCAGCAGTCCGTCGCCGAGATGCCCCCTTGGTCCAAGCCGCATGCCTTCTCCTACCTTGCCGATGTCTATCGGAACGGCGGGGAAGCAGAAAAAGCCCTTGCGCTGAACGAGCAGTCATTGGTGCTTGGGCGAAAATCCATGGATCCAAACGATCCGGAACTGGCCGTACTTCTGGATTCACTTGCCAAGACGCAATTGGCCTTGGCGAACGCAGCTGCCGCGGACGAGTCAATTTCCGAAGCGCTTCAGATTCTCTCGCACGCCAAGCTTGGAGGAAGCCATTACGGGCGCATGGTTCAAGAGAGCTGCGTGCAGATCAGAGCGGAAAAACACGGAGGGCATGCTGGAAGCGTAGAGGAATGCGCGGTGATGCGCCCGGAATAATATCGCCAAGAAAGAGTTTGAGGAAGTGCCTGTTTTCGTCACCTTGTGCGATGACTGGTATTGACGGGTCCAGCTTCCGTGAAAGCCGAACCCATCGTGATTTGGAGTTTTTGAAATCATCGATTGTTGAAACTCGAATATGCATCATTCGAGTTCGGGATGGCCGTTCGGAATCGTCAGACCGGCCGCACGATGCCTGCGGCCGGTCTTTTCCTTCAATCAGAACAGGTTGCAATTGACTGCGTCACTACGCAGCTTTGACCAGACATACTCAGGCTGGTAGGCCAGATTGTCTTTCATTGCGACGACTGCACGGGAGACCTTATTCGACGATACAGGTGAGAAGAATGTCGCTGCATCGAGGGTGTAGTTCTTTTCGCCAGCACCCGGAAGATAGCCCAGCGCCTTCATGGTGCCGGTCATGTTCGGATAACCCTCGTACAGGTCAGACACTGGGTCGTAGACTTCCTGGACAAATACGGTGACCTTGCAGCCTGGACGTACCACCAGACGCTTGCGTCCGATATGCGTGCCAACGAGCTGGGTGGTGCCGGTTTGGCTGCTCACCGTTCGCTCCAGAGACATGGTGAAGTTCGCACTCATGGTGTCGGTCAGGCCAACAGTGAGGCCCGCGCTCAGACCCGTTGCCAGGGATACCGTATATGACGCATTGACTCCATTTTCGACATAGAACTGTTGCGGATTCTCTTCGTAGGGTTCATTGGCTCCGGAATTGCTCGTCCGCGTGTTTGAGAATATGGAGCCCGGGAATCTGGCGTCACGCATCACCAGTTCGGTAAATCGATAACGCGTGCCTTTCAGCTTCTGCCTGTAATTCACGCATGCGGCATTTCTGGAACAATAGTCAAGCGTGCTCCCGACCACATTTCCGCCGCTGGCCGGTGCATCAGCGCCGAAATTGTTCACGTAGATGCGGCCGGTGGTATGGTCTCCAGTATTTTTGAGTGCTTCCAGGCGATTCCACCATTCCAGGCCCGTGTCGAACGCCGGGATCAAGAGTGCATCGGCCCGAGTGAGTTTTCGGAGGTTGGTGAACTTGTCGGGAATCGTGGTTGCTTTGGTCCCATTGGGGGTCAGCGTCGAGAAGTCGTCGGCTGCCTGGTGCTCTTCGAGAATCACTGAGCTCTCGATCTCGGAGAGACGCTCGTTGCTTCGGCAATGGCCGGGTTGCTGGAATGCTGCGCGCACTGAGTTGACATCGAAACCCAGCGCTGCGGCGGCAGCGGTTGCACCGCAAGCGGATTTCGAAAGGGGCTCGTCGCCGGTCCAGTAGACCGTTTGAGCGTGATTGAAGAGAACCTCCATATCCGTTTGATTCCAACCTGCGGCCAGCAGGGCTTTGGCTACCGGCGACAATGCACCTCCCGGACCCATGATTCCGGATTCGGTCGAATCCCATTGATCAAGGATTTTTCCCGTGTTGGCGTCGATTCGAAAGGAGATCTGACCATTGCCTTTCCCGTTGATCGTCTTGAGGTCAACGAGGTATACCAGTCGTGCCTGCGAGCCGTCGTCCGGTATGTCGATATAAAGATTTGCCGATTCGGAAGTGACAATGCTGTTTCGAACGGCGCTCTGCGCAATAGCGATCACGTCGGCACGTTTCTGTGCCGGATTGGTATCTGGCAGGTCGGCGTCCAGATTCTGGATCAGCGTACCAGTAACCATTTCCAGCGGTGCATCCCAGGTACTGGACGCGGCCTCAGCGATGATGCGCTGCCCGAGGATTGGAATGCCGCGATAATACTGAGCGTAACGGGTCACATTGGTCTTGCCCACGTTGCCTGCAGTCGCAACCAGTTGTGCCCTGTCGAGGCGGGTGAGTGCGGCCAGACTGGTGTCGCCGTACTGCTTGTTGCTGTGGTACAGCTGGTTCAGATCGACTCGTTCTGCGCCATGCGCGCTGGTCGACAGTGTGGCGATCAGGCCGATAATGAGTGCATTCTTTTTCATGATGTGCTCCTTTTTGGTTTCTGCTTGATGGTTGATAAGTTGGTTGTGGCCGTGCGTTTGCTTTATTGAGGTGCGTGACGTGGCATGTTTGGCGATAGGCCGGACTGGTCCACGGATCAAATCCTAGGAGCGCCGATCTCAATTTGCATGCGGAATATTGCGGATTCGATTCGATTCGAGTGATTCGAGCAAGAAAATCCTGACTTTCGACGGCTTTCTAGCGACTTCTATAAAATTCGATACGGAATCCAGGGCCCGTCGAATGGCGTCGAGTGACGCCGCGGCGTACGACGCGTGAGGTGATGGCCCGTTTGTGCGTCGAGCGTTTTTGAACTGAGACAAATCGACGGCGGAGGCTTTCGGGTGGGCGCATGCTGGCGCGCGACATCCGGCATTGCGCCTCGGAGCCATGCTTCGCCACCTACGATGACAGCGACCATCCCGCCCGGAATTGCGCCGTGTTCACTTCCGTGACCCACCTCCCCTGTCTCCGTCTTCGATCGCGAGACGCCCGGTTGAACTCTGGTGCAGAGCAGATGCGCCCTTGCTCGGGATTTCCGTCGCCCTGGGCGAAACCCGGGACGGCCTGGTGCCGGGCTGCGGCTTCGCCTCCGGTGGGCGCGGGTACGTTGGGCGATTGCGCCTGTTCGAGTTGGCGCAATGGCGCCCGGCAGGGTGTACTTACCCTCGTGGCAAATGAGTATGGATGGTTTCGAAATGTCCGGGGTCGAGAAGATTGCGATGCCAGAAGGGGTGAAACTGGTGCCGATATTGGCTGCTTTTTCAGCGCCGAGCGCATGCAGTTTGTTCGGGGTTCGATTTCATCTTGCGGCTTGACCGGCTAATGGCGGGCGAGCTTTTGCATTGCGATTGGCTGTATCGAGCGCAGCGGTTGCAGATCCGGGGCACCCAAGTTCCGCGGCTCCCGGCGTTTTTTAGTGCCGTCCATTGAGTGGCATACTCGCCAGATCAAGGAATCAGGCTTCACCGGAGGTTTGAGTCCAGATGCCCGTGTAGTGTTACGTCTGGGCGGATATCGATCTTCTTGACGCTCGCACGACCTGACAGCGTCGTGGTGTGGACACACGACCGACCCGCTCTGGCGGACGCACTTTTCTGCAGATCGTTGAGGGCTACCGCAGCGAGGGCAAGGTGCGTCTGCGCCTGATCGCCAACCTCGGTCGGCTGGAGCTGTCGCAACCGAAGCAACTGGATTCGCTGTTCAACGGACTGAACCGGGCGCTCGGTCGCGCCGAGAACACCGCGGCACCCGTGGAATACAACAGCGCTCGTACCTTTGGCGATGTCTATGCGCTGCACGAGAAGTGGGTGTCGCTGGGTTTTCGCGATGCAGTTCGCCGCGCGCTGCGCTCGTCACGGGGCGAATTGAATGCCGAGGCGTTGGTGCGGGCGATGGTGTTCAACCGGCTGTGCGCGCCGGACTCCAGGCTGGGTTCATGATCTGACCACGACGCGCATTCACGGCGAGGGCAAGGAGCGTACCGTCCAGTGTCATTTTTCGCTCTCACAATAGGGGCAGATTGATCATTTGTGAGAATACCTGCGTATTTCGCCCCATCGTGACCGGTGATTTCGCTAAGGCGTGACCGGTCGTTTCGCTAAGGTGTGACCGCCAATTTCGGTAACTCGTGACCGATTTCCGGGCGTTTCCGAAATCATCGGTCAC
>JBFWOF010000022.1:0-96812 GCA_050250665.1 Lysobacterales bacterium | reverse complement strand
GTGGAATTCGCCGACCTTGCCGATGTGCAGCGTCTGCTGCTGCCGGACAACCCGCAGATCCGGGGTCTGAGTCATGCCATTCACTACCAGCCCTCGGCCGTGGCCGGTGGCGACTACTACGATCTGATGTCGCTGTCGCATCGCATCGATGACTATCCTTCCGATATGCCGGATGTCGTCGGCTTGTTGCTCGCCGATGTCTCCGGTCACGGTGCCGGGGCCGCCATGGAGGCCGTGCAGTTCGATGCCATCCTGCGCACCTACAAGGGCAGCGATGGCGAAGGCCCGGCCGGTGCGCTGACCTACGCCAACCGGCATTTCTTCTCACGCAAGACCCGGCCGCATTTCCTGACCGCGCTGGGATTGCTGCATCTGCCGCACGAAGGACGGATGCGGCTGTGCAATGCCGGACACCTGCCGCCGCTGCGCAGACGTGAAGGCCGACTCGAACGCCTCGATGAGGGTCGCGACATTCCGATCGGCATCCTCAAGGAACACGCCTATGACAACCACCTCTACGACGCCCGCAGCGGCGATGTGCTGGTGGTCTACACCGACGGCGTCACCGAAGCCCGCAATGCGCAGGGCGAGGAATTCGGCATCGAGCGACTGGAATCGATCCTCGCCCGCAGCGAGCTGGACACACCCCAGGCCCTGCTCAGGAGCATGCTCGCCGAGCTGCACGCCCATCAGGGCGGCGAGATCGGCGTCGATGATCAGACCCTGATCGTGCTGCGATTGGGGTGATGACGATTGTCGGTTGTCGGTTGTCGGTTGTCGGTTGTCGGTTGTCGGTTGTCGGGACTCGGGACTCGGGACTCGGGACTCGGGACTCGGGATTCGGGATTCGGGATTCGGACTGTTGTGGGTCCAGACTTGTCTGGACGTTCTTGGCGCCTTGCTGAAAAAGCGGACGTAGGTCACGTTGACCGCAACGCGGGCTACGTGACACGGTGAAGCGGCGAGTCTTGCTCTTGCGACAGCGGCCAGGTCCAGGGCTTCGCTGCGTGCTCTCGTCACGTAGCTCGCTGCGCTCGCAACGTGACCTACGTCATCGCGCATCCGAGCATTTCCCGTGCCCCGTGCCCCGTGCCCCGCAACCCGCCTCAGGTAAACCCTATCCACACCGCGCCCACCACAAAGGCGCTGGCCAGGGTCATCATCCAGGCCAGCCAGCGGATGATGAAACGCGCCCAGGTCAGCCAGTCGATGCGGGCGGCGCCGAGCACGCCCATCAGCATGGCCGAGGTCGGCACGATCAGATTGGTCAGGCCATCACCCAGCTGGAAGGCCAGCACCGCCACCTGACGGCTGACACCGAGCAGATCGCCGAGTGGCGCCATCACCGGCATGGTCAGCGCGGCCTGACCGGAACCGGAAGGCACCAGGAAATTGATGCCGGACTGCACCACCAGCATCAGCCAGGCGGCCAGGCTGGCAGGCAGACCTTCCAGGGCATGTCCCAGATGGTATAGCAGGGTGTTGAGCACGGACGCCTTGCTCGGATCGGTGCCACCGAGCAGCAGGATCAGGCCCTTGGCCAGGGCCACGATCAGCACCACCGGCAGCATCTGCGCCGCGCCCGTGCGAAAGGCCTCGGCCAGTCCATTGGCGCTGACCCCGGGACGCCGCGACATCCACGAGATCACCCCTGCCGCCAGACCCATCGCAAAGAACTGGGCAGCCAGCTCCGGCAGATAGTACTGGCGCTGGGTCACGCCCCAGATCACCCAGATCATGGTGGCTGCCAGTACCGCCAGAATCGCGAAATCCGAGCGCGTGGCCGCCTCCAGCCCGGCGCTGGCCTGCTCGGCGCGGATGGCGACGCCACTGCGACGCTGGGAAACGGCATAGCGCAGCGTCATCAGGGCCCCGACCAGCGTGAACAAGGCCCACATGCCCACCCGGAAACCGGCACCCGATACCGGCGGCAATCCGGCCACACCCTGGGCGACGACCACGCTGAAAGGATTCATCCAGCTGGTCGCGAAACCCACCTGGGTGGCCACGAAGCTAACCAGCACGGCCGTGAATGCATTCAGACCCAGTCGCGCGAATATCGGCACCAGGATCAGTACAAAGGGGATGGTTTCCTCCCCCATGCCGAAAATTGCGCCGCCCAGCGAAAACAGCAGGAACAGGCCGGGAATGAGGATTCCCATGCGGTGTTCGAAACGGGCGACGAATCCGGTTAGCGATCGATCGATGGCTCCCGTGCGCATCAGCACGCCAAAACTGCCGCCGAGCACCAGCAGAAAGGCCGCGATACCGACTGCCGAGCCGAATTTGTCACCGGCGACCAGGCCTTCAAAGGGCAGATTGAGCAGACCCAGCTTGCCGCCCTCGGCAAACAGCGGCACCGCCTGGGCATCACCGCTGCGCTGATAACTTTCCAGCGCGATCGAGACCTCGCGCGAGCCCTCGTGGGTGCTGACGTCGGCAAAACGCCCCGGTGGCACGAAAGCCACGACCAATGCCACCAGCACCGCGACCATGGCCACGATCAACAGGGTGTCGGGGGCGCGGCTCGGCGCAGTCTGGGTTTCCGCCTGGGTCATTTTGTGCTCCTGGTCGTGGGCGCGGTGTTCAGCTGTGGAGTTGCGGGAAAGCGACGGATTCTTGGATCCAATCGCCAGGGACTGTGCATTTGCCTCTCGAATCCGGTCCTGGGGCCAGGCGCTCGGCTAGGATCTGGCGCCGGTCTGACCAGGACGAAGTGCTGATGTCGAAGGGTTTGCTGCGGCTGCTGCCGATGCTGGTGTTGCTGATCGCTGCTGCCGCGACGGCATCGGCACCGGCCGCTGAAGGTCCGAGGCTGCTGCTGGCGGGTGGCGCGTTGCCCGTGTGCAGCAATGACCAGACCGCGGCTTGCCGCTCCGGCACGTCGCCGGGAGCCGCCAGCCTGGGCCAGCGCCATCGTCTGGATCAGGACGGCATTGCCCGGGTGGGCGCCGGTGGTTGGAGCCAGGGCCGTGAGCGCGAGCGCAGGCGCATCGTGGCCGCGCTGAAACGCTGGCATCGGCGCGCCGGCGATCTTGATTTCGACGCCGACGACCTGCCCGCAGCACTGGCGGTCAGCAGCAAGTCGCGCGACCGTCAGGTCTGGACCGAGCTGGCTGGATTCGAGCGTGATCGTGTGCTCGACGCGCTTGAAAACCGCATCGCGACCGAGCGCGTGGCGCTGGATGATTCCAGTCCCGAATCGGGAGCCCCGGTCTACCGCGAATTCGTCGCCATGGCCGCGCAGATCAGCGGACGCCAGCGACCGCGGGTGCTGGTCAGCACCGCCTCCGGGCGCGATCCCTTTGCCGCCATCGACTTCTATCTGGCCGTCTTCGAGCAGGCCGGCGCCGAAGTTCGCTGGTTGCCGCTGGATCACGCTCTGCGTGCGGCCCAAAGCGATCCACAGACCTTGTGTGATCAGCTCGATCGGCTGCGCGGCGAGCGCCTGGGGGCGCATGACCGCGCGCGCCTGTACCCGCAGCGCGCGGCCGAACTGCAGGCGGCCTGTTTGGCGCCGCAGGAACTCAACCGCGCCCTGGACTGGGCCGATGGCGTGTTTCTCAATGGCGGCGACCAGAGTTTCACCCGAGCGGCATGGTTCGATGGCGACGGGCTTGGGCCCTCGCCGCCACTGCAGCTCTTGCTGCAGCGACTGGAGCGCGGCACTTTGGTGCTGGGTGGCACCAGTGCCGGCACCGCGGTGCAGGCGGCGCGTCCGGCCCATGGGCCGGCGGCGATGATCGTCAGCGGGCCGGCGCTGCCCCAGGGCCCGGCTGTGGCCTTGCGCCAGCTGCCGCCCGATCCGGACTGCAGCCGGGCCGGGACCTGCGCTGGCGTCGATCCCGATGCGCTGATGTATCAGCCCGATGGCGGCCTCGGAAGTTTCCCGCTGGGGGTGCTCGACACCCATTTCTCCAACCGCGGTCGTGAGTACCGGCTGGCGCGCCTGCTGCAGGACAGCGGCGTCGAATTCGCCGTCGGTATCGATGAAACCACGGCCTTGCGGCTGGATTGGACTGAAGGTCAGTGGCACGGGCGGGTCATTGGTCAGGGCGCGGTGACTCTGTTGCGGCGCATCGATGATCGCCGGGTCAGCCGTCGGCGATTTTCCGGTGGCAGCGCCTGGACATTGCCCGGGGCGATGCCCGACGGCGAATGCGGCTTGCCGGCTGGGCAGGCGGCGACGGTGGCGGCCGACGGCGCTGCCCTGCAGCGCTTTCTCGATGCGCTGACGGGGCTCCGGGCAGTGCCATTGACGCTGCTGGATGGCGATCGCGCGGTGGCAGTCGGGCAGCTGTGCGCCGCTGGCGAAGGCCAGCTCTGGGAGTTGCCGCGCTGAGCGCGGATCAGGCGGCATCATCGGTGGACATGGCCCAGACCCGGCGCAGACCGTGCAGGCCGAACAGCTCGACCTGTTCCGGACTCAGCGACACCCGGCCATCGCCGTGGATGCTCGCCCGGGCGATGTACACCTCGCTGCCGCTGTCGGCCGTCAGCAGCACCGGCGCCGGCTGACTGGCAGAAGGGCCGAGGTCGAGCGCATGGGAGCCCACGGCGCCGGAACAGCGCAGCAGATCGAGCGGCGCCTCGAAGACCGGTCCGGCATCAAACAGATTCAGGTACTGGCCGGCGCGCAAACCGGCCCGACGCAGCGCATCGCACCAGGGCATGGCAGCCTCGTCCATGGCGCCGATGGCAGCCTGGGCGCTCTCGTGCAGTATCGACACCACCAGCGGATGTCGCGGCAGCAGCGCAGCCACATGGGTCTGCCAGAGTTGGCCGAAACGGGCCTGGGCCTGATCGACATCGCCCGGGTAGAAGTGGCGTCCCAGACCCTGCCAGAACGGGCTGTGGCCGCTGGCATCGCGCCGCCCCGGCACCGCAGCGATGACCTTGGGCGGCTGGCTGCCGGCTTCCGCCTGCAGCTGCCAATCCCGATACAGCAGCAACAGCGCCGCGCGCACCAGCACCGAGGGCAGCTCGCGCTGTTGCGCTGCAGTGGCGAGTTGGTCATCCACGGCAAAATCGCTCAGCTCGGTAGCGCCGGTGTGGTCATTGCCCAGCAACAGCGTGCGCTCGCGCCGGAACATCCCGAGTTCCGCCGCCGCGTGTACGACCACGCCGACGTGATACCAGTATCGCGGCTGCGAGAGGCCGATCCGGCGGCGCAGCTGCACACAGGCCAGCGGCGGCTCCTCGGTAGCGCTTGTCTGCATTGGGAAAGCCAGCAACAACAGGGAATCGCCTTCATCCTCGATGAAGCTGGCACGTTCCAGTTCCCAGGCGGGCAACAGGCGGGTCAGCCTGGGCAGATCGGCGCTGGTGGCGGCACGCAACTTCCACGCGTTCATGGCTGCTCTCCAGCGGGGAATGAATCAAACTCGGCCACTCGGGCGATATCGCCCGGCGCCATCGCCAGCAGTTCCAGGGTGGCGGCGTCGAGCGGCAGGCGCTCGCCCTCGGGGCCCAGATCCAGCAGCAGCGCCCGGAATTGCGGGCGACTGCCGTTGATGACCAAGTGCGGACTGCTGGCAGCGCTGGCGCCGGTGGCAACGCTACGCCGCTCGGCCCGCAGCAGGCGTGAGCGTGACACGCTCTTGAGCATGGCCAGGCGCTCCTGCACGGTAGGCCCGCCATCGAAGATGTCGACGTAGGTGTCGGTGTCGAAATCCTCGTCGAGCAGGATCGAGAACGGCAGCTCGGCCACCGGATGCAGCTGGCCGATAGCCCACTGCGCCTCTTCCGGCAACAGCGGCACGTAGATCGGGGAGGGCGGCATCAGATCGGCAATGAAGGCCTTGCTTCGGCCACCGGTCAGGCGCTCGACGGTCGGGTAGTCCATGCCGAAGAAGCGTCGGCCGACGGCATCCCAGAAGGGACAGCGACCGTTGTCGTCGGCCAGGCCGGCGCTCTCGGCCGCCACCCGGTCGGCAAAGCGTTCGGCGTGCTGGGCAATGAACAGCAGCCGCGCCCGCGACAGCAACTGCGGCGCCAGCGTGCCCACAAAGGCCGGATCGACGTGGTAGCTGATCAGCAGGGTGACATCGCTGAGGTCGTGACACAGATGCAGGGTATGGATGCGGTTGCTGACGCCCAGTGGCTTGCTGCTGTGCACCACGAACTCGTTGCGAAAACTGTAGAAGCGATCGGAAAAGCCGGCGCGGGCGGCAATGCCGCTGATGCCGATGACATTGCCGGTGGCCAGTTCTTCCAGCGCAAACAGATAGATTTCCTCACCACTGACATCCTCGGTGGCAAAGGAATGGATCGAGCGCTGCAGCCGGTCGGTGAGGAAGGCGCGATCCAGTGGCAGCGTGGTGATGCCTACGGGGCTGGCCGCGGCAAAGCGCTCCAGCGCAGGGAGATCGTCGGCCGCGCAGGGGCGCAGCAGAAATTGCGCGGGTCCGGCCTTGGGCTTGCTCATGTCGGTTCCTTGTCGGCATCGGTGGCGCCGGTTTCGGCCGGGCGCTGATTCGCTCCGGCCAGCCGCCAGGCAGCCGCACGGCTGCTGCGTTCATCGCGGGGCGTATGGCCAAAACAGTTGCGATAGGCGTTGGAGAAATGGGCGGCCGACGCAAATCCGCAACTGAGACCAATCTGAAGTATCGATTGCGGGCTCTGCTGCAACAGCCGACGTGCGCGCGCCAGCCGCTGCTCCAGATACCAGCGCGAGGGCAGGGTGTCGAGATGCTGCTTGAACAGCCGTTCCAGCTGTCGGCGCGAGACCCCGACCAGTCCGGCAATGTCCTCGGTGGACAGCGGCTCGCCCAGATTGGCTTCCATCAGGGCCACGGCTTCGGCCAGCTTGGCGGAGGCCGCGGTTCCTGCGCTTGCCGAAGGTTTGCTGCGCTCGTCGGCACCGCGCAACCGATCCAGCGCGAAGTGCGCCATCAGCTGGCGTCCTGATTGCTCACCGTAGTCCTGAGACAGCCACTGAATCATCAGATCCAGCGTACTGGTACCACCGGCGCAGCTCAATCGGTTGCGGTCGATTTCGCAGTAGCGATTGGAGAGCAGGGCGCCGCCGAGCGCAGAGGCTTGCCCCGGCGCTGTTGCGGCACTGCAGCGATAGCCGTCCAGCAGCCCGGTTTGCGCCCACCACAGGGCGCCGCAGCCGATACCGCCGAGCACGCCGCGCGCCTGGGCAATACGCTGTCCGGCCGCAGTCAGATGCTGACGCAACCACGGCTCGTCACTGGCCTGCGGTGGCGCATCGCTGATGATGAACAGGCCGTCGATCGACATCAGGGCGCCGTTCAGGCCCTGAGAGATCAGCAGTTGCTCGCCGCCGGCTGCTGCCACCGGGCGCCCATCGCGCGACAGCAGCAGCGTGTCGATGGCGCGCCCACCGAGCAGCTGGTTGGCCTGGCGCAACACCGCCAAAGCGCCTGCCAGATCGAGCAGGGAATAGCGCGGCAGCAGCAGGAAGCCGTAGCGCTTGGACATGATCGGCTTCGTCGCCGCTCAGGCCGACAGCAACTGCCCGCTGCGGACGGCCTCACTGCCTGCCACCTTGGCGATCGACATGCCGGCATGGACCACTCGCGAGTGCTCGCGCGCATACAGCAGCCCTTCGACCGGACTGCAGAGATCGATGGCCTCACCACGCAGCGGGTCGATGATCTCGGCGATGCACTGACCGCGCTGCACCCATTGCCCCAGCAGCTGGCGGTGGACCAGCACGCCGCCACGGGGACTGATCACCGGTACCGAGCCCTCCAGTGGTGTCGCCTCACGCAACAGCGGCGGCAGTTCCGGCAGCCGCGCATCGATGAATCCGCGGTGCGCCAGATAGGCCAGGATGGCGCTGGCATCGCGCTCGGCCAGTTCATGACTCACGTCGGTTTCGCCACGCAGTTCGACAGTGACGGCGATGCAGGCATCCGGCCAGGGTCCGGGCAAGCCAGAATGCTCCTGCCAGCGCCGGTTGAGCTGAGACCAGACCATCGAGCAGCTTTCATCGAAAGGCTCGCCGCCGGACTCGGTGGCCAGCAGGCTGACCTCGGCGCCCAGCAGTCGCGCCAGCGCTTCCACCTGGGGCCACAGCGGATTGGCCGTATACAGATGCATCACCGCATCGCTGTCGCAGTGCAGATCCAGCACCAGATCGGCATCGATGGACTGCAGCAACAGGATCTTGCGCAGGCTGGCCAACTCGCTCTCCGCCGGCAGTTCCCGGCAGGCCTGACGCAGCGCCGATCGCACGCTCGGTATCGACGGTTGATGTCCGGCGTCGATCTCCGACTTCAGCTTGGCAAAGGTGGCCGAACTCAGATCCTGGTAGCGCCGATTGAAGTTCTCGCCGGAGCCGAGTTCGAAACGGCCCAGCGTGCGTCCCAGCAGCCGTTGCGACAGTCCGAGCGGATTGGCCATGGGCAGCAGCACGATTTCCCCGAGCAGCCGATGCTCGGCCTCCAGTGCCGCCAGTTCCCGGCGCAGATGGTAGGCGACCAGCATTCCCGGCGGCTCGTCGGCATGCAGCGAGGCCTGGATGACGGCCTTGCGACCGGACTCCAGCGGACCGAAATGCAGGCTCTGCAATTCGCGCGTGGTGCCCGGCGTGCAACTCGTCAACAGGTGTTGTTCAGTACGCATGGTGAGTGAATCCGGCAGTGGCAGCGCCGCACTTTGCGGCCGGACCCGATCATGGCACCAAGCCCGTCCTATGTGCTGCGTCGGCCACCGCGTGCCAACGCAAAAGCGCAAGCGGGTGTCGCTTTGGGGAAACTTGGGGCACGAGGGCGAGCGAGGGGCTCAGGGTACGGCGTCATTGCGAGCCGCGTGTATCGGCCCGACATTGCCCACGGGCTGTGAGCTGTAGGTTGGGCTAAGCGCAGCGTGCCCAACACCAGCGGCCATTGTTGGGCACGCTGCGCTTAGCCCAACCTACACCGTCGACTACAAATCAACACGTTACGACATGGGTTCATGGAGATGAGCGCAGTGACGAAGCCGTCCAGTGCTGTGCGACCTTGCATCTGGATTGCTTCCCCCTGATCAAGTCCGGGGGAAGCAATAACGCCGGCTCTTGTGAGTCCGTACTTGTATGGATGCTTTTGGCCACATGGCTGAAGAGCGTCCGGACAAGTCTGGATCCACAAGAGCCCCCAGGTCCGTAGCCTTCCCCATGCCCCATGCCCCATGCCCCATGCCCCATGCCCCATGCCCCGTGCCCCCAATCTTGCCTCCAAGCGACAGCAAGTTGCCGCAGGGCGACGCCTGGCGCGGTGGCCACTGGCGGCCCGGTTCGAGGTGCGTACAGTCCGCCCCCGAGCCGGCCGCTGCCTGGGTCCGGCCCTCACCAGACTGCCGATTTCGCACTTCAGGACCTACTCCATGACCATTCGCACCTCGCGCCCGTCCCGCCGCGGCGAACTTCCGCTCAGACAGACTCTGCTGCGTCTGGCCCTGACCCAGGCCCTGTTGTTGCCCGCCGGCCTGGTCGCGGCCCAGGACAGCAGTAGTGACGCCCAGATCGCTGACAAGGCGGCAGAGATGGATACGGTATTCGTCACCGGCTCGCGCATCAAGCGCATCGACGGCGAGACCGCATTGCCGATCGAGATCATCACCCGTGAAGAGATCGAAACCCGCGGCGTGACCACGGCGGCGGAAATGGTCAAGACCCTGACCGCAAACACCGCGCCGCTCGCCGATGGTGCCAGCATCACCGACGGCACCTCCGGTCAGCGCGGTTTCAACGGCGCCAATCTGCGCGGCGTGGGTGTGTCCAGCACGCTGATCCTGCTCAACGGCCGACGTCTGGCCAACTTCGCCTCGCCCGGCGATGAGGCTGGTGTCGATCTCAACAACATCCCGGCCGGCGCCATCGAGCGTGTCGAGGTGCTGAAGGACGGGGCCTCGGCCTTGTACGGTTCCGATGCCATCGGTGGCGTCATCAACTTCATCACCCGCAGCGATTATCAGGGCATCGATCTCAGCCTGCTCGGGGCCGATACCCAGGAAGGCGGAGCCGACAAGCAGACCGCCACCATCAGCGCCGGCTTCGGTGACATGAGCACAGACCGCTACAACGTCTTCGGCGTGCTCGATGTGCAGCATCTGGGTGCGCTGCGCTCGAGCCAGCGCGATTTCATCCGTGACCGGCCGCTGGCCGATCTGCTGCCGGCGCTGATGTCCAGCAACACCTATCCGGCCAATATCGACATCAATTCGGCGCAGCGCAATGCGCTGATCAACGCCGGCCTGCTGGCGCCGGGCACCACCCGCAACCGCATCAATCCGAGCTCTCCCGAGTGCAATCCGCCGGCGACGGTGTATGCGCCCGAAGGGCCGGGCGGTCCGGTGGCCTGCAGCTACGACTACATGAAGGACACCGAGATCTACCCGGACTCGGACAAGATCGGCTTCATGGGGCGGGCCGCGGTCGAGGTGGCCGACGGCCATCGCCTGTTCGCCGAACTGTCCTACACCAAATCCGAGACCACCTATCGGCTCAGCCCGAATCCACAGCGCATCCGCAATCTGCCGATTTCGGTGCTGCCCGAGCCCTATCGCACGGCGCTGTCCGCGCCCGGATTGCCGAGCACCTTCAGCGGCATCCGCCTGCGCATGGCCGAGGCCGGCAACCGCAGCAACGAGGTCACCAGCGAGGGCAGCCGCATCGTGCTCGGTGCCGAAGGCATCGCCGGCGACTGGGATTACAGCCTCGGTCTGGTGCGCAGCGAGAACAAGGCCACCGACAGTTACGTCGATGGCTATGTGCTCTTCGACGAGTTCGACGCGGCGGTGCGTTCCGGCCTGATCAATCCCTTCGGCCCGTCCTCGGCCCAGGGTCAGGCCCTGCTCGACGACATCACCATCAACGATGATGCGCGCAAGTCCAAGGGCGTCAGCGAGAGCTTCGATTTCAATTTCACCCGCGCGCTCGGCGAACTGGAGGGCGGCGATATCGGTCTGGCGCTGGGCGGCGAGTTGCGTCGCGAATCGCAGCGCTTCACGCCTTCGGCGCTGCTGCTCAGCAACAACATCGCCGGTGACCGCGACAGCTCGCTCGGTCCCGGTGACCCCTCCGACATCCTGCCCAGCAATGACAGCCGCAATGTCGCCTCGGCCTATGCCGAGTTGAATGCGCCGGTCAGCGAGACCCTGGAACTGCAGGCGGCGCTGCGCTTCGACGACTACGAGGAAGTCGGCTCCACCTTCAATCCCAAGTTCGGCGTGCGCTGGCAGCCGCGCGAGGATCTGATCGTCCGCGGCTCGGCCGGCACCGGCTTCCGCGCGCCCTCGCTGAACGATCTGCACCGTCCCACTGTGTTCGGCGTGACCTCCAGCCTGATCACCGATCCGCAGTGCGCCGATGCCGAAGGCAGCATCGACTTCTGTACCGATCAGTGGCCGGTGGAGCGGCAGAGCAATCCGGATCTGGATCCGGAGCGCTCGCGGCAGTTCTCGCTCGGCACGGTCTACGAGCCCAGCGAGACCTTCAACATCGGACTGGAATACTGGTACCTGGAGAAGAAGGACGTGATCAGCACGCTGGGCGAGCAGATCATCATCGAGAGTCCGGAGCTGTACAACGGCCTGTACATCGAGCGCGATGAAGACGGCTTCATCAGCAACATCATCCTGCGCAAGGAAAACCAGGGCAAGCTCAAGACCTCCGGCTTCGACATCAGCAGCCGTCTCAGCACCGGAGAAACCGATTACGGCACTTTCAGTGTCGATTTCACCGGCACCCTGATCACCAAGTACGAACGCCAGTTCGGTCCGCTGGAACCCTATCGCAGCAACCTCGGGCGCTTCCTCAACGACCAGGTGATCCAGCGCTGGCGCCATCGCATCGCCTTCAACTGGGACAGCGGTCCGCTGGGTCTGACCTTCGCCAACAACTATTCCTCCAGCTATCGCGACCAGAACACGACCTACGATCCGGTCAGCGATTCACGCCTGCCCTCGCGTGATGTCAAAGCCTATTCGCTCTGGGATCTGACCGGCAGCTACAAGGTCAACGAACAGCTGCGCGTGCGTGCCGGTGTGCTCAATGTGTTCGACGAAGAACCGCCGTTCTCGAACCAGGCCTATTACTTCATCGCCAGCTACGACCCGACCTACACCGACCCGCGCGGCCGGTCCTTCTATCTGGGGGTGGAATACAAGTTCCGCTGACCCGGTGAGAGCGGCGATGCCGTTAGCCTGTGGGAGCGGACTCTGTCCGCGATCAGTCTGGTTGAAATCGGCGAACCGGCGATCGCGGCTGAAGCCGCTCCCACAGAGGAGCAAATGCCTGATCTCGGCTGAAGCCGCTCCCACAGTAAGCAGCACCCCAGCGCAGCTTTCGTCCCCGGGCCGCGCCTACTCCCCAGGGGACTTCAGTATCGGCCGGTCGCCCCGGACCGGCCGGTGCCGGGTCATTGCTGCTCGCGGTGATAGGCGCTGACGCGCTCGACCTCGGCCCTGGAACCCATGAACACCGGCACGCGCTGGTGCAGGGAGCTGGGCTGTACCTCCAGCATGCGCTGATCGCCGGTGCTGGCAGCGCCGCCGGCCTGCTCGACGATGAAAGCCATCGGATTGGCTTCGTACATCAGTCGCAGTTTGCCGGGTGTCAGCGGCTGTTTGAGATCACGCGGGTAGATGAAGATGCCGCCGCGGGTCATGATCCGGTGCACATCGGCGACCATGCTGGCCACCCAACGCATGTTGAAGTCCTTGCCACGCGGGCCGGTCTTGCCGGCCAGCAGTTCCTCGATGTAGCGCTTCATCGGCGGCTCCCAGTGGCGGATGTTCGACATGTTGATGGCGAACTCCTGGGTCTCGACCGGAATCTTGAGGTTGCGCTCGGTCAGAACGAAGGAGCCGACCTCGCGATCCAGGGTGAAACTGTGCACGCCCGATCCGGTGGTCAGCACCAGAATCGTGCTGGGGCCGTAGACGGCATAGCCGGCCGCCACTTGCCTGGTGCCCGGCTGCAGGAAGTCCGATTCGGTGGGCTCCTTGACCCCGTCAGGACAGCGCAGCACCGAGAAGATCGTGCCCACCGAGATGTTGACGTCGATGTTCGAGCTGCCATCCAGCGGATCGAACAGCAGCAGGTACTCGCCCTTGGGATAACGGTGCGGAATTGCGTGCGGATGCTCCATTTCCTCCGAGGCAATGGCCGCCAGATGGCCGCCCCACTCATTGGCCTCCAGCAGGATCTCGTTGGACAGCACATCCAGCTTCTTCTGCACCTCACCCTGGATGTTCTCGCTGTGGGCACTGCCGAGCACACCGCCCAGCGCGCCCTTGCCGACGGCGATGGAAATGGCCTTGCAGGCGCGCGACACCACTTCGATCAGCAGTCGCAGATCGGAATTGATGCGGCCCAGCTCACGCTGTTCCTCGATCAAAAAACGGGTCAGCGAAATCGGTTTCATCGGGGCTCCGGTGGCAAGGAATGACCGGGCCGAAATTCTGGCGTCTGGCGCCCGTCGATGTAAGCCGCAATTCGGGCGAGCGCAGGGCGGATGACCCCAAAGCGCCGTGGTAGGTCACGTTGCGAGCGCAGCGAGCCGCCTGGCACGGGCTAGCCCACAAAGATCCGATCGAGCGAGAAGTAGGTCACGTTGGGAGCGCAGCGAGCTACGTGACACGGTGAAGCCGACAGCCCCGGGATTGAAAGGCAACCCCGCCCTCCGGCTCTCGCGCTCAGGCATCATCCGCCCATGAAAGCAGCTACCCGCCCGCGCAAGCCCTCATCGAAATCCCGGCGCAAGAAGCGTCGTGTCAGCCTGACCCTGGGTAGCAACGGCCGTGCACCGACGTTGGTGAGCGCGCGCTGCGATGGCGTTGAAACCATGGCCATCGAACACGCCAGCAGACTGGGCCTGGCCACGGCCGGCTTCGTGCCCAGCGGCACCCGCAATCCAGGCGACAGCTTTTTGGCCACGCCTACGCGTCATCCCTCGCAGGCGCTGAAGTGGAATGTGCGCGCCGCCGACGTCAGCGTGCTGATCACGCCCGACGCCCAGCTCTACGGTCGCGCCCTCCTGGCGCAACGCTGGTGTGGCCGCTACCGCAAGCCCTGGCTGCATCTGCATCCCGCAGCGTTCGACCTCGAGCAGGTGCGCACCTGGCTGCGTACCCGCAAACTGAAATCCATCCACATCACCGGCGCGCTCGAGCATCAGGCGCAGGGTTTGGGTGCGCTGGTGGATGGCTTGATGGCCATGCTGGCGGTAATAGACCAGCGCACGCCGTCGCTGTCGTAGAGCGGGGCTTGCTCCAATACTCTTTGCTTTGGGTAGGTTGGGCAAAGGCCGCAGGCCGTGCCCAACGAAGTTGCGCCAGATCGTTGGGCATGGCCTGCGGCCTTAGCCCAACGGTCATGGCTGCGGGCCATTCGCAATCATGAAAGTCGCTGGTGCCATGACCGTTGCATAGGGTTTCTTGCCTAACCCCTCCCCAACCCTCCCCGAACATCGGGGAGGGAGCGACAGCCGTCGCCTGAATGACTTTCGCGGCAACCTGCACTGCTCGCCATCACCTATCCAAACAGTATTGGAGCTTGCCCCGCTTCTCTGGCTGGGCTTGTGCGTTTCGCTCTGTCGCTGATCCGAAAGCCGGCACGGCCTGCCGAGCAAGCTCGGCACTACAACAGCCTCGTACACCGTCGCTGTCGTAGAGCGGAGCTTGCTCCGCAGCTCTGGCTGGGCTTGTGCGTTTCGCTTTGTCGCCGATCCGAAAGCCGGCACATCCTGCCGAGCAAGCTCGGCACTACAACAGCCTCGTACACCGTCGCTGTCGTAGAGCGGAGCTTGCTCCGCTGCTCTGGCTGGGCTTGTGCGTTTCGCTTTGTCGCTGATCGGAAAGCCGGCACATCCTGCCGAGCAAGCTCGGCACTACGACAGCCTCGTACACCGTGGCTCTGGTAGAGCGGAGCTTGCTCCGCTGCTCTGGCTGGGCTTGTGCGTTTCGCTTTGTCGCTGATCGGAAAGCCGGCACGCCCTGCCGAGCAAGCTCGGCACTACAGAAACCTCGTACACCGTCGCTGCCTTAGAGCTGCAGCCGCTAGCCCCCGAGCACGCGCCTGGCGCCGAGGTAGCGTTTGCTCCAGTAGCCATCGTCGAGATGGTCCAGACGTACCCGGCCACCGTGGTTGGGGGCATGCACGAATCGGCCTTCACCCACATAGATGCCGACATGGGACACGCCGCGTCCGCTGGTATTGAAGAACACCAGATCGCCGGTCCGCAGTGAGCGTCGGGACACGGGGATTTTCAGCGCATGCTGATTCTGGGTGTTGCGCGGCAGCTGCAGGCCGGCGGCGTCGCGATAGACATACTGGACGAAGCCGGAGCAGTCGAAGCCGACGCCCGGATCGGCGCCGGCGGTGCGATAGGGCGTGCCGACCAGACCGATGGCGCGAAAGGCGACGTCGGCGCTGTTGCCTGTCGCCAGGGGCGTAGGACGGGCGTGGTCATGAGCAGCCGGTGGACGGCTGCTCGGGCCGCTGGCGCAGCCGGCCAGCAGCACGATCAGCACCAGCAGCGCGAAAGACGCGCTGCGGTGCCTGCCATCACTCGTCCCGATCACCACTGTCTGGTGCTGGTGCTTCGCTGTCGACGGGCTCAGGATGCCCCAGCGCCTTGTCGACCAGGCCTGATCCTGCGTGGGTCTGGCCCATGCGCTTGGCCAGCTTGCGGGCATTCATTTCCTCGGTGATCGAGTCCGACGCCAGCACCAGCGCCGCCTTGCGCTCTTCGCTGAGCTGAGTCCAATGGCAGTCATCCTCGGCACCCGCCATGGAATACAACAGATTGAGCGTGGGCTTGAATCCAGCCAGTTTCACGCGACGATAGGCTTCCACTGCGCCGAACTTGCGCAGATCCTCTTCCGTGCGAATTCCAATCTGGCGCAACCAGGCGGCGCTCTTCGGGCCGACATTGCGGATCTTTTCGCTCGGTGGCATGAGTCCTCCTCAAAAGGTGAATCGGCAGGGCAGTGCTGCCCCGTCCACGCGTTCAGACAACGCTCACGCGCAAGCGTTCAAAAAAACCTGCGCCAGCCGCTCCAGACCGCTCTGGTCCTCGGCGTCGAAGCGATTCGGCGAGGGGCTGTCGATGTCGAGCACGCCCAGCAAGGCCTCGCCCAGCACCAGCGGCACGACCACTTCGGAACGCGAGGCCGCATCGCAGGCGATGTGTCCCGGGAAGGCGTGCACATCGGCCACCCGCTGCGTTTGGCGCGTCTGCGCCGCGGTGCCACAGACCCCACGCCCCAGCGCGATGCGCACGCAGGCAGGCTTGCCCTGAAAGGGCCCGACCACCAATTCGGTGCCATCAAAGAAATAGAAGCCCACCCAATTCACATCCGGCAGGGCGTGATAGAGCAGCGCCGAGAAATTTGCTGCATTGGCGATGCGATCGGGTTCGCCGGTCATCAGGTAGCCCGCCTGCTCGGCGAGGCTGGCGTACAACTCGGCCTTGCTGGCCGCAGGAGCAGTGTTCAGTTCAAACATGGGTTGATCAGGATCTTCAGAGCCGTTTTCAGACCCGCATGATGCTTGATGCGCGGCGACAGTGCGATCACGCGGCGTGGCATGCCGCGCCGCTCTTGTAGGTCCAAATGGCTCGCGTCCGGGCACCGAGCAAAGAGCAGGACGCGAAGGACGCGAAGGAAAAGCAGCAAGGACACGAAGAAAACCCCATGAATTGCTCTAGCTCTCCTTCGCGTTCTTTCTGCTTTTCCTTTGCGTCCTCTGCGTCCCGCTTCTGGTCACGACCCGCCTCAGTGGTGGCGGGTCGCGCTGGCGGGGCAACTTGCGTCACGTAGCCCGCTGCGCGGCCAACGTGACCTACCTGCCGGACTCAAAGGGACCTGTGGATTGCGTCCGGGCACCGAGCAAAGAGCAGGACGCCAAGGACACGAAGGAAAAGCAGCAGGGACAAGAAGAAAACCCCATGAATTGCTCGTGCTCTCCTTCGCGTTCTTTCTGCTTTTCCTTTGTGTCCTCTGCGTCCCGCTTCTGGTCACAACCCGCCTCAGTGGTGGCGGGTCGCGCTGGTGGGGCGGCGTGCGTCACGTAGCCCGCTGCGCGGCCAACGTGACCTACCTGCCGGACTCAAAGGGACCTGTGGCTCGCGTCCGGGCACCGAGCAAAGAGCAGGACGCCAAGGACACGAAGGAAAAGCAGCAGGGACAAGAAGAAAACCCCATGAATTGCTCTTGCTCTCCTTCGCGTTCTTTCTGCTTTTCCTTTGCGTCCTCTGCGTCCCGCTTCTGGTCGCTACGCGCCTCAGTGGTGGCGGGTCGCGCTCGTGGGGCAGTGTGCGTCACGTAGCCCGCTGCGCGGACAACGTGACCTACTTTCACGCTGCGACCCCATGATCTCCCTTGCCCTTTGCCCCGTCCTCCGGCTCCGCTACAGCGCCAGTCGCCGCAACTCCGGCGGTTCCACGGCGCGTTCCCAGACCTGGTCAAAGCCGCGCTGGAGTTCGTCACGGCGGGGCGGGTAATAGAGGTCGCCGGCGGCCTCGTAGCGGTCGGCGAAACTGCGATAGAGGTAGCCGCCGGTGTCATTGAGCACATAGGCGCCGGCGAACTGCAGGTCCTCGTCAGTCGGCCTGCGCAGGTGAACCACGCTGGGCAATCGATGGGCCAGATCGACCAGTCGATGGCCCTCGCGAACGGCGCGGGCAGTATCCTGCACCAGAATGCGGATGCTGGCGCGGCGGCCCGACAGCGCAATCTGGCGGATGGCTTCGAGAATCTCCGGCTGCTGGTAGAGCGCCGGTTCCAGATCGCGGGTGTAGATCCACAGCTGATATCGCCCTGCCCGCAGCAGGGCCAGCGTGGCCTCCTGCAAATCGCTGGCGCGCTCTGCGCTCAGGCGCTGTGACTGAGGTGCTGCCAGTACCGGGTTGATCTTGGTGACCGGCAAGCTCTCGCGTTCCGGCAAATCCAGCACCATGGTCTGGTGGGGAATACCGCATTCCATGAATTCATTGCCTTCGGGCCGGAACCCGGAGCGCGCGTAGAAGGGAATGGCATAGGTTTGCGCGTGCATCCGCAGATGCCGAAGCCCGCGCGACGCGGCGCGCTCGATCAGATGCCGCAGCAGGGCCTCACCGACGCCCTGGCCGCGCCAGGCCTTGATCACCGCCATGCGGCCGATGTAGCCGCTCAGTGTCAGCCGTCCGGTTCCGATCGGTTTGCCATCCGGGGTGCGTGCCAGCACATGGTCGGCCAGCGCATCGTCGGCATCCCACTCCTCGCTCTCGGGGATGTTCTGCTCTTCAATGAACACCTCGGTGCGTACCGCCTTGAGATCCTCTGCGTCTACCGACCAGACTGCCGGCTCGATGAAATAGCGACCATCGATCATCGTCCGCCTCCGCTATGTCGACAGGTTCAAGGATACCTGCTGCACGGTGGCTGCTGGCGACCCGTGTAGACTGAAGCCAGTCCATTGAGCGGGGTTGGAGCATGAATGTGCCCGAGCAATTCAAGGCTTTTCGCATCCACGGTAGTCCCCACAAGGCCGGCCTGGAAATCCTGAAACTGGCGGATCTCAACGACGGTGAAGTAACCATTCGTGTGGCCTGGTCCAGCGTCAATTTCAAGGATGCGCTGGCCGGTACCGGTCAGGGCAAGATCCTGCGTCAGTTCCCGCTGGTGGGTGGCATCGACGTGGCCGGTCATGTGGTCGAATCGCGTCATCCGCAATTCCGCGAGGGCGATGCGGTGCTCACCACCGGATCAGGTCTGTCGGAAACGCGGGATGGCGGATATGGCGAATACGCGCGCCTCGACGGCCAGTGGGTGGTGCCGTTGCCGGCCAACCTGAGCCTGCGCGAGGCCATGGCCATCGGCACCGCCGGTTTCACCGCGGCCCTGTGCCTGTGGCGCATGCTCAGTGTGGGCCAGCGACCTGACCTGGGACCGATCGTGGTGACCGGTGCCACCGGTGGTGTCGGGATGCTGGCCATCGACATCTTCACCCGCGCCGGATTCGAGGTGCATGCCATCACCGGCAAGGCCGAGCAGTTCGATCGCCTTATCCGCCTCGGCGCGCGCCAGTGCATCGCTCGTGAAGGCCTTTATCTGGGGCAGCGACCGCTCGAGAGCGCGACCTGGGCCGGTGCCGTCGACAATGTCGGTGGCGAGTTGCTGTCCGGGCTGACGCGCATGATCCGACCCTGGGGTGCCATCGCCAGCTGCGGTATGGCCGGCGGCATCGAGCTGCATACCACGGTGATGCCCTTCATCATCCGCGGCATCAGTCTGCTCGGCATCAATTCCTCGGGCACGCCGTATCCGGTGCGCACCGATCTCTGGCAACGGTTGGCGCAGGAATGGCGCCCGCGGCATCTGGACGCAATCGTGACCCGCGAGGTTGAACTCGAAGAATTGCCCGCGGTTTTCGAGACTTTGCTGTCCGGTGGTGGCCTGGGACGCACGATCGTCAAGATTGGTGGCGATCTGTCATGACGCAACTTGTCCGCGAGTCGCTGCGTATGGGTAGAATCGGGACGTTGGCAGCAAGTTAACAGCGGGGTAAACATGGCTCGGGTCTTGATCGTGGACGATTCGCCGTCGCAGCTCCTGGTGCTCAAGCGCATCGTTGAGGGGCAGGGGCATGAAGTGATCACCGCTGAGGATGGTCAGCAGGGTGTGGATATGGCCAAGGCGCATATCCCCGACCTGATTCTGATGGACGTGGTGATGCCCAATCTCAATGGCTTCCAGGCCACGCGCACCATCGCGCGTGAGAAAACCACCAGCCATATCCCGGTCATCCTGGTGACCACCAAGGATCAGGAAACCGACCGGGTGTGGGGCTTGCGTCAGGGAGCCAAGGGGTACATCACCAAGCCGGTGAACGAGGCCCAGCTGATCAAGGCCATTGCCGAACATCTGCCGCGCTGACGGCAGCCGAAGCCGGATGTAGCTCAGGGCGCTGCGGCGCCCTGAGTCGTTTCTGGGGTGCCTATCGAAGCTGGCGATCAGACGTAGCCCAGGTAAGCGCAGCGCACCTGAGGCGGTATGGCTCAGCGCTTGCGCGGATCGTACTGGCTGAAATGCGCACGCAGGCTTTCATAGGCCTGCTGGTCGGCGTCGCCATGCGCCGGTGGCGTGTGGATCTGCAGCACCACGAACTGATCGCCGGCCGGATGCCCGGGCAGCCCGCGCCCCTTCAGCCGTAGCCGGCGTCCGCTCTGCGACCCGGCAGGAATGCCCATTTCGACTTCGCCGCCCAGCGTCGGCACCGCCACGCGCGCGCCCAGTGCTGCCTCCCAGGGGGCAATCGGCAGTTGCACCGTGATGTCGCGGCCATCGAGGGCAAAACGCTCGTCCGGACGTAGCTTGATCTGCAGCAGCAGATCGCCGGGGGTGCCGTCCGGGCCGACGTGGCCCTGGCCGGACAGCCGTATGGTCTGTCCCGACTGGATGCCCTTGGGAATCTTGACCTCCAGCGTGCGCAAACCACGGGCGCCCTGCAGACTGAAGCGCTGCTTGCCACCGGCGTAGGCGGTGGCCAGATCGACTTCCAGCTCGGCGCGGATTTCGCCGCTCGATTCGGGTCCGTGCCCGCGCCTCGGGCCCGCACCCGGGCGACCACCGCGCATGCGCCCGAACAGCGATTCGAAGAAATCACTGAACTGTCCGTTGCCGGCATCGCCCATATCGAATTCGAAGCCACCGCCGCCGCCCGGACCGGGTCGGAATTCGTCGCCGGCGCGGAAACCGTTGGCCTTGGCCTGGTCGTAGGCCTTGCGGCGCTCCGGTTCGCGCAGCGCCTCATAGGCTTCATTGATGTCCTTGAAGCGACTCTCGGCATCCTTTTCCTTGCTGACATCCGGATGGTACTTGCGCGCCAGCTTGCGATAAGCGGCCTTGATGTCGGCATCGCTCGCATCCGCCTTCACACCGAGTACTTCGTAGTAATCCTTGAATCGCATGGGAGCTATCGGGCCTGAGTCAGTTCAATGATGGTTCTACCTCATGCGCGACTTCGGCCCGATCCGGGCCGAAGTCGCGTAATGCTGTCGGTCAGTTCGGAGGCGGGCCACGAGGCACCCGTCTCCGCGATGTCAGCGCCTGGGGAAGCGATACCGGACACCGATGATGCCCGGTATCGACGGGCGATCAATGATTGATCGTGATCCGGCGCGGCGTGGTCTCCGGGCGCTTGGGAATGACGATTTCCAGCACACCATGCTTGCCGTGGGCGCTGATGCCTTCAGCGTCGGCGCTGTCGGGCAGCGCGAAGCGACGGTAGAAGACGCCGTGGGAGCGTTCCACACGGGTGTACTTCTCGTTCTCCTGCTTGGCCTCGTGCTTGCGCTCGCCCTTGATCGAGAGAATGCCCTTCTCCATATGTACTTCGATGTCTTTCGGGTCCACGCCGGGGATATCAGCCTGGATCACGAAGCGGTTGGGCTCTTCCTTGATGTCCACATGCGGTGCCCACTGGCTGGTGACCACATTGGACTGATCCTGCGGCTCACCATTGAAGAACTTCTCGATCAGCTCACGAAAATCGTTCGGAACCTGGGTCGAGACATTGAACGGGCTGTAACGGGTAATGGCCATGATCAACTCCTTGAGTGTGATCGCGACGAGATGTCGCTATTGACCATGAAATGTGGGCCGGCTGTGAGCTTTCAAGAGCCCCGGATGCGGTACTTGCAAGCGTTCGCTCCCGGCGTCGTTGGGCAGGCTTTGTCCACCCGTAGGAGCGCCCTTGCGGCGCGACCGCTGCTGCGGTCGTGCGGCTGGCCGGTCGCGACGCGAGGTCGCTCCTACAGTCGATGTAGGTTGCCGTGAAAGTCGTTCAGGCGAGTGCTGTCGCTCCCTCCCCGATGTTCGGGGAGGGCTGGGGAGGGGTTAGGCAAGAAACCCTACGCAACGGTCATGGCACCAGCGATCTCATGATGGCGAGTGACTCGCAGCCATGACCGTTGGGCACGCTGCGCTTAGCCCAACCTACGTTGGTGGCCCGTGGACAGTGCCGGGTCAATACCGGGGGCTCTCGATGAACCCATGCCTACAGTTATTGATGCGTCATTGCGAGGAGCGCAGCGACGAAGCAATCCAGGGTAGCGCCGCACGCCCCTGGATTGCTTCCCCCGGATCAAGTCCGGGGTCGCAATGACGCTCGGGGTTCAGGGCCTGTGTGCGGCCATGCCGCGGCCGCCGGCGCGAACAGCCCTGGCGCACATCCCGATTCGCCGCGCGCCGGAGCCGCGCTACCTCATGCGCTGGCTCAGGGCCCGTGCGCAGTGTCGATCAGACACGGGTGGCTCGCCATGAAGCGTCAACCACCGGCAGCGCCGCTACCCGGCCAACGCCGCCAACAGCCACTGGCTGCCACGCCCCAGGGTCAGGCCGATGAGGGTGGCGGCCAGCACGTCACTGGGATAGTGCAGTCCGAGCACCACCCGTGACAGCGCCACGCTCAGCGCAAAGGGCAGCAGTACTAGGGCCAGCGCGGGGAAGTACAGCAAGGCCACGTAGCTGAAACTGATCGCGTGCAGGGTATGGCCGGAGGGGAAGCTGAATTCGTCCAGCGGGGCCACGCTGCTGAGGATCGCCGTGTGCCGGTGCAGGGGTCGGGGCCGTTTGCTCCAGCGTTTCAGCCAGCGGTACAGCAGCAGGGCGCTGCCGCCGACGATCAGCATGTGTGCGGCTGCCAGCACGCCGTGCTCGAGGTCGGCGAGCGGCATCAGGGCGATGAGCAGATACCAGAACAGCCCATCGCCGAGGCGACTGACGCGGGCGAAATAGCGCTGCACCCAGCCGCGGCGGGTCAGGCGGTTCAGGCGCAGGCACCAAGTGAGATCCTGCGCCAGCAGGCGTCCGGTGGTGCTGGTCAGCAAGGCACTGCTCATCGTGCGCTCCTCGTCAGGTCCACCAACAATTCGGCAAAGCGGGTGCTGACCGCACCGGGCGCCAGCGCCTCGGCGGTCCGCCGGGCGTTGCCGGCCATGCCGGCGCGCAGCTCGGCATCGGCGGCCACGGCCACCGCGGCATCGACAAAGGCGGCGGCGTCATTGAAGCGCACACTGCGACCGTCGACCCCGTCGCGCAGATGCTGGCGCGCCGCGGCATAGTCGAAGGCGATGGTGGCGACACCACTGGCCAGCGCCTCCAGGGTGACGTTGCCGAAGGTCTCGGTCAGGCTCGGGAACAGGAACAGGTCGGCACTGGCATAGTGCGCGCCGAGATCCGCGCCATGACGCATGCCGCACCAGAGATGGTCAGGGTGTGCCGCGGCCAGTTCGGCCCGTGCCGGGCCATCGCCGACCCAGATCATCCGTGCCGGAATGCCGCGGGCGCGAATGGCCTCGAAGCTGCGCACCACCAGTTCCAGATTCTTCTCGGGCGCAATGCGACCGACGAACAGCACCGCCAGTTCATGCTCGGCCAGTCCCCAGGACTGACGCAGCGCCAGCGAGCGCCGCGCCGGATCGAAAGTCTGGCCATCGACGCCGCGGGCCAGGATGCGCACGTCGCGAAAGCCGCCGCCGAGCAGTTCCTGACGCAGCTGTTCGGTGGGCACCAGCGTGGTGGTGGCGCGATTGTGGAAGGCCCGCAGGTAGGCAAAGGCCGTGCGCTGCAACCAGGCCAGACCATAGTGGGCGACAAAGTCGTCGAAGCGGGTATGGAAGCCGCTGGCGATGGGAATCCCAAGTCGACGAGCCGCCAGCACCGCGGCCCAGCCCAGCGGGCCTTCGGTTGCCACGTACAGCGCCTGGATGCGCTCGGCGGCGAACAGCTGTCGCAATCGCCAGTACACCGGCCAGCCATAGCGCAACTCGCGATAGCGCGGCAGCGGCCCACCGGGCACGATCAGCTCATCGGGAGAGACTCGGCCTGAGCCTTCATCGCGCTGGCGCGGCCGCACCAGCAGCACCCGATGGCCCAGTTCGCGCAGGCCGCGCACCAGTCCGGCAACCGTCAGCGCCACGCCGTTGACCTCAGGCGTGTAGGTTTCGCTGATCACGGCCACCCGCAAGGTCTGGATGGCGCCGGAATCGATATGCGCCGCAGAACTGGGTGCGGCCGTGGAAAGGCCGTGGGCGGTCCCGGTTTGCGCCGGCGTGCCGCCAGCATGGCGGGTGTGGAACATCGAGGGCAGAGTGCGCGTCATGGAGCGCACTCTGCCCGCCAACGATGAAGCTCTTGTGCGCTTGGCCTTGCGCTTTCTTTACAGGGTCCGATCGAGCAGATCCGGCGCGCCGAGCTCACCCGGCTCGCGATCCACGCGCAGCCGCAGGCGCACGCCAATCGACTCGATGAAGTCCTTCTCCTGGCGCAGGTCGGCCCAGGTCAGCGGGTGCTGGCTGAGCCAGCCCTTGGGAAAGGACACCCGCAGTTCGCGGCCAGCGGCTTCCAGATGCAGTTCGGGCAAGGTCTCCTGCGAACGCGAGCGATGCAGCACGGCGGCCAGTCTGGCCAGTGCCAGCGTGCGTTTCAGTGCATCGACATCGCGCGGAGCGACATCGGAGAAGGTCTGTTCGGGGATGCTGCGGCGGTGTCCCCGCACCAGTGCGGCGACCGCTTCCTGTTCCTGGCGCGAGAAGCCCGGCAGATCGGAATTCTCGATGATGTAGGCGCCGTGCTTGTGGTGCTGGGTGTGCGAGATGGCGAGGCCGATTTCGTGCACCAGCGTGGCGTAGAGCAGGGTCTCGCGCTGTTCGTCTTCCAGTGCCCAGCTGGCGGCGACCTGGTCGAAGAGCTTGAGTGCGGTTCTCTGCACCCGCAGCGCATGGGTCTGATCCACCGAATAGCGCTTGGCCAGCGCGCGGATGCTGAGTTCGCGAGGGTCCTGCTGGTGGAAGCGCCCGAGCGAGTCGTACAGCAGGCCCTCGCGCATGGCGTAGTCGCTGACCCGCAGGGTCTGCAGATCCAGGGCCTCGAAGCAGGCCCACAGCGCCGCCAGTCCGCCCAGAAACACCGGTCGGCGGTCTTCGCTCAATCCCGGCAGCCGGGCGCGGCTGATCTGTCCCACTTCGATCAGGCGCTCGATCAGGTCCAGCAGGCCTTCGCGGGTGACCTCGCGCTCACGTCCGCCAAAGCCGTGGAGGATGGCGCTGATCGACTTGACCGTGCCGGAGCTGCCGATCACCCGCTGCCAGCCGCGTGCCTTGTAGGCGCTCAGGATCGGCGCGAATTCGATCGGCAGGCGCAGTCGGGCTTCGTTCCAGCGCTTGCGGTTGAGCTTGCCGTCGGCGAAGAAGCGCCGCGTGGTCGCCACGCAGCCCATCTGCAGACTTTCGGTTTCCAGGGTTTCGAAGCCGCGGCCGATGATCAGTTCGGTGCTGCCGCCGCCGACATCGATAACCAGCTGTTTCTGGCGCGGATCGTTCAGGCCGTGGGCCACGCCCATGTAGATCAGGCGCGCTTCCTCACGGCCGGAGACCACTTCGATCGGCGCGCCGAGTGCGGTTTCGGCGGTCATCAGAAAGGCGCGCGGATTGCGCAACTGACGCACGGTATTGGTGGCCACTGCGCGGATGCGATTGCGCTTGATGCCGCGCAGGCGCTGGCCGAAGCGTGACAGGCAGGCCAGCGTGCGTTCGCGCATTTCGGCCGTGAGCTGGCCATCGGCGGTAAGACCGGCCGCCATGCGCACCGAATCGCGCAGCCGATCGACCACCTGCAGTTCACCGTCGGTGAAGCGGGCCACGATCATGTGGAAGCTGTTGGAGCCGAGATCGACCGCCGCCAGCGGCTCGTTGTCATCGGCGGGTACGCGTGGGTCGATCATCCGCCGCAGATCCTGGCCAGCAGCGCTGACTGGGCCGAATGCGGCATTTCCTCGCCGGGCTCGATGCGGGTGTAGTTGCCGTCTGATTCCAGCTTCCAGGCCTGGGTGTTGTCGGCCAGATAGTTCTCCAGCGTTTCGTTGAACACCCGCTGGCGCAGCTTGGGATCGAGAATGGGAAAGCAGGTCTCGACACGGTTCAACAGGTTGCGCTCCATCCAGTCGGCACTGGAAGCGTACAGCTCTTCCTCGCCGTTGTTGTGGAAATAGTAGATGCGGCTGTGTTCGAGGAAGCGGCCGACGATCGAGCGCACGCGGATGTTCTCGCTGATGCCCGGCACGCCCGGGCGCAGCACGCAGATGCCGCGCACGAACAGCACGATCTCGACTCCGGCCTGCGAGGCCCGGTACAGCGCCTCGATGACCTGGGGCTCGCTCAGCGCGTTCATGCGCGCCAGGATCTTGGCCGGACGGCCGGCCCTGGCGTGCTTGGCCTCGCGATCGATCTTGGCCAGCATTTCGGGGTGCAGGGTGAAGGGCGAGTGCAGCAGCCGCTTCAGCTTGATCGCCTGACTCAGGCCTGAGAGCTGCTGGAATAGCTTGTGCACGTCTTCGCACATGTCCTTGTCGCAGGTCAGCAGGCCGATGTCGGTGTAGATGCCGGCAGTGGCCTGGTGATAGTTGCCGGTGCCCAGATGCACATAGCGGCGGGGCTTGCCGGCCTCGCGGCGCACGATCAGCAGCATCTTGGCGTGGGTCTTGTAGCCGACCACGCCGTAGACCACCTGCACGCCGGCTTCCTGCAGACGGTCGGCCAGATCGATATTGGCTTCCTCGTCGAAGCGGGCGCGCAGCTCGACCACCACGGTGACGTCCTTGCCAGCGCGGGCGGCCTCGATCAGATAATCGACCAGCACCGAGCGCCGGCCGGTGCGATACAGCGTCTGCTTGATCGCCAGCACGTCGGGATCGATCGCGGCCTGCTTGAGCAGATCGACCACGGTCGAGAAGCTGTCGTAGGGGTGATGCAGCAGCACATCGCCCTCGCGGATCATGTCGAAGACATTGCCACCGGACTTGCTGGTCTGCACCCGCGGCTGGAACGGCCGGAACTTGAGATCGGGGCGGTCGACCATGTCATAGGCGGCGCCGACTCGGTTCAGATTGACCGGACCGTTGACCCGATACATGTCTTCCTCGCCGAGCTCAAAGTGCTGCAGCAGGAAATGGCCGAGCGCCCGCGGACAGGTGTCGGTGATTTCCAGACGCACGGCGCGGGCAAAGCCGCGGTCGACCAGCTCGTCGCGCAGCGCGTGGGCCAGATTGTCGACATCGAACTCATCGACCCAGAGTTCGCTGTTGCGGGTGACCCGGAAGGGATAGACGCCCTTGACCTTGAGCCCAGGGAACAGATCATCGACAAAGTCCTGGAGGATGGCCGACAGCAGCACCACCTCGTATTCGCAGCTGGACACTTCCCTGGGCAGACGCACCAGTCGCGGCAGGGATCGCGGCGCCCGCACCAGGGCCAGATCGGCTTCGCGGCCAAAAGCATCCTTGCCCTTGAGGGCCACGGCCACGTTCAGACTTTTGTTGAGGATGCGCGGAAAGGGATGCGCCGGATCCAGCCCCAGCGGGCTCAATACCGGCATCAGCTCGTCGTTGAAGAAATGATGCAGCCAGCGCCGCTGCTTGGCATTCCATTCCTCGCGCGGCAGGAAGCGTACGCCGACAGCCGCCAGCTGCGGTTTCAGCTCGGCATTCCAGGTGTGGTACTGGCCACGCATCAGGACCTGCACCTGCTCGCGGATTTCGCCGAGGATCTCGGTGGGTGTGCGCCCGTCCGGCCAGGGCTGGCTGCCGAAGAAGTTCAGCTGGTGACGGATGGTGGCCACCCGCACCTCGAAGAACTCGTCCAGATTGGTGCAGGAAATGCACAGGAAGCGCAGCCGCTCCAGCAAGGGCAGGCGCGTGTCCTGGGCCTGCTCCAGCACCCGGCGATGAAAGGCGAGCAGGCTCAGTTCGCGGTTGAGGAACAGCTTGGGGTCGCGGATGGTCACGGGTCAGACGCTGGATTCAAGAATGACAAAGCTAGCAGATGCATCAGGCATGGGCCGACTCGCTGGTATCGGTGGCGCTGCGATCGTGCAGACATTTCTTCGGAAACAGGCAGCGGAAGCAACTACCCTCACCGACACGCGATTCGATCTCGAGTCTGGCACCGTGCGAGTTGAGTACGTGCTTGACGATGGCCAACCCCAGGCCGGTGCCGCCGCTGTCGCGTGAGCGCGAGTTGGAAACCCGGTAGAAACGCTCGGTCAGCCGGGGCAGATGCTGCGAGGGAATGCCGGGGCCGGTATCGCAGACGCTGAAACAGGCTTCCTGCTCGCGCATCTCCCAGAGCAGCCGGATCTGACCGCCGTCCGGGGTATAGCGCACGGCATTGACCACCAGATTGGAAAAGGCGCTGTGCAGATCCTTGCCCGATCCCAGCAGATCCAGCTCGGTACTGACGCAAAGTTCGATCTGGTGACGACCGGCGCTGAGCGCCTGGGCATCGCGCAGGATGGTGCCGAGCAGCGGCCGCATGGCGACCTGGTCGGCGGGGGGCATGCTCTGTGCCTCCAGCCGTGACAGCGTCAGCAGGTCTTCGACGATGTGGGCCATGCGCCGACTCTGCTGGCGCATCTGCACGAACAGTCCGCCAAACTCGCCCAGTTCCTCCGGCTCCAGCGCTTCCATGTAGCCGTTGATGACGGTCAGCGGTGTGCGCAGCTCGTGCGAGACGTTGGCGACAAAATCGCGCCGGATCTGCTCCAGCCGCATCAGATTGCTGACATCGCGCACGATCAGCATGCGAAATCCGGGGCGATAGGCGATCAGCCGGCACAGCAGCCGCACGCGCTCGTCGTCGGGCGAGGGCAGATCGATCAGCGGTTCATCCAGGCGGCCCTCGCCCAGCCACTGCACGAAACGCGGCGAACGGACCAGATGAGTCAGATGGTTGCCGACATCGGCCGGATAACGCAGTCCCAGCAGACGCTTGGCGGACTTGTTGAACCAGTGGATGGTGTCGCTGTCGTCGATGGCGATGATCCCGTCGGGCAGTGCCCTGGCGGCGTCGCGGAAGGCTTCCAGCGCAGCCAGCAAGCGGCGGCGACGCCGGCGATCGGCCTTGCGGCGGCGTTCCAGACTGTCGAAGATCGGTTGCCAGGCACCTTCGGCTTCCGGCGCGTGCATACGCCTGGAGGCCAGCCAGCGCTGCAGCCGCAGCAGCTGTCGCAACTGCAGCGCGGCCCACAGCAGCAGACCCGTTGCCATGCCGAAACCTGCCTGTCCCAGCAACCAGCCCAGCAGCAGGCCGAGCGCCGCCAGCACGATCAGGAGTGCAATGCTGCGTTCAGCCGCTCGGAAATGCGTCATCGGTGAAAGGTCCTGAGTGTGCACCAAGGTCAGGTCAGCATGGCCACTGCGTCCGCCGAGCGCTCTGGCGAGGACTGGCGCCTGCCTGCACAGTATCCCGCATCACCTGCCGGGGCGCCGCATTGCCCTGTAGGCCGGGAGTGACGCGCAGCGGTCTCCGGCGCTCTTCACTTCATCTCCCGGAGAGCGCTTCGCGCACTTCCGGGCTACACAGAGCGGGCGTCTGACGGGTGGCTGACTCAAGCAGTCAGGGATGCTCCGGACTGGACCATCTTGCCGTTCGAGGCAGGCTCTTGCCGTCGGCTCCCTCACCGCTCAGACCGTCGTTGAAAAGCGATAACCGGCGCCGCGCACGGTCTGGATGTAATCTTCCAGCGCGCATGGCTCCAGGCTCTTGCGCAAACGCCGGATGTGCACATCGACGGTGCGTTCTTCGACGTAGACGCCGCTGCCCCAGACGTTGTCCAGCAGCTGGCTGCGGGTGTAGACCCGCTCGGGGTGGGTCATGAAGAAGGCCAGCAAACGGTATTCGGTAGGTCCCAGCTGCACTGGGCGATCATTGGCGAAGACCCGATGGCTGAGCGTGTCCAGGGTCAGGCCACCGAGGCTGATGGTCTGGCCATCGCCGTGCGGCTGGGTGCGTCGCAGCACGGCGCGGATACGCGCGACCAGTTCACGGGTGGAGAAGGGTTTGACCACATAGTCGTCGATGCCGGCGTCCAGGCCCATGACCCGATCGTCTTCCTCGCCGCGCGCGGTCAGCATGATGATCGGAATGTCCCGGGTCAGTTCCTCGCGGCGCAGACGCCGCGCAAACTCCAGACCGCTGGTACCGGGCAGCATCCAGTCGAGCAGCACCAGATCAGGCAGGCGGTCGGCAATCAGCAGCTGGGCCGCGCGCGCGTCCTCGGCCAGCATTGGTACCAGGCTCGCACGTTTCAGCGCGAACGCGATCATGTCCCGAATCGCGGTCTCGTCCTCGACCACCAGAACCCGTTGCTCCACGAACTTCTCCAGCGACTATTGCCGACCCTTGGTACCCCGATTCAAAGGCGAAAATATGACCAGCGTGTGACGGTGTCACAAAATACTGCCCTGAGCGCGTGATTCGGTGAGGTCGTGGGCGGCAATTTGAGGGTCTTGTCGGGCAGCCGGAGTATGAGTTCAGGTGTTTCGGACGAGGTCACGGAGAGCCGCCGGTCTGGATCCGATGGTGCCCACGGCCATCAACGACCTTGCTGGATCGGAGCGGTCTTGAGGAGGGACGCGCGCCTGCGCGGCCGCTCTATGATGGCCGGGAAAGGCAAAGCGGCGCCGCAGCGCGGCGCCCTCCATAGCCGCGGTACTCTCATGCCATTCTGCAAAATCAACTACTCGCGACAGGGATTCATCGAAAGCGCCGCGAGCCATCCAGAGTTGGGGACGCTGACACTTCTGATCGCGGCTGAAGCCGCTCCCACAGCGGCGGGGGCCGGCACCCGCGTGTCCTGCGCCAAGCGACAACCAACAACCAACAACCAACAACCAACAACCAACAACCAGATCACCCGCGATCGGCGTCCTCGGCGCGCTTGCGCTCGCGCAGCACCACCGGCTGCCACTGGGCGATCTGGGCGTCGATGCGTGCCCGGTCGTAGTAGTCCAGATCGTTGCGAGCGGCGGTCTGCTCCAACTGGTGCATGGCGTCTTCGTATTTGCCGCGCAGGAAAAAGGATTGGGCATAGGCTTCGGCGGCGCGTACCGGATCGCCGGCCAGCTGATTGGCGCGGGCATAGAGTTCCTGCAGCGACGGGTCTTCGCCGTAGCTGCGAATCAACGGCCGCAAGGCATCCACGGCCCGCCTGCCGGCGTCGGGCGTGTCGCGTTCGATCTGGCTGCGGGCGTAGGCAATGGAAATCACCCGATGACCGGGTCGTTCTGCCAGCAGGCGCTGGTAGCGTTCGTCAGCAGCATCGAACAGGCGTTCGGCGCGATCGACTTCGGCCAGGGCCAGCTGGTAGCTCAAGCGATGCGGGTCGCCCTCGGCCAGCAGCATCAGCGCCGCGCGGGCTTCGGCATGGGCGCCCAGTCGCGACTGGGCCAGCGCCAGACCATAGCTCTGGGCGCGCTTGTCGACATCGCGCGCACGCTTGCTGTCCTTGTAATAACGCACCAGTGCCGGCAACTCGCGCGAGGTCAGCACGCGCAGGCGCTCGCGCATCAGGGCGAAATCCAGGCTGGTCTGCTGTGTGCCCACCCGCAGCTTGTCGGCGCGGGCCTTGGCTTCGGCGATGCGGGTGGTCGTGACTGGATGGGATTGCAGATATTCCGGCGGTTTCTCGCCCTGGGTGCGGTTGAGCAAGCCGATCTTGGCGAAGAAATCGGCCATGCCGCTGGGGTCAAAACCGGCCTTTGCCAGCGTCTGGATGCCGACCCGATCGGCCTCGTGCTCATTGTCGCGGGTGAAGTTGATCTGCCGCTGCTGCATCAGCGCGATGCCGCCGGCCATGGCCGCCTGTCCGCCGTCACCCTGACCACGGGTGGCCACGGCCAGCGCCACGGCGCCGATCAGAATCGGCAGCACGTCTTCGATCGAGCTCTCCATGGCCCGCGCGATGTGTCGCTGGGTGACATGGGCGATTTCGTGGCTGAGCACGCCGGCCAGTTCGCTTTCGTTGTCGGCCTGCAGCATCAGCTCCGAGAAGGTCACCACCAGACCGCCCGGAGAGGCGAAGGCGTTGACCACCGGCACGTCGATCATCTCGAAGTGGAATCGGGTTTCGGTGCGGCCGCTGGCCTGCACCAGACGGTTGGCCAGGGTTTCGTAATATTCGACCAGTTCGGCGTCGTCGATGCTCAGCCCGTAATTGCGCAACTGCCGCAGCAGGCCGTCGGAGTACTCGCGCTCGCTCTCGGCGCTGAGCACGCGGCCGGAGGAATCACCCAGGTCCGGCAGATCAGTGCTGCTCTGACTCCAGGCCGGTGCGGCGCCCGCCAGCCACAGCAGGGTCAGCCAGCCCAGCCCGCCCCTGGCGCGTATAGTTTGAGATCCGGCGTTGAAATGATGGCTGATCATGCGTTTGTCCGTGATGGTGCTGGGTGATCCGGCGAACTCGCAGGCGCTGCGGCTCGCCGCGCGCATGCTGGAGATCGCCGGTGAGGCCGGGGCTACCCTCGACACCCTGTTTTTGTACCACAAAGGCGCTTATGCGGCTCTGAACCCGCACTCGGCCAACCCGCTGATCGGGCAGTTGCGCGCCCTGGTGGCAAGCACCGGCCTTGACTGCGTCGTCTGTCGTACCGCCCTGGCCAGGGCGGGCATCGAGAGCCAGCCCTTGTCGGCGCCGTTTCGTCTGGGCGGACTGGCGGACTGGCTGGGTGCTGTCGAGCGTGCCGATCGGGTCCTGCGCTTTGGAAACCCACGGGCATGAGCGGGCCCTTGCGCATCTTGCTGCTGGGCTCTGATCAAGCAGATGCAGACTGGCGCAGCAGTTTCGACCTGCTGCAGGCGGCGGCGGCGCTGGACGTGCCCGTGGAGATAGGCGTGTCCGGGCCGGCGCTGCGGTGGTTGCTGCCGGAGCCGGCTGTGAGTTGCGACATTGCCCGGGCTTTTTCCAGTCTGGCCTTGCTGGATCTGGCGCCAATCCGCGCTCGCCGACCCTGTCCGGATGCGCTGGCCGGGCGTCAGCCGATCCTGCCGCTAGACTGGATGGATGCGCCGGCCTGGCGCATCTGGCTGCGGCATGCAGCCCTGCAGGTGTGGTGAATGAGCGCATTGCATCATCTGTCGATGGGGCTGGATGCCCGCGAACACTGGACTCAGCTGGAACAGGCCCTGGCCGAGGGCGATGTGCTGGTGCTGCTCGACGGCGCCATCGCCGATCTGGCGGCCATCGCAGCATGGAAGCGCGGCCTCGGGCTTGAGCTGCGCTGGGTGATCCCGCAGATTGCGCTGTCGCCGGGCCTGACCGTGCCGGCGGACATTGAATTGATCGATGATCGGCAATGGTGGCAGCTGATCTCGGCACATCAAACATTGCTGGAGTGGAGCTGATTGGACCCGAGCGAATTCGAGTGCGACGAGCAGGGTTATCTGCTCGATTCCACGGCCTGGACCACCCAGTTTGCGGAAATCACCGCGGCTGCCGAAGGACTGGTGCTGAGCGCCGACCATTGGGCGGTGGTGGAGTTCCTGCGCGACTACCACGCCCGATTCGGGCTCAGTCCGCCGATGCGGGTGCTGGTCAAGGCCATCGCTCCCTTGCTCGGCGAAGCCCGTGCCAGCAGTCGTCGCCTGTATCAGTTGTTCCCGGACGGCCCGGCCAAACAGGCTTGCAAAGTGGCCGGACTGCCCAAACCTGAGCATTGCTTGTAGAGCATTGCCTTGCTGGCGCCAGCGAGCCGGCGGCGCCCCTTGCCTTTCCCTCATCCACCCCGGAGTAAACGCCCATGGCAAAAATCGAGATGTACACCACGGCGATCTGCCCTTATTGCATAGCTGCCAAGGGCTTGCTGTCGCGCAAGGGTGCGACCCAGATCGAGGAGATCCGGGTGGATCTGTCGCCGCAGCGGCGGGAGGAAATGCTGACCCGCAGTCAGCGCCGGACCGTGCCGCAGATCTTCATCAATGGTGAGCATGTGGGTGGTCATGACGATCTGGTGGCGCTGGACCGAGCTGGCAAACTGGACCCGATGCTGGCCGGGAGTGCTGTATGAGCGGGCGTCTGAAGGAGTTCGTGTCCTACCGGCAGCGCATGAACGAGCGCATCCTCGGTATCGACAATCAGGTCGCGCGGCGCTTTTTTGCACTCGATCGCCAGTGCTACGGCGAGGGTGGGCATCTGGATGTGCGCACCAAGGAGTTGCTGGGCCTGGTGGCTTCGCTGGTGTTGCGGTGCGATGACTGCGTGAGCTACCACCTGGCGCAATGCCGACAGGCTGGCCTCAGCTTCGAGGAGATCTTCGAGGCGATGAGCGTGGGCCTGGTGGTTGGTGGCTCGATCGTCATTCCGCATCTGCGCCGGGCGGTCGATTTTCTCGACGAACTCGCTGCCGCAGATGCCGGGAGTGCCCCGGCAGCAGGCTGATCGTGATGCGGATGATGGCTCTGGCGTCAGCCGATGAAGGCCTCGCGCCAGAGCAGTACCGGCGTCAGTCGCCCAGACGCACCAGGGTGATGTCGTCGCCGTTGGCGCTGTGGCCGGAGAGGCGGGTCAGACCGTTGTTGTCGAAGCGCGCGACATCGGCGCCGCCGTAGAGCAGTCGACAGACCGAGGGCGCCACTTCCGCCTGTTCCGGATCGATGGCGCAGCGCAACTCATAGCCTTCCGCGGACACCAGAATGGCTTCGGTGGCGAGGATGCGGTCTTCGCGGTAGCTGAAGCGCAGGGTCTTGGGTGAGACCTGACTGTTCGGGTCATAGCCGCTGAAGGCCCACACGCCGGCCAGGGCGCGACCGTCTGCCGCCAGCGCGAAGTTCATCCGATGGATCGAGATCGGCATCAGCTCCAGTTCGTCGAAGATGCCTTCGCCGCCGGGCCGCGCGTACCAGACCACGGCGCTCGAGTTGGTGGTGAATTCGATATCGACATTGCCCGCAGGTTCCACCGACTGTGCCCCGCGATAGGTGCCCCAGAGCGGCTGTCCACCGATCGAGCGCAGCAGGTCGCCGCGGAAGCTCGAACGCGCAATGGCGCCGGCGCTGAGATACCAGGCGGCCTGACCGTTCAGGGTATAGGCATTGGTGGTCATGGCCAGCGTGGTGCCCTGCCGTTCAACCATGAAGCCGATGCCGCTGCCGCTGGTCTGGAACTCGCCGAGCGGATCTGGCGTCCAGAAGCCTGCTTCAGGCTGGACATCATGAGCGCTGGGGGCGGTCAGATCGACGGTGCGGAAGGCCAGCAACTTGGGCTGATTGATCGCATCCTTGATCGAGAACCGTACCCGATAGATGCGGCTGCCCGGAAAGCCGGCCGGCGCCACGGCGGCGGGATCGACCACGACTGAATAAGGTGTGATGGCGGCGCCGCAGATGGCATCGCGCTGGCGTACGGACACGTCAATGTTGACGCCGTCGACAACCACCGGCATGACTTCAGGCGCGCAGGTGTTGGGCCAGGAACCCGTGACCCGGATCTGGAAGGCACTGCCGGCCACCGGCGTGGCGGGTATGGTCTCGATCTGGTGCAGGCCTGCCTGCGCCACCGCCTGCAGTGGCAGACACAGGATCATCCCCATCATCGCCATCAATGTGCGCATCGCCCACCTCGTCTGCTTTCTGCTGAACCACATGACAATCCACGACCATCGGCGAGTTGCCGCACCGGACGCAGGGGTCTAGTTTACGCCGACCGCGAGTCCTTCCGGTAGTCATTTACGTCACATTGCTTGGCAATTCTAATGAATAAAACCATCACGGTCATCCGTGGCGACGGAATCGGCCCCGAAATCACCGACGCCACGCTGCGCGTACTTGAAGCGTTGGATTGCGGCCTGGCCTTTGAATTCGCCAGTGCTGGTCTGGCGGCCATGGAAGAGCATGGCAGTCTGCTGCCGGCGAGTACGCTGGAATCGATCACGCGCACGCGCGTGGCCTTGAAGGGGCCCTTGACCACACCGGTCGGCGAGGGTTTTTCCTCGCTCAACGTGGAATTGCGTCGCCGCTTCGACCTCTACGCCAACGTCAGGCCGGCGCTGTCCTTCCCCAACACCCGCTCGCGCCACAGCGACATCGATTTGCTGACGGTGCGCGAGAACACCGAGGGCGCCTACCGCAGCGAGGGACAGACGCTGTCGGCCGATGGCGAGATGGCGCAATCGATGATTCAGGTGACCCGCCGCGGCTCCGAGCGCATTGCCCGCTATGCCTTTGATCTGGCCGTGCGTACCGGCCGCAAGCGCATCACCATCGTGCACAAGGCCAACATCCTGAAGACCACCTCGGGTTTGTTCCTGCGCACGGCCAGGGCCATCGCCAAGGACTATCCGGGCATTGAAGTCAACGACATGATCGTCGACAACGCCTGCATGCAACTGGTGATGAACCCACATCAATTCGATGTCATCGTCACCACCAATCTGTTCGGCGACATTCTGTCGGATCTGTGTGCCGGACTGGTGGGGGGCCTGGGTCTGGCGCCCGGAGCCAACATCGGCACCGATGCGGCCATCTTCGAGGCGGTTCACGGTTCTGCGCCGGATATTGCCGGCAAGGGCGTGGCCAATCCGATTGCGCTGTTGCTGGCGGCGGCCCTGATGCTCGATCACCTGGGGCTGGCCGATGCCGCTCAGCGGCTGCGTGCGGCCATCACCGCCACGCTGACGGCCAAGGACCGACTCACCCGCGACATGGGCGGGAGCGCCGGTACCGACGAGTTCACGGCGGCTTTGGTAGCTCGGATCAACGACGCCTGAGCGGATCCGGGGCGCGCACTCAGCTGCGCAGTTCCTGCGGTCCCAGCGGATAGGGCACCCAGACCGGCGCACTGCCAACGACTGCGCCGTGTTCCAGCGCCACGCGGAAGGCGGCTATCGCAGCCGCCACTGCGGCCGCCGGTGCCTCGCCCAGGGCCAGTCGAGCCGCGATCAGCGAGGCCAGACAGCATCCGGTGCCGTGTCCGTTGAGCCGGCGGCGCGGGGCCCGATACAGGCTGATGCCCCCGGCATCGGCGTAGACGTCGATGACCTCCCGCCCGGGAACGTGTCCGCCCTTGAGCAGCACGGTGTGCGCGCCGAGTTCGCGCAGGTCGGCGGCAGCCCGCTCCAGCTGGCTCTGACGGCTCAGCTTGCGACCCAGCAGCACTTCGGCTTCAGGCACGTTCGGCGTCAGTACGGTGGCCAGCGGGAGCAGATCCTCGCGCACGCTGCGCTCGGCGTCGGCGCGCAGCAAGGTCGCGCCCGAGGTGGCGATCATCACCGGATCAACCACCCAGGGACGATTCGCCAGCGCACCCCGGGCCGCCGCCGCGACCAGGCGCACGATGGCGCGACTGGCCAGCATGCCGGTCTTGACCGCCGCCACCGGAAAATCGGTGGCCACCGCCTGAATCTGGGCCCGGATCAGGCGCGTGGACAGCACTTGCACGGCGCTCACGGCCAGCGAGTTCTGCGCCGTCACCGCGGTGATGGCGCTGAGTCCGTAAACACCCTGGCTGGCAAAGCTGCGCAGATCGGCCTGGATACCGGCGCCCCCGCCCGAGTCGGATCCGGCTATCGTCAAGGCAAAGGCGTGCGGTTTGGCGGGCAGGGTCATGAGTCAGTCCTGTGGCAAAAAAACAACGAAAAATAGAGAGTGTTGCGTACTTGACGCGCTGTTGTTTTTTTGCGATTCTGGCGTCGGCTAGAAGCAACACTCCTTCTCTTCTAGCGGGCTTCAGGGGCATGCAGGCGAGAGCACACTTGAAAACTTTGATTGGGACGGCGAGTTTACTCCTCGCCGTCCCTTCTTTTCTCTTAGCCCAGCAGCCGGCCAACGGTTATTTGGGGGATTCCGGCACGTCGACCAAGACCGTGCTCCGGGGTCCGTTGCGGGTCGCGGCCGCCCAGCGGCTGGCGCCCAATTTTTCCTGGGTAGAGCTTGAGGCGCTGGCCGAAGCGCCATCGCTCAATCCCTTGAGCAGGGTGATCAGTGATCTGCTGGTGGTGCCGCTGGCATCCGGGCAGGACTGGACTCTGTTCGCGCGCGCCATGCGCCTCACCGATCGTCCTGACTCGCGGCTGCAAGCCAGCAGCGATCCCACCGTGTCCGCCATCAGTGATGGTTCGCTGGACCGGCGGGTGCTGACCTCCGGCCTGTTCGTACAGTCGAATGCAGGTTTCTCCATCGGCGTGGATGCGGTCTTTGCCGACCAGCGCTTCGCCAGTGGCACCCTGTCGCCACTGGTGGATTCGCCCGACAGCCAGTTGCCGGGATCTGCGGTCAGCACCGAGGAGTCGCGGGGCACCGGCCTGGCTTTCGCCATCGGCGCACCCGTGGCCGACCGGGTCAGCTGGAGCATGGGCCTGCGCTCGCGCGTGGACATGAACACCTACAAGTCCTATCAAGGCGTCTATTCCGAGCCTGGTGATCTGGACATTCCGGCATCTGCAGCGTTTGGCGTGTCGGCACAGCTGGCGCCTGGAGCGCAGCTGGTGCTTGGGGCCGAGCATGTGTTCTACAGCGACATCAACGGCTTCTCCAGCTACGCGCTGCCGAACCGTTTCCTGTCCCTGCTGGGAGACAGCTCCAGCCCCAGTTTTGCCTGGGAAGACCTGACCGTCTATTCCGCAGCCCTTCAAGGCGGCGATCAGCGTTGGCAGTGGGCCCTGCGCTACAGCACCAGTCTGCAGCCCAATCCCACCGCGCCGCTGTTGCAGCAGGCGATTTCGGGTATCCAGAGCGATTCCAACTGGTCGCTGGGTCTCGGCCGCTCACTGGGCACCCTGGGTGAAGTGCGCTTGACGGCCAGCTATGCCGGCGCCGAATACGTGCTGGGCTCACCCTTCGCCCGCAACGTGGATCCCACCGACTCGACTCATTTCGAGTTCGAAGCCATGTGGAACCTCAGGTTCTGAAGCACGCCTGCCGGGCAAGCCCGGCAGCAACGGCAAAGGCTTGCACCCCAACGATCTGGTAGAGCGGAGCTTGCTCCGCTGCCTAGGCTGTTGTGGGTTCGGACTTGTCCGAACGCTTCTGGCCGGCACAGGGCCGTAGCGTCCAGACTATTCTGGACCTACAGGAGCCAAAAGCACCGCTGACCCTGCCGAGCAAGCTCGGCACTACGACAGCCACGTACACCAATGCTCTGGTAGAGCGGAGCTTGCTCCGCTGCTTTTCCTCGGCTTCTGGCTTCTGTCGAGGGCACGGACGAAAATGCCGCAGGTCCTGCCGAGCAAGCTCGGCACTACGACAGCCTCGTACACCGGTGCTTTGGTAGAGCGGAGCTTGCTCCGCTGCTCTTGCTCGGCTCTTGGCTTTTGTCGAGGGCACAGATGCAAATGCCGCAGACCCTGCCGAGCAAGCTCGGCACTACGACAGCCTCGTGCACCGATGCTCTGGTAGAGCGGAGCTTGCTCCGCTGCCTTGGCTGTTGTGGGTTCGGACTTGTCCGAACGCTCCTGGCCGGGACAGGGCCGTAGCGTCCAGACAAGTCGGGACCTACAGGAGCTCGAAGCGCCGCAGACCCTGCCGAGCAAACTTGGCACTACGACAGCCTCGTACACCGATGCTCTGGTAGAGCGGAGCTTGCTCCGCTGCTCCCCGTCCCCAAGCTTGTGGTCCGCCTACAACACCTCCGACGCGAAATCGGCCAGGCGTGAGCGCTCGCCGCGGCGCAGGGTGATGTGTGCGCTGTGCGGCCAGTACTGGAAGCGGTCGACGGCAAAGGTCAGACCAGAGGTGGTTTCGGTCAGATAGGGCGTGTCGATCTGCTCGACATTGCCCAGGCACACCATCTTGGTGCCGGGTCCGGCGCGGGTCAGCAGCGTCTTCATCTGCTTGGGGGTCAGGTTCTGGGCCTCGTCGACGATGACGTAGCGCGACAGGAAGGTACGTCCGCGCATGAAGCTCATCGAACGCACCTTGATCCGCGAGGACAGCAGATCGTTGGTGGCCTGGCGGGCCCAGTTGCTGGAATCCTGCGGGCTGGCCAGCACTTCCAGATTGTCGTTGAGCGCGCCCATCCATGGCGTCATCTTCTCTTCTTCGGTGCCGGGCAGAAAGCCGATGTCCTCGCCCACCGGTACCGTCGCCCGGGTGACGATGATCTCCTTGTAGCGCTGCTGGTCCATGGTCTGGGCCAGGCCGGCGGCCAGGGCGAGCAGGGTCTTGCCAGTGCCGGCCGTGCCGAGCAGGGTCACGAAGTCGACTTCCGGATCCATCAGCACATTGAGCCCGAAATTCTGCTCGCGATTGCGGGCGCTGATACCCCAGACCCGATGCGGGTTGTTCTGGTAGTCATCGACGATCTGCAGCACCGCCTTGCCGCCCTCGACCCTGAGCACCCGCAGCGCGACCTGATTGTCGTCGCCGAAATGCAGGAACTGGTTCGGGTGCCAGCGCTCGTTGCGCTTGAGCTTGACCCGATAGTAGGTGCGACCGCGCTCCGACCAGGATTCCAGCTCCGGATGCCGCCCCCAGAACTCCGGCGTGAGCAGATCGACGCCGGTGTAGAGCAGCGCCAGATCGTCCAGCGCCCGATCGTTCTCGTAGTCCTCGGCCGAGATTCCGTGGATCTTGGCCTTGATCCGCAGATTGATGTCCTTGGTGACCAGCACCACCGGCGTGCGCGGATGGTCTTCGCGCAGCTGCAGCACCGCGTGCAGAATCTGGTTGTCCGGGATCACCGTGCCGAAGCTGTGGCCGTTGGCCTTGTTGGCGGTGGTCTGGAAGCGCAAATGACCGCGCGGCTTGTGGCGTCCGAGATCGAGGCCATCGGGACGCTTCAGGGCAATGCCCTTGTCCAGCGTGTTGGCGCCGTTGGCTTCCAGCAGTTCGTTGAGGAAGCGGCTGACCTGGCGCACATTGCGCGAGACTTCCGAGGTGCCCTTCTTGGCGGCGTCCAGTTCCTCCAGCACCATCATGGGCAGATAGACATCGTGCTCCTCGAAGCGGAACACGGCGCTGGGGTCGTGCATCAGTACATTGGTGTCCAGAACATAGATCCGCTTCTTCTGACTCATTGGGTCTCCGGGCTCAGGCGCTGTGTGCCCTCCGAGAATGCCCAAAAAAAACGAGCCGTGCGCGTGACTCCAGACGGCCGGTCAGCTGTCGGATCTAGCCCGCGCAGGTGTGAGAAATGCCGGCTAGCCCTTGATCGGCTCCAGAATGGCGTCCAGATTGAGGGTGTCGCAGAACTCCAGGAAATCCTCACGAAGGCTGGAAATATGCGCTGCTGCCGGAATGCCGATGGAGATCTGGGCCGAGAACATCTCCGCGCCGGTCTGTGCGGCGCGATAGCGCGAAGAGTTCAGCGCTTCCACGCTGATGCCGCGGCGCGAGAAGAACTCCGCCAGCTGGTAGAGAATGCCGGGGCGATCAGCGGCAATGACTTCCACCGTGTAGGGCAGACTGCTGCCGGTCAGCTCGCGTGAGCTGGTGCGGCGCATGGTCAGCACCATCTGGTCGTCACGCTGCACCTTGCCCAGCGCCGACTCGCACTTGGCGATGGCGTCCCAGGAGCCCGACGCCAGCAGCAGCACCGACACTTCCTGACCCAGCAAGGCCACGCGCGCCTCCAGCAGATTGCAGCCGGCATCCAGCACACGCTTGCCGATATAGGTCAGCAGTGCCACCGAATTGGGTGCGATGGCCGAGATCAGCAGATGATTCTCGGGGACGTTCGGGCGGGGATTGGGTTCGGACACGGTCTTCAGCTGAAGGGGCGGAGGCACGAGCTGCCCGATGGGACGCCCGATTGAGCCCCACAGGATACTTGTCAGCTCGGAAATGCCGCAAGTAAGATCGGGGGTCAGCTTTACCATGGACTCCAGCATTCGTGCACATACACGGCAGCATTCCGGCCTTGGTGACTCCGTTTCAGCGCAGTGGTGCCCTTGATCTGCTGGCCTTCGAGGCTTTGGTCGATTGGCAGCTGGAGCAGGGCAGCCATGGACTGGTGATCGGCGGATCGACCGGCGAATCCGGCGCCCTGGAAGAATCCGAGCTGGCTGCACTGTTGCAGATCGCTGTCTCCCGCAGCGCTGGTCGAGTGCCAGTGATCGCCGGTGCCGGTGGCGCCTCGACGGCCAGGGCCGTGCGCCTGGCGCAGCTGGCACGGGGCGTCGGCGCCGATGCGGTGCTGGCGGTCACGCCCTATTACTCGCGACCGACGCAGTCGGGCCTGGTGGCGCATTTTCGGCAACTGGCCGAGGCCGGCGGACTGCCGGTCATTCTCTATAACGTTCCTTCCCGCACCGGCGTCGATCTGCGGCCTGAAACCGTGGCCCAGCTGGCGCCGCATCCGCAGATCATCGGCGTCAAGGAAGCGCTGCCGGATCCGGCCCGCATGCAGGCGCTGCTGGAACTGCGTCAGCCGGGCTTCGCGGTCCTGAGTGGTGACGACCCGACCGCGTTGCGGGCATTCGCCGCCGGCGCCGACGGCCTGATTTCGGTGGTCGCCAATTGTGTGCCGGCGGCCTGCGCTGAACTGTACCGTAGCGCCCGAGCCGGCAATATGCAGGCAGCGAAGGAAATCGACGCTATGCTTGCGCCCCTGTACGCGGCCTCCGGGCTGGAACCGAACCCGACACCGGTCAAGGCCGGGCTGGCGATGATGCGACGCATGCAGGATGTACTCAGGCTGCCGCTGTTACCCTTGTCGCCAGAGCACCGCCCCGCGCTGGGCGAGGCCTTGCGGCACGCTGGCGTGGTCCTCGATACCGCGCTGGCAGCTTGAGCCTGGTCCGGCAAACGCCGCGATCAAACACAACAGGAACGGATGACCGAATGTCTCGAGTGCGCTGGACCAGTCACAGAAAACTGCTGCTGATGGTGGCCCTGGGTCTGCAGGTGGGTTGTAGCTGGGTGGATCGGCAGATCATCTACGAAGATGCCAAGGAGACCCCGCCCTTGAAGGTGCCCAGCGATCTGATCGCTCCGGCGCCCAATCCCGCGTTGCAGGTCCCGGCTGTTCAGGGCGTGGCCAGCAATGTGGATACCGCGCCGCCCACGCTGGGCAATACCGTGGCGGTGGCCCGCAGCGGCTTTCCGCGCGCCGCGAACGCCGTTCTGCCGCTGGCGGATGCCACCGACAGCGCTTTCCGACGGGTGGGGATTGCGCTGGAGCGCAGTGCCTGCTGCAAGGTGCTGGCGAAGAATCCCGAAGGCTTGAGCTATGACGTCGAACTGGCTTCGCCGCCGCCTCGGCCCGGCTTCTTCAAGCGTATGTTCGGCGCTGATGCGCCCTCGCCGCGAATGATCGTGCAGGTGGCGCAGGCCGATGCCGGCTCGATCGTGACGGTCGTGGATGCGTCCGGCGCCACTCGCAAGGATGATCCGGCGATGACGGTGCTGGGTGCAGTCGAAGCGCGTCTGCGTTGAGCCCTCTGGTCGGAAAGCCGGGCGATCAGCGCTCCAGCAGGCGCAGCTTGTCGGGCTTTCCGTCCCATTCCTTGGCGTCAGGCGGCGGCGCTTTCTGGGTCGTGATCGTCGGCCAGCCGGCCGCGAGTTCACGATTCAGCGCGATGAAATGCTCCTGGCCTGCCGGCACATCATCTTCGGGGAAGATGGCGTTGGCCGGGCATTCGGGCTCGCACAGCGTGCAGTCGATGCATTCGTCCGGATCGATGGCCAGGAAATTCGGGCCTTCATGAAAGCAATCCACCGGACAGACTTCGACGCAGTCGGTGTACTTGCACTTGATGCAGTTTTCGATGACAACAAAGGGCATTGGCGCGCAAGTACCGAATTTGGCGCTCCCTACGAGAATCGAACTCGTGTTTTAGCCTTGAGAGGGCCACGTCCTAACCGCTAGACGAAGGGAGCTTTGCTGAGCTCTGCGATAATAGCGGTGGCGAAGGCGCGCCACAACCAGCTGCGGGCCCAAGTGCCCGCAAACTTTTCACTACATGGATAGTAGATGATCGACATGGACATACATTCCGAGCACCAGCCGCTGGTGCTTGAGCGGCCACAGCACATCATTTCCCGCAAGCGCATCAGCTCCGCTGCAGTGCGCGTGCTCTACGGCCTGCGCGAGGCCGGTTATCAGGCCCACCTGGTCGGTGGCGCGGTGCGTGATCTGCTGCTGGGCGGTGATCCCAAGGACTACGATGTGGCCACCGACGCCCATCCGGAGGAGATCCGCAAGGTCTTCCGCACCTGCCGGCTGATCGGTCGCCGTTTCGTCATCGCCCACGTGCGCTTCGGCAACGAAATCATTGAAGTCACCACCTTCCGCGGCGGCGGCACCGAGGGTGAAGATCACCCCGAGCGCGAAGTCGAGGCGGAAGGGCTGGTGTTGCGCGACAACGTCTTTGGCACACTGGAAGAAGATGCCCGGCGCCGCGATTTCACCGTCAACGCGCTCTATTACAGTATCGATGACTTCGCGGTGCGCGATTTCGTCGGCGGTCTGCAGGATCTGGAAAAGCGTCAGCTGCGGCTGATCGGCGATCCCGAGCAGCGCTATCGCGAGGATCCGGTGCGGATGCTGCGTGCTGCGCGCCTGGCAGCCAAGCTCGGTTTCACGCTGGAGCGCGGCACCGAGGAGCCGATCGGTCGCCTCGCCAATCTGCTCGATGGCATTCCGCCGGCGCGACTGTTCGACGACCTGCAGAAGCTGTTCCTCTACGGCCATGCCGAAAAGAGTTATGAGCAGCTGCTCAGACTGCGCCTTTTCGAGCACCTGTTTCCCTCGGTCAGCATCAACAGTGACACCGGCCAGCCCTACGCCGGTGCCTTGATCCGGGCAGCGCTGCGCAGTACCGATCTGCGGGTGGCCCAGGACAAGCCGATTACGCCGGCCTTCCTGTTTGCAGCCTTCCTGTGGGAGCCGTTCCAGATGGCCTGCGCCGGTATCGACATCCACGCCGAGGGCGCGATGGCCGATGCCGCAGAGATCGTGTTTCAGGACGCCATGGAGCGGGTGGCGCTGCCGCGCCGGTTCTCGATCGTCACCCGTGAGATCTGGGAACTGCAGCCGCGACTGGAAACCAATTCACCCAGCCGCGCGCGCCGGCTGATGCGTCATCCGCGTTTCCGCGCAGCCTTTGATTTCATGGTCCTGCGCGCCCAGGTCGATCCGCTGCTGCGGCCGATTGCCGAGCGTTGGGAGAAAGCCCAGACCTGCGGCGAAAATGAATTCGATGCCCTGTTCCGGGCCGCGCCGGCGGTGAAGGCCGGTCCCGCCTCGCTGCCGTCAGAGGAGGAGCCGCCGGCCAAGCGTCGCCGTCGCCGGCGCCGTCGGGTGCCGGGTGCGCCGGCAGCGCCTGCCGACTGACGATGGCGGAGCGCGCCTACATCGGCCTCGGCAGCAATCTGGATCGACCCGAGCAGCAGATTGCCCGCGCCGTCAGCGCGCTGCAGCAACTGCCGCGCAGTCGCTGGGTAGCGGTCTCGCCCCTGTATGGCTCCTTGCCCTGGGGCGATCCGGATCAGGCCAACTACGTCAATGCGGTGGCCGCGATCGACACCACGCTGCCGCCACGGCAGCTGCTGCTGGCCATGCTCGATATCGAACAGGCGCAGGGCCGCGATCGCAGCAGCGGCCGCCGCAACGGACCGCGCACGCTGGATCTGGATCTGCTGCTGTACGGATCGGCGATCATCGACGAGCCCGGTCTGCAACTGCCGCATCCGCGACTGCCCGAACGCGCCTTTGTGCTGTTGCCGCTGGCGGATCTGGCGCCAGAGCTGATTCTGCCGAACGCTGTTCCGCTGCGGTCGCTGCTGCGCCCGGAATTCGCTAGCCTGTGCTGGCGCCTGCCAGCGAACTGCACCCCGAACTAGACCGCCCGGAGATTCATGTACGCCTCTGCTGCCCCAGCGCCTGCGCAACGCCCGGTGAGTGTGCCCGGCCTGCGCAAGATGAAACAGGAAGGCCAGGTGATCACGGCCCTGACCGCCTATGACGCCAGCTTCGCCCACGTGCTCGACGCCGCCGGTATCGATGTGGTGCTGGTCGGCGACTCGCTCGGCATGGTCATTCAGGGCCATGCGACCACGCTGCCGGCCCATGTCGACGACATCGTCTATCACTGCGCCGCGGTGCGCCGTGGCCTCAGCCGCGCCCTGTTGATGGCCGATCTGCCTTTCCTCAGCTACGCCACGCCGGAACGGGCGCTGGTCAACGCCCAGCGCATGCTGGTCGACGCCGGCGCTGCCATGGTCAAGCTCGAAGGCGGTCAGGATTGTGTGCTGGAAGTGATTCGTTTCCTGACCGAGCGCGAGGTGCCGGTCTGCGCGCACCTGGGGCTGACCCCGCAGTCGGTGTTGCGCATGGGCGGTTTTCGCGTGCAGGGCCGCGAAGAGACGGCCCAGCGGATCATGCTGGAACAGGCCCATGCTGTGGTCGAAGCCGGCGCCGAAGCGCTGGTGCTCGAATGCGTGCCGGCCAGCCTCGCCCGCGAGATCACCCAGGCCATCCCGATTCCCACCATTGGCATCGGTGCCGGCGTCGATACCGACGGCCAGATCCTGGTCAGCTACGATGCGCTCGGCATCACCCCGGGCAAGCGGGTGCGCTTCACCAAGGATTTTTTGATTGAAACCGGCAGCGTCCAGGGTGCCGTCGAGCGCTACATCGAAGATGTCCGCGCGCGACGCTTCCCGACGCCCGAGCACAGCTTCTGAGCCCAGCGTGTCGCGAGGTGCGAGCGAGAGCGTTGGACGCGAAGGACGCGAAGGAAAAGCAGGCAAGGGCGCGAAGATCTTCCTGTGGGATTCTCAAGAAATTGACAGGACACCGCCCTGGCTTTCTGCATGGCGCAACTCATTGAGGACCTGGAATTTCCTGGATGTCCATCGCTGATTGATCTCCTGTTGATCTCCTGTTGATCTCCTTCGCGTCCTTTCTTGCTCTTCCTTCGCGTCCTTAGCGTCCCTATCTTTCCCCAATCGAGGCGCACGCTCGCAAGTCTCGCTGGATTGCTTCGTCACTACGTTCCTCGCAATGACGCACCAACAATTCTGGAGTAGCAGGAATGCATCGATTCAATGAGCCCGCGCCGATGCGCGAAGAGCTGCGTGAGTGGCGTATTGCGCGCCTGCGCATTGCCTTCGTGCCGACCATGGGCAATCTGCATGCCGGGCATATCTCGCTGATCGAGTGTGCCCGCGAACTGGCGGACCGGGTCGTGGCCAGCGTGTTCGTCAATCCCACCCAGTTCGGCCCCTCGGAAGACTATGCGGCCTATCCGCGCACGCTGGAGCGCGACGCCGAGTTTCTCAAGGCGGCCGGGACCGATGTGCTGTTCACCCCGACCATCGAATCGATCTATCCCTTCGGTGAGACCGAGGCCTGGGTCGATGTGCCGAGTCTCTCCGGAATACTCTGCGGAGCCGCGCGCCCCGGGCATTTCCGCGGCGTCGCCACCGTGGTCGCGCGCCTGTTCAATCACGTGGCGCCGGATGTCGCCGTGTTCGGCGAGAAGGACTACCAGCAATTGCTGCTGATCCGGCGCATGAGCGCTGATCTCGGTTTCCCGATCGAGATCGTCGGCGCGCCGACGGCCCGCGATGCCGACGGTCTGGCCTTGAGCTCGCGCAACCAGTATCTGAGCGCCGCCGAGCGCCTGCAGGCCGGCGCCATCTACCGGGCGTTGCAGCGCGTGGCTACGGGCGTGGGTGCCGGCGAAGCCATCGAAGCGCTCACGGCAGCGGCCCTGACCGAACTGGTCGGGCAGGGATTTCGGCCGGACTATCTGGAAGTGCGCTCGGCTGAAACCCTGCAACCGCCGGCACCCGAGGAGAAGGAGCTGGTGGTGCTGGCCGCCGCCTGGCTGGGTCGGGCACGGCTGATCGACAATCTGCGTTTCACCCGATCCTGACCGAGGTTGCAAAATTCTGAACAATGCGCCGCACTGTATGGATTTCCGCAACATGCTGTGGTACTTTTGCAACCACTCTGGTAGCGAAGCAACACGCAGCTAGAGCACGCAGGGCGCGTTGAGGTAATCGTCACTCCGATTAAACCCTCGCCGAATTGGTGAGGGTTTTTTTTCGCCTGCATTCCGGCGCTTCAAATTCGGCGCTGTCGGGACCAGACTTGGCATCGACCCCACTGGATTGCGGAGCGACCCATGTCCGATTTTTCCGAGTTGCGTACCGAACTGGTGCAGCTGCTGCGCCAGCATGCCCGCGGGTCCGGCGCTGATCTGCGCGAGATGTTCGCCCGAGATCCCGGCCGCGCCCAGCGCTTTGCCCTGGAACTGCCGGGCGCCTGGCTGGATCTGTCCAAGCAGGCGCTCAGCGATGATCTGGTGATTGCTGCGGCGCAGCTGGCGGAACGCATGCAGCTGCGCGATGCGCTCAAGGCGCTGTTCGAAGGCCATACCGTCAATGCCTCCGAGGGCCGTGCGGCGCTGCACACGCTGTTGCGCGTGCCCGAAGGCACGCCGGTGGCCGAGGCTCTGCGAGACCGCCACGACGACATGCAGAGCGCCCTGCGGCGGATGGCGGCCCTCGGAGAGAAGCTTGCGGGAGAGGGCATCGAAACGCTGGTCAATCTCGGCATCGGCGGCTCTGATCTGGGACCGCGGCTGGTCTATGAAGCCCTGGGTGCCCAGGCCCTGCACGGCCGCCGCCTGCGCTTCGTTGCCAATGTCGATGGCAATGCGCTGGATGCAGTGTTGCGGCACCTCGATCCCCGACGAAGCGCCTTCGTGCTGGCCTCCAAGAGCTTCAGCACCCAGGAAACACGGATGAACGCGGAAAGCGCGATGCACTGGATGCGCGCGCATGGCCTCAGTGAATCCGAGATCAGCCAGCGGCTGGTGGCCGTGACCGCCAAACCCGAGGCGGCGCGGGCCATGGGCGTGCCGGAAACCCATATTCTGGCTTTCAGTGAAGCTGTCGGTGGCCGTTATTCGGTCTGGAGTGCGATCGGCTTTCCGCTGGTCTATGCGCTCGGCATTGGTCGTTTCCGCGCGCTGCTCGATGGCGCCCATCAGATCGACCAGCATGTGCTGCACGAGCCCTGGGAGAGCAATGCCGGATTCCTGCTGGCTCTGATCGAGCTGCTGCACCGCTGCGGCTTTGGGCATCCCTCCCACGCGGTCGTGGTCTACGACGAACGCCTGGCCCGGCTGCCCGAATACCTGCAGCAGCTGGAGATGGAATCCAACGGCAAGTCGGTGGATGTCAGCGGCGAGACCATGAGCTATCCCACCGCGCCGGTGGTCTGGGGCGGTGTCGGCACCAGCGTGCAGCACGCCTTCTTCCAGGCCCTGCACCAGGGCACCGATGTGGTGCCGGTGAGCTTCATCGCCGCGGCCCGGGTCGAACACGATTTCGATGGTCACCACGACGCCCTGATCGCCAATATGGCGGCGCAGGGTGCGGCCCTGTTGCGTGGGCGCAGTTATCCCGAAGCCCTGGCGCAGGAATCCCATCCGGCCGATCCGGCGGCGCAGGCCCGCGCCCGCCAGCGGGTGTTTCCCGGTAACCGACCGAGCACGACACTGCTGCTGGAACAGCTGGATGCGCATTCGGTTGGCGCGCTGATCGCGCTGATGGAGCACAAGGTGTACCTGGCCGGACGCATGCTCGGCATCAATTCCTTCGACCAGTGGGGCGTGGAGCTGGGCAAGGAAATCTGCGGGCAACTGCTGCCGATGGTCACCGGCGAGGCCGCCATGAACGGACTCGACAGCTCTACCGAGGCCTTGCTGAGGCGCTATCGCAGCACCCGCTGAAGGCGCGATACAGGCGCGTCTTCGCGTCGTGACTGATCGGTGTCGGACGAGCGACACCCCTGGCACACCGGGGATGAAGTACTGAACGCAGAGAACGCGGAGCAGAGGCAGAGGGAACGCAGAGAAGAGCTTCACGCCCTCAGCCTGCTTTTCTTGGCGTTCTCTCTGCTTGTCCTCTGCGAACTCCGCGTGCTGCTCCTGGTATCAAGCTGCCTCAGAAATGGGTTCTTGCCCGCAGGTCCAGACTTGTCTGGACGCTCTTGGCCGGACACCGACTTCAGCAAAGCTCCGGGCGCGCTCCGCCCGGGCTTGCCTTGTAGCCTTGGAGGCTGGCTTGTCACGTAGGCCGCTGGGCGGCCAACGTGACCTACGACTGCGGCAGGCGCACCTGTACTCGTCGGTCGAGTGCCGACGGAAACTGCTCCCGGTGCGGTCCGGATTTCTGCCTTTGCAGCGCCCATTCGACGGCCTCGCGGACGGTCTCGTCCGGATGCCCGGCGCGCGCCTGCAAGGCGGCGATGGCGTCCGCCGAACTGGGTGCATTGCCGAGCGCAATGGCGATGTTGCGCAGCCAGCGGCCGTGGCCGATGCGGCGGATGGCTGAGCCTTCGGTGCGGCTGAGGAAGCTGGCTTCGTCCCAGCTGAACAACTCGATCAGACTGGATTGATCCAGACCATGGCGGGCGCGGAAATCGGGCTCGCCGGCCAGCCGGGCATATTTGTTCCAGGGACAGACCAGCTGGCAATCGTCGCAGCCGTAGATGCGGTTGCCGAGCATGGGCCGCAGTGCCAGCGGGATCGGCCCCTGATGTTCGATGGTCAAATAGGAAATGCAGCGGCGCGCATCGATCTGGTAGGGCGCCGGCAGGGCGGCGGTGGGGCAGGCGTCCAGGCAGCGCCGGCAACTGCCGCAATGGTCGGCCACCGGCGCATCGGGCGGCAGCGGCAGATCGGTGTAGATCTCGCCCAGAAAGAAATAGCTGCCGGCATCGCGGGCGATCAGATTGGTGTGTTTGCCGATCCAGCCCAAGCCGGCATTGCGCGCCAGCGGTTTCTCCAGCACCGGAGCCGAGTCGACGAAAACCCGGTAGCCAAAGGGTCCGATCAGTTCGACAATGGCATCCGCGAGCTTCTGCAGTCTCGAACGCAAGAGTTTGTGATAATCCCGCCCCAGCGCATAACGCGACACATAAGCCAGCTCAGGCTTCTCCAATACCGAGAGCGCATCAGCGCTCTCGGCCGGCCAGTAATCCATGCGCGCCGAGAGCACGCTGAGGGTGCCGGGGACCAGATCAGCCGGCGTCCAGCGCTTTGGCCCATGGCGATGCATGTATTCCATCTGCGCGTGCCAGCCGCGGGCAATCCAGTCCTGCAGACGCTGCGCATCTTCCTCGAGGGCAATGTTCGCCACGCCCAGCGCCTGAAAGCCCAGATCCTCGGCCAGCGCCCGGATCCGCTGCTTGAGCGCGGTGTGCTCGGCCGATGAGGGCGCGCTCATGCGCTCGGATACTCCTGTGGTCGAAGCCTGCGATCCGATCGGCAGGGGCGTTGGGGCAAGATCGGTGTGGCCGACGCCCCTCAGTATACTCAGCCGCTGTTTCGGGCGGTTTCGCCCCTGCCGGTGTCAGACATGTCCAAGCCGAACCCTGCCGCGCTACCCGAGCTGGCCTACAGCGTTGCCCAGTCGCGGGAGCTCGACCGACTGGCCGGCGCTTCCTTCGAGTTGCCGGGTGACGAGTTGATGGCGCGCGCCGGGCGCGCCGCCGCCGCACTGGTGCGGGAGCGCTATCCGCTGGCGCAACGCATCGCCGTGGTCTGCGGCACCGGCAACAATGGTGGCGACGGCTATGTGCTGGCGCGGCTGCTGTCGGAGGCCCGTCGGGATGTCTTCCTGTATGCACCGGATCAGGCCCTGCCTGCCCATGGCGAGGCTGCCAATGCCTGCGCCGCCTGGCGCGAGGCCGGCGGCCAGATGTCGATCTTCAGTGGCGAGCTGGCGGGTTTCGATCTGGTCGTCGATGCGCTCTTCGGCATCGGCCTGACGCGGCCGCCGCTGGGCGCACACGCCGGGCTGATCGAGGCCATGAACGCGCAAACAGCACCGGTGCTGGCGCTGGACGTGCCCTCCGGGTTGGATGCCGACACCGGCTCCTGCCCCGGTGTGGCCGTGCGTGCCGAGGCCACGCTCAGTTTCATCGGCCTCAAGCAAGGTCTGCTGACCGGCGAAGCACCGGGACTGGTGGGTGAGTTGATTCTGGATGACCTGGATCTGCCCAAGGTCCTGTTTGCCTGTGTGCCCGCCGCCGCCCGCGTGCTGCGGCCGCAGGATCTGGCTGCGTGGCTGCCGCGCCGCCAGCGCAGCGCGCACAAGGGACACTACGGCCATGTGCTGGTCGTGGGGGGCGATGAGGGTTATGGCGGTGCCGTGCGGCTGGCCGCGGAGGCGGCGGGGCGTAGCGGTGCCGGTCTGGTCAGCGTCGCCACCCGCGCTGCTCACGTCAGCCCGATCCTGTCGGCGCGCCCGGAGTTGATGGTGCGCGCAGTGGCCGGTCCCGGCGATCTGGAATCGATGCTGGACAAGGCCAGCGTGATCGTTGTCGGTCCGGGTCTGGGGCAGAGCGCCTGGTCGCAGAGCCTGCTGGCCACCGTCACCGAGCGCGGCCTGCCCATCGTCATGGATGCCGATGCGCTGAATCTGCTGGCGCAGGCGGCTTGCGTGCTGCCCGAGGAGGTGGTGATCACGCCGCATCCCGGAGAGGCCGCGCGTCTGCTGGATTGCAGCAGCAAGGAGATTCAGGCCGATCGTTTCGGCGCCGCCCAGCGCCTGGCGGAGTATTTCCAGGCCACGGTGGTGCTCAAGGGCGCCGGCACCCTGATCTGCGAGAGTCCGCAGCATCTGACCATCTCGCCCTATGCCAATCCGGCACTGGCCACCGGTGGCAGCGGCGACGTGCTTGCCGGCGTCATCGGCGGACTGATCGCGCAGGGTCTGAGCGCTGCCAATGCCGCGCGCGCCGGGGTTCTGTTGCATGCACTGGCGGCCGCCGCGGCGGCGGGCGTCGGGGGTGAGCGCGGCATGCTGGCCGGCGATCTGATGCCCTACCTGCGCGAGATGGCCAATCCTGCATGAGCGAGGATCTGTGCCTGCATCTGGCCGACGAAGCGGCGACGCTGGAGCTGGGGCGACAGCTGGCCAGTGTGGTCGGTCCCGGACTGGTCTGCCTGTCCGGAAACCTCGGCGCCGGCAAGACCTGCCTGGTGCGCGGCTTGCTGCGTGGCCTGGGCCACGAGGGCCGGGTCAAGAGCCCCACCTACACCTTGATCGAGCCCTATGTCACCGAGCGCCTCAGGGTCAGTCACTGGGATCTGTATCGCCTGGGTTCAGGTGACGAACTCGAGGCCCTGGGCCTGCGCGAGCACGATCGCGCCGACGAACTGTTGCTGGTCGAATGGCCCGAGCGCGGCGAGGGGCGCCTGGACAAGGCCGATCTGTCGATCGCGATCGAGCACGTGGCCGAAGGTCGGGAAGTCCGACTGAGCGCCGGCAGCGCCGCAGGCGAGCGCTGGCTGACGGCGCTGCGGGCGGGCAGGCTTTAGCGGGGCGAAGCAATCCAGAAACCCATTGGTGATCCTCCGGATGGCTTCGCTGCGCTTTCCATGAATCCGCGGCGTAACTTGTTGACGCGTCATTGCGAGGAGCGCAGCGACGAAGCAATCCAGTGCTTCGGCAGCTGTGGGTATGGAAGGCTTCGCTACGATCTCCAGGAACCCATATCGTAAGTTATTGAATTCCCATATTCCGGCAGGAGCCAGCTCTTGTAGCCCGAAGTGCGCGCAGCGCTCTGCGGGCGGTGATGCATAGGAGCCCCGGTGAGCCGCTGCGCGGCACACCAGGCTACGCGCAGCAGGCGAGTTCATGGCCCTTGCGCAGTGTCGGGCGATACAGGTGGCTCGCAATGACGCCCAGGGTACTGATCGCATCGATACCGAGAATGGGCCGAATGCCGTCCGGTAATCCGGGCAATATCGCGCCATTGGTAAAGCAACCGTTCAAGTATGTTGGCTAAGCATTGGATTAGTAACAAAAAGACTTGTCAGCAGGGGCGCTTATGGGGTTCAATGTCCATCCTGGGAAATGGAAGCCTGAGTCGATGTACCGCGCCTTGGCGTTTCTGATGCTCTGTTTTGGATCGATGGCCTCGGCAACCGAGGTCAAATCGGTGCGCGTACGAGCCGGGAATGAATACACACGCGCCACCATCGAATTGTCGGAAACCGCCGAATATCGCGTGTTTACCCTGGCGGGCCCCGATCGCCTGGTCGTCGATGTCATCAATGGCCGTTTGCGGTCCAGTGTCGACAGCAGCGGCAAGGGTCTGGTGCGCAGTGTGCGCTCGGGTCAGCCGGAGGCCGATCGCCTGCGCATCGTCTTTGATCTGACCGAAGCGGTACGCCCCAAGAGTTTCATGCTCGACAAGCCTGACGGCAGCCGCCGCCGGCTGGTCGTCGACATGGTGCCGGCCACTGCTCCCAAAGAGCCAGCGCAGACCGCAACCACCACCGCGGCTACGGCAGCCGTGCTGCCGGCGCGGGATGTGGTCATCGCTGTCGATGCCGGGCACGGTGGCGAGGATCCTGGCGCCATCGGCGCCAAGGGCACGCACGAGAAGATGGTCACCCTGAAGATGGCGCAGCTGCTGGCCAAGCGCATCAACGCCGAGCCCGGCATGCGCGCCGTGCTGATCCGCGACAGCGATGTCTTCATCCCGTTGCAGACCCGTTTCCAGAAGGCCCGCGACCACAAGGCCGATCTGTTCATCTCCATCCATGCCGACGCGGCCTTGAATCGCAAGGCAGCCGGATCGTCGGTGTACACGCTCAGCACCCGCGGTGCCTCGAACGAGGCTGCGCGTTATCTGGCCGAGCGCGAGAACCGCTCCGATCTGGTCGGCGGCGTCTCGCTGAACGGCAAGGACAAGATGCTGGCAGCGGTGCTGCTGGATCTGTCGCAGGGTGCCACGCTGGAAGCCAGCGCCCAGGCCGCCGAGCATGTGCTGGCCTCACTGACGCGCATGGGCAAGGCCCACAAGCGCTATGTCGAGCGCGCCAATTTCGTGGTGCTGCGCTCGCCCGATGTGCCCTCGTTGCTGGTCGAGACCGGTTTCATCAGCAATCCGGAAGAAGAGCGCAAGCTCAACGACAACCGCCACCGCGAGCGCGTGGCCGAAGCCGTGATGCTGGGCGTGCGCGATTATTTCCACGCGGCGCCGCCGCCGGGGACCTGGATCGCCGCCAACGTCAGATCACGCGCCCATGTGGTCGCCCGCGGCGAGACCCTCAGCGAGATCGCCGTGCGTCATGGCGTGTCGGTATCGAAGATCCGCAAGGCCAACGCCATCGATGGCGATCTGGTCCGGGTCGGTGCCGTGCTGAAGATTCCGACCTCATCGTAAGGACGGGGCACGGGGCACCGTCCAGTTTGGTTCCCCGGCGGGCGTAGGTCACGTTGGCCCGCAGGGCCTGCGTGACACGGTGTAGCGGCGATCGTCGCTCATCCGCCAGCTTCGCGTATGCCCGGTTGGGCCCAATGTTCTTGTGAGAGTCGCGGTCGCTCTTGCCCCCAACTGCCAGTAGCGTCCAGACAAGTCTGGACCCACCAGAGCCGAAAGCCCGTAGCCTTTTCCCGTGCCCCGTGCCCCGTGCCCCGTGCCCCGTGCCCCGTGCCCCGGGAAACACCCCTTGAATACCGCTGCTGCGGCATCATGCTAGGCCTATCTGCAGTCTGAGTGTTGCAATGACCGATTCCGTGATCGCCCTGGCCGAGCGCCAGTTTTTGTCCTCCGGGCTGGATCTGCCGCTGGTAGAGCGTGCTCTGGGCAGCTTGCTGGGACCTGGCGTGGACAGCGCCGATCTCTATTTCCAGCACACCCGCCACGAGGGCTGGGGCCTGGAGGACGGCATCGTCAAGGAGGGCTCGCACAATATCGAGCAGGGCGTGGGCGTGCGTGCCGTTTCTGGTGAGAAGGTCGGCTTTGCCTACTCCGATGCCATCGACTCGGCGGCGCTGATCGAAGCCACCAGCAGCGCCCGGGCCATCGCCCGCAGCGGTCAGAGCGGTACGCTGGCACCCTTGGCGCGGCAGGCACCGACGCCGCTGTATCCGGCACTCGATCCCATCGACAGCGCCAGTGCCGAGGCCAAGGTGGCCTTGCTCAAGGAGATCGACGCCTATGCCCGCAGCCTGGACCCGCGCGTGCATCAGGTGATGGTCAGCCTGGCTGCCGAGACCGACACCATTCTGATCGCCCAGTCCGATGGCACTCTGGCGGCGGATGTGCGTCCGCTGATGCAGTTCCGGGTGCAGGTCATTGCCGAACAGGGCGGTCGACGCGAGGCCGGATTCTCCGGTGGCGGTGGCCGTCGCGGCTTCGAGGACATCATGACGGGCGACGCCGCCCGCGCCCACGCGCGCGAGGCCGTGCGCCAGGCGCTGGTCAATCTGGAATCGGTGCCGGCGCCAGCGGGCAGCATGACCGTGGTGCTGGGATCCGGCTGGCCCGGGATCCTGCTGCACGAGGCCATCGGTCATGGCCTGGAAGGCGATTTCAACCGCAAGGGCACCAGCGCCTTCACCGGTCGTATCGGTCAGAAGGTGGCCAACCCGCTGGTCACCGTGGTCGACGATGGCACCCTGCCCGGACGGCGCGGCTCGCTCACCGTCGATGACGAGGGCACGCCCAGCCATTGCACCACGCTGATCGAGAACGGGGTGCTCAAGGGCTATCTGATGGACAAGCTCAACGCCCGCCTGATGGGTACCGTGAGCACCGGCAACGGCCGCCGCGAATCCTTCGCCCATCTGCCGATGCCGCGCATGACCAACACCTACATGCGCCCCGGCCCGCATGAGCGCGACGAGATCATCCGCTCGGTCAGGAAGGGCCTGTATGCCGCCAATTTCGGCGGCGGCCAGGTCGACATCACCAGCGGCAAGTTCGTGTTCTCGGCCTCCGAGGCCTATCTGATCGAAGACGGCAAGATCACCGCGCCGGTCAAGGGTGCCACCCTGATCGGCAACGGCCCGGATGTGCTGACCCGCGTGTCCATGGTCGGCAACGATCTCGAACTCGATCAGGGCGTCGGCGTCTGCGGCAAGGACGGCCAGAGCGTACCGGTTGGCGTCGGCCAGCCCACGCTGCGAGTCGACAGTCTGACCGTGGGTGGGACGCAATAGTCGGGTTTGTTCGTCGGCCGCGCCCGCGCCCAGGACCGCTGGTTCACGCGGAGGCGCGGAGGCCGCGGAGGAATGCCTCGGACCCTCAATTCAGAGTGCTCTTCTCCGCGTTCTCCGCGCCTCCGCGTGAGATATCCGGCAGGAGGATGCGGGTCGCTGCCGTGGAGGGCGCCGCGCTTGGTGACCGTGAGGTAGCGCGGCTCCGGCGCGCGGCAAATCAGGACGTGCGCCAGGGCTGTTCGCGCCGGCGGCCGCGGCATGGCCTGCGCACGGGCCCTGAGCCCCCGCGTCATTGCGAGCGTAGCGAAGCAATCCAGCGTAAGGTGAACGCGACAGGCCCAGAACCGCTTGTTCACGCGGAGGCGCGGAGGTCGCGGAGAAATGCCCGGGGCCCTCAATTCAGAGTGCTCTTCTCCGCGTTCTCCGCGCCTCCGCGTGAGAAATCCGGTAGGAAGATGCGGGTCGCTGCCGTGGAGGGCGCCGCGCTTGGTGACAGTGAGGTAGCGCGGCTCCGGCGCGCGGTGAATCGGGATGTGCGCCAGGGCTGTTCGCGCCGGCGGCCGCGGCATGGCCTGCCGGGCGCCGCGCGCTTGTCATCGCTGCGCGCAGCCCAGGCTGCCGGGCGCGCGGACCCGGCCTACGTCATCGCTCCGACGTCGCCGTCCATCAGACTCCGAATTTTGAGGGGCCTACGACATGGGTTCCTGGAGAGCGTAGCGAAGCAATCCAGCGTAAGGGAAACGCGACAGGCCCAGGACCGCTTTTTCACGCGGAGGCGCGGAGGTCGCGGAGAAAGGCCAAGGGCCCTTGATGGCAATTGCTCTTCTCCGCGTTCTCCGCGCCTCCGCGTGAGAAATCCGGTAGGAAGATGCGGGTCGCTGCCGTGGAGGGCGCCGCGCTTGGTGACAGTGAGGTAGCGCGGCTCCGGCGCGCGGCAAATCGGGATGTGCGCCAGGGCTGTTCGCGCCGGCGCCCGCGGCATGGCCTGCCGGGCGCCGCGCGCTTGTCATCGCTGCGCTCAGCCCAGGCTGCCGGGCGCGCGGACCCGGCCTACGTCACCGCTCCGACGTCGCCGTCGGTCAGACTCTGAAAATCGAGGGGCCTACGACATGGGTTCATTGCGAGCGTAGCGAAGCAATCCAGCGTAAGGGAAACGCGACAGGCCCAGAACCGCTTGTTCGCGCGGAGGCGCGGAGGTCGCGGAGGAATGCCTCGGACCCTCAATTCAGAGTGCTCTTCTCCGCGTTCTCCGCGCCTCCGCGTGAGAGATCTGGCGGGAAGGTGCGGGTCGCTGCCGTAAGGGGCGCCGCGCTGCGGCGCTGCTCTTGGTGACCGGAGAGCAAGAGCGGCCGCGCAGGCGCGCGTCCCTCCTCAAGGCCGCTTCGGCCCGACAGCGTCCAGGCTCTTTCCATGATCCCGCCGCGCGCTTGAGCAAGCGCCACACCCGCTCTCAGGGCATCATCGGCATCTCGATAGCTGACGGAGCCGCGGCCATGTCCACCCTCACCGGATTGCCCGACAACCTGCCGCCGTGGGCTGCGCGCATGGCGGATCTGTACTTTGCCGGCACCTCGGCGATGTATGTGTTGCACGGCAATACCAGCGATCTGGTCGAGATTCCGAATGGGGCGACGCCTCGCTATGGCTCGGTCAACGAGTTTCTGGCCACGCAGATGTTCGGGCGTTTCGATCTGGTGCTGGGCTTCGATCTGGCCCACGGCATCAAGGCCTATGCCGGTGGTGACGTCGAACGCCAGCGGCAGATGGTCGGTTGGGTGTCGCGACGCCTGGGTGATCCGGAACGCATGCCGCGCGACCCGGCACAGGCCCTGTATCTGCTCGATCGCATGGTGCTGGAAAACCTGACCGCCAAGGAGGCGGACCGCATCAAGATCGCCATCCTGTTCGATTTTGCCTCCTTCGTGGTACCCGACCCCGAGCGCGGGACTGCCAATACGGCAGCCAATCTGGTGACCATGCTGAAGTGGGCGGCCAACCCCTACGTCAAGCGCAGCAACATGGCTTTTGTGCTGATCGACGAGCGGCTGGCGGACTTTCACGATCGTCTGGTTGGTTCGCCGCATGTCAACGCCATCGAGATCGAACTGCCCGACGAGCCGGCGCGGCTGCGCTTCCTCAAGTCCATCACCGCCGATATCGATGTGTCTTCCTTCTCGGACTTCACGGTCGAAGCGCTGGCGAAACTCACGGCCGCGGTGACCCTGGCCGATCTGGCGGTACTGGTCGAAAGCGCGCGTCGCAGCGGCCAGCGTCTGGACGAGAAGCGATTCAAGGCCCGCAAGAAACAACTGATCGAGCGCCAGGCTCAGGACCTGCTGGAATTCGTGGAACCCAAGTACGGGCTGGAGCGCGTGGTCGGCCACGAGGCCGCCAAGAAACGACTGCTCGATGACGCCGAGATCATCCGCCGCGGGCGCTCGGATGTGGCCCCGATGGGCTATCTGTTCAACGGCCCGGTGGGCACCGGCAAGACTTTTCTGGCCACGTGTCTCGCCGGTTCGATCGGCATGCCCTGCGTCACCCTGAAGAATTTCCGCAGCAAGTATGTGGGCGAGACCGAGGCCAATCTGCAGCGCGTGCTCGGCGTGCTGCGCGGCATGGGCCCGGTGATGGTCATCATCGACGAGGCCGACGCCATGCTTGGCCAGCGCGAATCGGGCGGTGATTCCGGGGTCGGCAGCCGGGTCTTCGGCATGATCGCCAATGCCATGGGCGACACCGATTACCGCGGCAAGATCGTCTGGATGCTGCTGACGGCGCGCCCGGATCTGCTGCCCATCGACATCAAGCGCCAGGGCCGTGCCGAGATCCACATCCCGCTGTTCTATCCGCAGACCCAGGACGAGATCCGCGCCTATTTCGTGGTCATCGCCAAGAAGTTCGGTGCCGTGCTGGCGCCCGAAGATGTGCCCGATGTGCCCTTTGTCGGCGATCTCTCCGGCGCCGACATCGAAGCCCTGGTCGGCCGCGCCTGGCGCGAGGCGCTGCTGGCCGGCGAGGAAAAGCTTGGCAAGGACAGACTGGCGTCCACCTTCGAAGGCTTCCTGCCGTCGACTCAGTCACTGGAGCGGGAGATGCAGGAAATCGCCGCGATCATCGAATGCACCGACCGCGCCTTCCTGGTGCCGAGCGCACTGGCCATGCTCAAGGAGCACGGCGACCGCGAAGGCCTGCAGCTGCGCTTCAAGGAAATCATGCGGTTGTTGGGGAAGGCCTGAGGTGGTGGGAAAAAGGGAAAGGGAAAAAAGGAAAAGGGGAAGAGCGGGCGGACGTTGAGGCATCTGCTCTCGTTGCCACTTCGGGGTCGCGACAACGGCTTGCGACAAGAATGCCGACGCGAGCGGGCTTCTGGCAGGTCCGGCCTGCCAGAAGCCCGAGTTCGTCGCAGCTAGAGACACCCTCGCGTATTGCACACGCTTAGCGTCAACGACCCGGCGGATACGCCGTAGCCGACCAGGGGCGTGCCCTGCGCGGTCAGGGTCAGTGCAGTAGCGGCGTTGGTGCTCAGCACTGCGTTGGGGGGTGCATGCAGTGTAGTGATGGTGCTGGTGGCACAATCCTGCCGGGCGCAGCGCAGCAGCTTGACCGTCCCCAGGCTCTGGTCGACATAGCTCAACACCGGGAGTCCGTCAGCGCCCGCGATCATCTCCACACCATCGCCCAGACCCAGACCAAATTCGATCTGGTCCAACTGGCGCACGATCGGCGCGGTGCAGGCGCTGTTGTTGCATTGGACCAGCTTGAGGGAGTCGCCCAGGGCCACATCGTGCTTGTAGGCGATCATGGCTGCGCCACTGCGGCTCGTCAGCATGGCCGTGTCGTCGGGATTATCGGCGACCAGATTGACGAAGCTGGCGCTACGCGAGCAGGCCATGTCGGAACAGATGGCGAGACGCAGGGTATTGGCGTTGGCGTCGTAGGCGATCTGCGGCAGACCATTGACCAGCGCGATTGCCGGCGCGGTTCCGACGGATCCCACGCTATCGACGATGCTCAGCTGGACCGATGTGCAGCCTCCATCGTTGCAGCGTGCCACCTTGAGGTCGCCATTGTTGCCATCGTTGTAGGCAAAGATCGGAAGCCCATCCGGGGGAACGATCAGATCATGATCGGCGACGCCTCCCAGGTTGGTGCTGTCCAGAATCTTGAGCACGGTGCCACCGGCACACGACGGGTTGCTGCATTTCAGCATGCGCAAGCCGGAATTCGCGATCGACAGGCCGATCACCGGCAAGCCGTCCGCACCGAGGGCGACCCGTATGCGGCGGGCGCTGAGTGGGACCAGACTGCTCAGACTGCCGCCGCTGCTGCAATCGGCGGCAAAGCATTTGTAGGCCATGATGACAGCGCCCACGCCCTGGAAGATCACGAGCGGGAGTCCGTCATCGGGAACCGTGGCCGCGAGCACGCCGGTACCGGCAACGCCTGTATCGATGATCAAGGGGGCGGATGGCGGCGCTGCCAGCACCGAAGTCGAGATCAGCAGGGAAAGGCAGACGGTGAATCTGGACAAGAGGAACATGGCTTATCTCCGTGGATTGCGACCTCGCTGGTCGCCGGAGCGGATGCTCTGCCGGGATGCTTTGGTGGGTTGTGCCTGGGGATGCGCGCGCCTTGACACGATGATGCCTGCAACCTGAGGTATGCCGCCTGCAACCGCAGGCACAGTGTCGAGGGCAGTCGGCCCGACCTTTCGGGTGTCGCTGGCCGGCGCGACAAAAGGCGCCGGCGTTACTCCCGCGTCTTCAACACCTCCACCAGATCCAGATGACGCACTCGGTGGATCACGATCAAGGCGGAGATCAAGGCAGCGACCAGCACCACCACGGTGGCGCTGGCCAGGGTTTCGATTGACAGATAGGCCGGTACCCGATAGAGCTCGCTCTGCAGGCCGCGCACGATCACCTGCACCAGGCCGGCGCCGACGATCCAGCCGACCGGGATGGCGGCAAAGGTCAGCAGCGCCAGCTCGCCGACCAGGATGTAGGCCACTTCGCCACGGGTGAATCCGAGCACGCGCAAGGATGCCAGCTCGCGGCCGCGTTCACCCAGCGCGATGCGGGCGGTGTTGTAGAGCACGCCAAAGGCGATCAGGCCGGCGAGCAGGGTGGCGATGAAGGTGAAGATCAGCAGCGACTCGGCCATGGTCTGGTAGAAATTCTGGATCGCGGCCTTGCGTGAGCCCACGGCCGCGACTCCGGGGCGATCTTCCAGCAGCCGGTAGACCTCGTCGACGAAGGGCGGGTCGATCTGCAACAAGGCGCTGCTGACACGCTCGCCTTCTCCCAGCAGTGCGTTCAGGGCATCCAGCTCCATGTAGGCATTGATGCCGATGAACTCCCGCACGGTGCCATCCACCGGTACCGAGAAATGTCGGCGCGCGCCCTGCAGCTCTTCGACTTCGATCAGATCGCCGCGACGCACGCCCAGCATCTGCGCCAGGTATTCGGTGAGCAGCAGCCCGCCGGTAGGTAGTGCCTGCGGTTTGGAACGGACATCGAGGACCCGCTTGAGGCTGGAGTCGTTGCCGAGACCCTGCAGGCCGGTGAGCACGCTGCGCGGCCCGGCGCGCAGGCGTACACCGACGTCGCGCACGCCCTCGACGGCAATCACGCCCGGCAGCGTGCGGATTTCGGCCAGCGCGTCATAGCCTTCGGGCTCGACGAAACTCACCGACAGATCGTTGCGTTGGGCCAGCGCGAATTGCTGATCGACCATGAAGTTCAAGGCATCCTGCTGGAACATGCCGATGGTCAGCACGCCGCCGGCCAGAGCAATGCCGAGCACGGTGAACAGCGCCTTGGCCGGCCGTCGCGACAGCTGCCTCAGAATCATGCGCGTGGGTTGATCCAGCCAGCGCCTGGGCAGCACCCGCTCCAGCATCGAGTTGCTGTAGCGCGGCGGCGCTTCCGGGCGCATCGCCTCGGCCGGTGGCAGACGCGCGGCGCGAACCAGCGCAAAGGCCGCGCCGGACAGTGCTGCAGCCAGTGAAATCCCGATCGCGGCGGCCACGGCCGCCGGTGACAGCACGAAATCCAGATAGGGAAAACGATAGAAACTCATGTACAGCAGGCCGAGCGCCCGTCCCAGCCAGATGCCACCGGCGATGCCCACGGCCGAGCCCAGCGCGATGACCAGGCCGACCATCGACACATAGTGCCAGCCGATGGCGGCGTGGCTGTAGCCGAAGGCCTTGAGGATGGCAATCTGGTCGCGCTGGGTGCTGATCAAGCGACTGAAGACCACATTCAGCAGAAAGGCCGCCACCGACATGAACACGGCCGGAAACACCGTGGCCATGGTCTTCAGCTGATCGAACTCGGCCGACAGGAATTTATGACTGAGCTGATCGACCCGACCGATGGCGCCGAGCCCGCCATAGTTCTCAAGGATGGGATCGAGTCGCTCGATCACCCGCTCGGTCTGCGCATCCGGTGCCAGCGCCAGGGCCACGCTGTTGAACGCGCCATCCATGCCATAGGCCGCTTCCAGCGCGCGCCGGCTGATCCAGGCAATGGCGTAACGCTCGAAGTCCGGAAAGGCAGCGCCGGCCTGGATCTGATAGACGTATTCGGGCGAGATGGCGATGCCGACGATCCGGTAGTCCTCGATGCGCCCGCCCACCACGCCGCGCAACTGATCGCCAGGATGGAGCCCGTGGGCGGTGGCAAAGGCCTCGCCCAGCACGATCTCGTTCTGCGCATACGGTTCAGGCATGCGCCCGGCGCGCAGATACAGTCGATTCAGCTGTTTCGGTCCGGTATCGGGCAAGGAGATCAGGGTGCCGCGCACCGGGTCGGCAAAGCCTTCGAGCCGTATCCGCATCGGCGCCTGGATGGCCAGTTCGACCGCCCCCACGCCGTCGATCGCGGCGATGTCGGCGCCCACGCTCAGCGGCGCCCGCTTCAGCGTGGCAAAGACATCGGCAAAGCGGTACTCCAGATAGAAGCGCTCGCGCGTGGCGGTGAGCGAATCCAGATTCGAGATCGACATCAGAAAAGTGGCAATGCCACTGGCCATGACCAGCACGATGGCCAGCACCTGGCTCTTGACGTGCCAGAGGTCGCGGAGGAGTTTCTTGTTCAGGGCCGTCATGCGTTATCAACCAGCCAGACGGCAAGCAGAGTCAAATGTGAAACGTAAAACGTCAACGGAGCGCGCCCTTATTGACGTTTTACGTTTCACGTTTGACTGCTTTCTCACCAACTGATCTCCCCCGCCAGCTTGCGCTCTTCGTTCACCTCCACGCTCACGATGCGCCCGTCCGACAGCCGGATCACGCGGTGGGCCATGGCGGCGATGCCGGCGTTGTGGGTGATGACCACGGTGGTGGTGCCCAAGCGCTGGTTGACGTCGGACAGAGCTGCCAGCACCTGGGTGCCGGTCTCCGAATCGAGCGCGCCGGTGGGCTCGTCGCAGAGCAGCACTTCGGGCTGCTTGGCGATGGCGCGGGCGATGGCGACGCGCTGTTGCTGACCGCCGGAGAGCTGTGCCGGAAAGGCGTCCAGGCGATCACCGAGCCCGACTAGTGCCAGGGCCTCGCTGGCGCCCATCGGATGGCTGGCAATCTCGGTGACCACCTCGACGTTCTCGCGCGCGGTCAGGCTGGGTATGAGGTTGTAGAACTGGAACACGAAGCCGACGTGCTCGCGGCGAAAGCGGGTCAGGGCCTCCTCGTCGGCGCTGGAGAGATCGTGATCGCGGTAGCGCACGCTGCCGGCGCTGGGCACATCGAGGCCGCCGAGGATGTTCAGCAGTGTCGATTTGCCGCTGCCCGAAGGCCCCAGCAGCACCACGAATTCACCGGCATACAGATCCAAATCGACCCCGCGCAGGGCGTGGATCTCGACTTCGCCGGTGCGATAGACCTTGGTCAGACCACGGGCGCTGAAGACGGCTTCGGATTCGCTCATGGGCTACAGTCTCTCATCGAATGACGCGAGGGCAAGGGGAAGGGGGCGGGCGGCAGGCGGTGGGAGCGGGCTTTGCCCGCGATCAATCCTGCCGTCAATCCGAGAATTCTGATCGCGGCTGAAGCCGCTCCCACAGGGTTGGTCGTTGCCGGCGCCGAGTCGTTTCGACCATCAACCAACAACCAAGAACCAACAACCAACGCCGCGTCTGTCTTAGACTCCGGTCATGGCTCAAGCTGACATCAACCCCAGCGATCCGGTGATCGAGGTCAACGGTCTGGTCACCTACTATGGTCGCCGCCGCATTCTCGATCAGGTCGACTTTCTGGTTCAGCCCGGCGAGATCCGGGTGATCATGGGCGGCTCGGGATCGGGCAAGTCCACCTTGTTGCGCCATCTGCTGGGTCTGCTGACACCGGCGGAAGGCAGCATCAAGGTGCTCGGGCGCGATATCAATCGACTGTCGCCCTTGCAGCGGCTGGCCTTCAAGCGCGAGATCGGCGTCAGTTTCCAGGGTGGCGCACTGTTCACCTCGATGAGCGTGGGCGAGAACGTCGCCTTGCCACTGCGTGAGCACTTCAAGCTCGACGAGAACACCATCCGCATCATGTCGCGGCTGAAACTGGAGGTGGTCAACCTCGGCGGCTTTCAGGATCTGATGCCCAGCCAGCTCTCCGGCGGCATGATCAAGCGTGCGGCGCTGGCCCGCGCCATCGTCATGGATCCGCAGCTGCTGTTCTTCGACGAACCCTCGGCGGGGCTTGATCCGGTGGTCTCGGCCGAACTCGACGAACTGATCCTGAAGCTGCGCGATGCCATGCGCATGAGCATCGTCGTGGTCACCCATGAGCTCGACAGCGCCTTCAAGATTGCAGACAAGATCACCGTGCTCGACCAAGGCAAGGTGCTGATGACCGGCACCGTGCCCGAGGTGCGCAGCAGCGACAACGAGCGCATTCAGGATCTGCTGAATCGGCGCCCGCGGCATGTGGAAGTGAATGTGGATGAGTACCTGGCCCGCCTTACCGGCAGCGACGAAGACCGGTAAATGGCGGCGCCTGTGGCAGAATCGACTCGGACTTTGGGGATCAACAGCGCGTGAAACGCGAAAACGTCAATTATTTTCTGGCGGGTCTGGTGGCGCTCGGCGCCCTCGGTCTGCTGTTGAGTGCCTTGCTGGTGATCACCGGGCGCAGCGGTCCCAGCGACGACTATCTGGTGCGCTATCGCAACGTGGCCGGGCTGGCCTTCGGCACGCCGGTGTTTTACCAGGGCTTCCGTATCGGCCAGATCGAGAAGATCTCACCGGAGCGCGATGCCGATGTCACCCGTTTCCGGGTGGATTTCTCGGTGCAGGACGGCTGGCAGATCCCGAAGGATTCGGTCGCCCAGCTGATGTCTTCCGGATTGCTGTCGGATGTGTTCATCTCGATCAAGGAAGGCGAGGCGAAGGATCTGCTGGAACCCGGATCGGAGATCAAGGGCCAGGAAGCCGCCGATCTGTTTGGTGCCGTGGGCGAACTCGCCGGTGAGGTGACCACCCTGACCCGCGACAAGCTGACCCCACTGGTCGACCGGCTCGGCAAGCGCCTGGATTCGATCGGTGGCAAGTTCGAGGAGGGCACACCGCTGCTGATCGACAAGGCGGTGGAACTGGTCGATCAGCTGAATTCCAGCGCGGCCTCGCTCGACAAGATGCTCGGCCCCGCCAATCGCGGCAATCTGGAAACCCTGTTGTCTGAATCCAGCGCCGCGGCCACCAATGTGCGCCAGTTGACCGGCGATCTGGAAGCCACGCGCAAGCAGCTGAATTCAATCCTGGCCGAGCTCGATGGCACCGTCAAGGAAAGCCGGCCCGAGATCCAGCAGGCCTTTGCCGATCTGCGTTTCACGCTGGACGCGATGGCCCAGCGCGTCGATGCCATTACCTACAATCTGGAGTCGGCCAGCCGTCATTTCGACGAATTCAGCCGCCAGATCCGCAAGGAGCCGAATCGATTGATCTTCGCGCCCCAGGCCGACTCGCTTCCGGATGAGAAACGATGATCCCCAACCTTGATCCCCGGCGTCTGACGCTGGCTTTGACCGCGTTGTGCCTGCTGCTCGCGGGCTGCAGTGCGCCCCAGCCCATTCCCGATTTTCGCTATTACCGGCTGGCACCGGCGGCGTCGATGACGGCCCTGCCCGCGCCCTTGCTCGATCAGCCACTGGTGGTCACCGACTTTCGCGCCGATGGCGTCCATGGCGAACGCCCGATTCTCTATGCCAACGATGCCGACAGTCTCAAGACCAGTCAGTACCACTATCAGCTGTGGAACGATCCGCCGCCGGTGATGGTGCAGCGTCGCCTGCAGGAGCTGCTGTCGGCGGCCGGCGTGTCGGCCTATGTCACCGACCGGCTGTCGCCGCGCACGACCGGCTATCGATTGACCGGCGCCATTCACCGTTTCGAGCGGGTGCTGGTCGAGGGCCAGCCGACCGAAGCGGTCATGGGTGTGCGCCTGCGCCTGCAGCTGGATGGTGCCGAACTGCCGCTGATCGAGCGCGATTATCTGCTGCGCATGCCGGTGTCCGGATCGCGCGTGGAGGATTCGGCGGTCGCGCTTTCTGCAGCGGTGGATGAAGTGGCCAGGCGCCTGATCAAGGATTTGAGTCAGGTTCTGGGTCAGCGCTGAAGCACCCGAACGTCATGCTCGAGCTTGAGGATCTCCCCCATCGTCCGCTGAGCGCGGTCCAGGCGCAGGTGCTGGCGGCGCTCGAAGTCGATGTTTATCGGCGCCGCGTTCTGCCGATCTCTGCCCACGACAGCGCAGCGACAGCGGCTGCCGCGTCGGCGCTGGCCTGGGCCGACCAGGATTCGGTATTGGCCAGGGCACTGGCACAGGCTGCAGGCTTCGCCGATGTGACGCAGTGGTGCGGCCACTGGCTGGCGCTCGGTGAGGCCTTGCCCGATCTGGCGCAGCTGCGCGCCGACCCGGGTGCAAAGCGATCATTCTGGCGGCGCCTGCGACAGCGGATGGCGCAGCGGTGAACGCTGTCGTCAAGCCGGCGGTTCCGCAGATCCGGCCGATGCGCAGTGAAGACCTGCGCGAAATCATGGCCATCGAAGTCCGCGCCTACGAATTCCCCTGGACCGAAGCCGTCTTTCGGGACTGCCTCAAAGCCGGCTACAGCCTGTGGGTGCTGGAGAGCAAAGCGGGCATTCATGGCTACGGTGTGCTCTCGGCGGCTGCCGGCGAAGCTCACATCCTGAATCTGTGCGTGGCGCCCGAGCATCAGGGTGCCGGTCACGGCCGGCGTCTGCTCAGCCGGCTGATCGATCTGGCCCGCTGGCATCAGGTCGAGCGGGTGTTTCTCGAAGTCAGACCCTCCAATACCGCGGCAATCTCGCTGTACCACCGCAGTGGCTTCTGCGAGATCGGCCATCGCCCTAATTACTACCCCGCCGCCAACGGCCGTCGCGAAGATGCCGTGGTGATGGCGCGCGAGTTGCTGCCGGATTGATGCGCGGGGCACGGGGCCCTGAGCCAAAGCGTGAGGTAGCGCGGCTCCGGCGCCCGGCGAATCGGGATGTGCGCCAGGGCTGTTCGCGCCGGCGGCCGCGGCATGGCCTGCCGGGCGCCGCGCGCTTGTCATCGCTGCGCGCAGCCCAGGCTGCCGGGCGCGCGGACCCGGCCTACGTCATCGCTCCGGCGTCGCCGTCGGGCAGATTCAGCCTGCGGAACGCCGAGCAGTGAGGTAGCGCGGCTCCGGCGCGCGGCGAATCGGGATGTGCGCCAGGGCAGTTCGCGCCGGCGCCCGCGGCATGGCCTGCCGGGCGCCGCGGACCCGGCCTACGTCTGGACCCTGTCAAGAGCCGAATCCGGCGTCATTGCGACCCCGGACTTGAACGGGGGAAGCAATCCAGAACTTGAACGCTGGATTGCCGCGGCCCGCGTTGCGGGCCTCGCAATGACGCTTCATCATGATTACCGGCAACCGGCAACCGGCAACCGGCAACCGGCAACCGGCAACCGGCAACCGGCAACCGGCAACCGGCAACCGGCAACCGACAACCGACAACCGACAACCGGCAACCGGCAACCGGCAACCGGCAACCGACAACCGACAACCGACTCCTACTGCGGAACGCTGAGCAGCTCGTAAGGCACGTCGCGGGTGAAGCGTCCGCCTTCCGGGCCGCCATAGGTCACGTCGAAACTCAGGCGGTTGCTGCCGGCCTGGCCCTGGGTGGCCTGGGTCAGATTCGGTGCGAGCGTGCCGATCTGGGTGTCGGTGAGGCTGACCGGACAGCTGCGGCAATAGCCGCGACGTTCGATCACCGGCAAGGACTGTCCGGGCTGGTAATTGCTGCTGCTGACGAAGGCCCAACGGCCAGCGCCGGTGCTGTCGGGGTAGTACAGCGTGGAGAACAGCAGGCGCTGGGAGGCGTTGATGGCGGCGTTGGCGACACTCGATCCCCAGCCGGCATCGCTGCTGCCGGCGTACCAGGTGCCAGTCAGATCGCTCTGCGGGCGCCCGGCTGCGGGGATCAGTTCCTCCATGCACCAGCCGCCGGTGACGCCGGCCAGGGTGTAGCGGAACATGCCGAGCAGTCCCACGCCGGCTCGGGCGGTGCCGTCATTGCACGCGGGCGAGGTCTCCGCCTTGTTGAAATCCAGCACCACCTGTCCGCTCTGGCCCGGCACCGCCTGCTGCGGCGTGGCCCCGCCGACATAGCGGTAGCGCACCAGACTGTTGCCGGCCGGATCCAGCGAAGCGGCGAAAACGCCATCCACCAGCGGCCCGATGGCGATATACCACTCGGGGCGGCCATCGTTGTCGAAGGTGTAGAAGATCAGCGAATAGATGTCGAAACCGGCGGCGTCGGTGTAGATGCGCTGGAAGTCCACACCATGGCCGTCGCGATCGCGGTCGTACCAGAGTCCGGCAAAGGGCGCCGGATTGGCCGGCACGGCGGCAGGCTCGGGCGCCCAGCCCATGGCGTACAGCATCGGCACGGCCAGTCCCAGCTGGCGCGTGCCCTGGCTCAGACTCAGCGAGGGCGTCATCAACTGCCCGAGGTAGCCATCAGACAGATGCGAGAGGGTGGATCCGCCCTGGATCGGGTTCGGCGCGTACAGCAGGATGCCCGGGAAGCCGGTCGGGATGTTTTCCGGCGAATTGACGGCGCGCGCCTCATTCCAGCTGATGCCCACCCGTGAAGTCAGCGCCTCGGCCCGCTCGGCATCGGTCAGGCTCAGGAAAGGGCGATAGGGAAAGGCGCGGGAATCGATGACCTGACGCGCGTAGATGTCATCGCGCCCCAGCGCCTTGGCGCCGATCGACGTGCCGCTGATGCGTACGAGGCTGAGGAAGCCGAGGCCATGGCCAAGCTCATGCACGCTCACGCCGACGAAATCGAGCGTACCGAAGGGCGCGGCGTTGTATCCCAGATAGAAGGGATTGCCGCCGAGGACGCCGCTACTGCCGATGCGGCGGTTGTAGGTGATGGTCATGTCGGTGGAATCGACACAGCTGCCGCCGCGCAGGCTGCAGCCACGGGTGCCACCCAGACGGGCCGCGGGAGCCGCCGAATAGAAGGCGTATTTGTCGGGCAGATAGGGCGCGGGCCGAAAACCACTGCCATCGCTGAATACCAGGCTGCGGTCGGCGATCAGGAAATCATCCGGCGCCGCCGCCGCCAGGGTCGCGGTGTTGGTGCCCACCGTCAGGTCGTCCCAGCAGGCGCGCACGGTGATCGGAATTTCGCTGTCGAAGCCGGCGCCGAGCTGACGCAGGGCCTCGAGCATCGCATTGCGGCGCTGTTGTCCCAGTGTCGTGCCCGGATTGCCGCCGACCGGCGTCGCGGGAGATGCATCATTCCATGGGGCGACATCGCAGCCGGCACCCGGCAGATCGAAACGCACGTCGAATTGCACCGGCGTCGGCGGCGCGTTGTCGATCTCGACCTTGACCCGGGCATCGACCGGGAAAGCGGCAAAATTCAGGATGGCCAGATGCCAGCGGCCGGCCTGCACCGGGCGATAGTTGCTGCGCCCGACCGAGATGGTCTCGTCGTCGCTGGCGCTGATCGCGAAATACTGGGCCTGGTCCTGCAGCGCGTCGAAGTCCATCGGCCGGCCGTAGGGCGTCTGGCTGGAGAAGCTGTTGCCGTAGCGCATGAACAGGTCCAGATCGACATTGCTGGTGTCGCTCTCCAGTTCCACCCGGATGCGTGTGGCGCCGGCCGGCACGTCGAAGAACAGGCTGTTCGTGTACGAGGATGCCGGCATGTTGAACTGGGTGCTCTGGCCAGGCACCAGAGCCTGTGCGCAGACGGTTCCCGAGGCCAGCAGCAGTGCCCATGCAGCGTAGATCAGGCGCATGGTTCAGTGCTCCTCGTGCAGATCGCGCGGGCTCGAGCCCGAGTCATGCTGGTGACTGGCCACATCGCAGTGATACTCGACCCTGCCGCTGGCATCGATGCGCGCGCTCATGGCATGGGTGGCTTCAGCCACCAGCGACTGCCCCGAGGCGGCGGCCTTGTCGGCTGTGGTCGCGGCCAGTTGATGCGTTTGTACCTGCACCATGGCCGGCTCCACCGCGGCCGGGCTGGCCAGGGCCAGCCAGGGGATCAACACCAGGGTCTGCATGAGTGACTCCGAATTCGAGGTTTGCTGATGGTGCCGAGACTAGCGCGAGCGCCGCCCAGACCGTGTAAAGACGGGCTCAATCAAGCCCTGCTCGCGATCATCAGCCGATCAACCAGCCGAGGGCAAATACGCCGAGCATGCTGAAGGCCAGCGCCAGCTTGGCCAGACTGCCGATGACGAAACCCAGCCAGGCGCCGAATCCGGCGCGAGCGGCTTGCTCCATCCCCTTTCCGGCCAGCAACTCGCCGATCAGTGCTCCGGCAAAGGGGCCGAACAACAGACCGAAGAAGCCGAAGAACAGTCCGACCACGGTGCCGATCGCGGCGCCCAGTACCGCCCAGCCACTGGCGCCCACGCGGCGTGTGCCGAGCAAGGAGGCCACCAGGTCTATGCCCATGGCCAGCAGCGTCAGTACGCCGAGCACGATCACCGTGACCCAGCCGACCTGCTGGAAGTCGCCGGTCCACGCAGCCAGCAGCAAGCCACCGAAGACCATCGGCAATCCGGGCATGGCCGGCAAGATCGAACCGAGTATGCCGGCGATCACCAGCAATGCCGCCAGCAGATAGAGCATCCAGTCCAAGCGCGTTTGACCCCAGCGGTAGTGGCGGACAGGCTGCACCTTGCATCGGATCGGCGCCCCTGCTGGTGGTCATGGCTGGCAGCAGGCCATTCAGGAACATCTGGGCAGGCCCGATTGCTGTCCCGCCAGTCCCTCCACCTTCGTCGCCGGTCCAGAAGCACAGTCGGACAAGCGCCTGTGGCCCGCACAGGGCTATCATTCGCGCCCCCGATGGCCCTACCTGGAGCACGCCATGTCTCTGCAGCAGACCCCGCTCAACGCCACGCATCGATCGCTGGGCGCCAAGATGGTCGATTTCGGCGGCTGGGACATGCCTCTGCACTATGGCTCGCAGCTCGATGAGCATCACATCGTGCGGCGCTCGGCCGGCATGTTCGATGTCTCGCACATGACTGTGGTCGATCTGCACGGCGATCGGTGTCGGCCGTTTCTGCGGTATCTGCTGGCCAACAATGTCGACAAGCTGAAGGTCTCGGGCAAGGCGCTCTACACCTGCATGCTCAACGAGCGCGCCGGCGTGATCGACGATCTGATCGTGTACTTCCTGACCGAGAATTACTTTCGACTGGTGGTCAACGCTGCCACCCGGGACAAGGATCTGGCCTGGATTCGCGCCCAGGCAGCCGCATTCGATGTGCGTGTGGACGAGCGCGCCGAACTGGCCATGGTCGCGGTGCAGGGCCCGCAGGCCCGTGCTGCCGTGCAATCGGTCGTGAGCGAGGCCGATGCCGCCACGCTGGCTGCGCTGGGTCGTTTTGCCGCCGCCGAGGTCGACGGATTGTTCGTGGCCCGCACCGGCTATACCGGTGAGGACGGCTTCGAGGTCATCGTCCCGGCCGAGCGCGTGGTCGCCTTCTGGAACGCCCTGTTGGCCGCCGGCGTCAAACCCTGTGGCCTGGGTGCCCGCGACACGCTGCGCCTGGAGGCTGGTTTGAACCTCTACGGACAGGACATGGACGAGGACATCAGTCCGCTGGAAGCCAATCTGGCGTGGACCGTGGCTTTCGACCCGGCCGATCGCGATTTCATCGGCCGGGCCGCGCTGGAATCGCAGCGGGATGCCGGCGTCAGCCGCGTGCTGGTCGGTCTGATCATGGACGAGAAGGGTGTGCTCAGGCACGGTCAGCGGGTGCTGACTGCGGCCGGCGAGGGCGAGATTCTCTCCGGCACCTTTTCGCCCACGCTGGGCAAGGCCATCGCCTTTGCGCGCGTGCCAGCCGCCAGCGCCGGCGCCGAACAGGTCGAGGTCGACATCCGCGGCAAGCTGGTGCCGGTGCGAGTGGTCAAGGCCAGCTTCGTGCGCGAGGGCAAGGCGCTGGCCTAGAGCTGGTTGTCGGTTGTCGGTTGCTGGTTGCTGGTTGCTGGTTGCTGGTTGTGGGGTTCCAGACCCGACAGGACAAAGCGTCATTGCGAGGAGCGCAGCGACGAAGCAATCCAGAATTCGATGGCATCCCGCGATAGAGCACTGGATTGCTTCCCCCGGATCAAGTCCGGGGTCGCAATGACGCGAGCTTGTCAATCAATGGGCCTGGAGCCTCCAGACCGCTTCTGCAATCCGCCTCAAGAGCGTCCAGACAAGTCTGGACCTACGACAGCCACACTGCACGCCCGAGGTATTCACCAACACCAACACCAACAACCAACAACCAACAACCAGCAACCGCCCCTCCCCCAGAGCCCGCCTTTTGTTATCCTGCGGGGCCATCCTGCAGCCAACGTTGACAGCCATGAGTGAGATTCCCGGCGACCTCAAGTTTCTGAAATCCCACGAGTGGGCGCGCAAGGAGGGCGACGGCACGGTTACCGTCGGCATCTCGGATCACGCTCAGGGGCTGCTCGGCGATCTGGTCTACGTGGAACTGCCGAGCGTTGGCGACCACGTCGAGGCCGGCACTGGCTGCGCGGTCGTCGAGTCGGTCAAGGCTGCCTCCGATGTCTACAGTCCGGTGTCGGGCGAGGTACTCAAGGTCAATCAGGCGCTGTCGGACAAGCCGGAGACGGTCAACGAAGACGCCTACGGCGAGGGTTGGATTTTTGTCGTCAAGCCCGATGACCTGAGCGAATACAATGAACTCCTTGATCCGGATGCCTATCAGGAACTGCTCGATCAGGACTGATGGCAGCCCAGGCTGGGCCAATTAACAGACAAGCTGTACACGTCCGCGTGGCGCTACGGCCTTAGAACGATTAACATTCCGCGCCTTGTCGAGTGGGTGCCCGTTTCGGGGAGAGTTATCTGATGCGCTCTGTGATCGAATTAATCCTCGCGATCGTGGCTACGATCGTGGTCCTCTTGTTGATCGGACTGTTCCTGCCCGGCGGTGGCCAGGGTCATGTCGAGCGATCGATCATCATTGAACGTCCGCCCAGCCATGTCTTTGACGTGCTGAACAGCTTCAAGCGCTTCAACGAGTGGTCGCCGTACGCCAAGATCGACCCCGCTGCCAGTTACAGTTTCGAAGGACCCGAGTCCGGTCAGGGCGCGATGATGACCTGGTCGGGCAACAAGGAGGTCGGGTCCGGGCGTTTCGAGATCATCGAAAGCACGCCGACCTCCATGGTCAAGATGATCCAGCGGATCCGGGATGGCTATACCGGCACCACGGCATTCAGCATCGGCACCACCGATCTCGGCGTGAAGGTCACCTGGTCCTACGATGTGGAACTTGGCGCCAACCCGATCGAGCGCATCAAGGGCAAGTATCTGGATTCCTCCATTGGCGGCGATTACCAGTACGGTCTGATGCGTCTGAAGGCGCTGATCGAATCCAGTGCCTACGCTCGCGATTACAGCGATATCACCATCACCCAGGTCGAGATGATTCCGAGCCCGGCGCTGAAGATGCCGGGACTGGTCGAGGTTTACAGCGCCCGGGACTTCCCGGATCTGAATGCCGGCGTGGCCGACACCATGAAGAAGCTGCAGGCTTTCGTCGACCGCAACAAGCTGAACATCACCGGTCCGGCCCGGGTCAAGGTGAACCTCAAGGAGCGTTATCGTCTGGCCTTCGACGTGACCCTGCCGGTCGACCGCACCGAGGGTTTGCAGTTGCCAGAAGGCATGGAGGCCACGGAAACCTTTGGCGGCCAGGCTTTGGTGGCTGAGCACGTCGGCGAACGCCGCAAGAGCAACGTCACCTTCGAAAAGCTGCAGGCCTATGCCACCGTGCGCGGTCTGGTCTTCGATCCGGCGCAGAAGGCCATCGAGGAAATCCTGCCCGACCGTGAGGCGCCGAAGGCTCCGGACGCGGATCTTGACGGCGCGACGGCGGCAGCTGACGAAGCAGCTTCCGCTGACGAAGCGGCAGCAGGCGAAGAGGCCGAAGAAGAGAAGGTGATGCTGGAAGTGACCCGCGTCTATCTGCCGCTCGGTCTGCCGACCACGCCGGTGGATCTGGAGGATTCGGCTGCGGCCACTCCCGCCGACGCTGCCGAACCGGCTCCCGCTGGCGGCTGAGCCGTGCCTGCAAGGTTGTGAGCAAAACGCCCGGCTAGCCGGGCGTTTTGCTTTCGGGCTGGTACCCACATACTGCAGCCACCGTAAGTCAGGCAAAGCCCCGATGTCCGCTGATTCCGAGTTCGATACGCTGGACCTTGACACCATCTGGCGGGCCGCCGCGCGCATTGCGCCCCACGCGGCGCGCACGCCGGTGCTGCGCAGCGGCAGTCTGGAGGCCGAGATCGGCGCCGAGCTGCACTTCAAGTGCGAGAATTTCCAGCGCATCGGCGCCTTCAAATTCCGCGGCGCCTGCAATGCGGTGTTTGCGCTCAGCGACAGCGATGCCGCACGCGGCGTGGCCACGCATTCCTCCGGCAATCATGCCGCGGCCCTGGCACTGGCGGCGCAGCTGCGCGGCATTCCAGCCCATGTGGTGATGCCCGAGAACACCGTGCGCGTGAAGATCGATTCGGTACGACGCCTCGGCGCCAGCATCGTTTTCTGTGCGCCCAGCAACCGCGCCCGGGTGGAAACGCTGGCCGGTGTGATTGCGCAGACCGGCGCGGTCGAAATTCATCCCTTTGCCCATCCCCAGGTCATTGCCGGGCAGGGCACCGCAACGCTCGAACTGATCCGTGAAGTCGGCCAACTCGACGCCCTGGTGGCGCCGATCAGCGGTGGTGGCCTGATGGCTGGCAGTGCCATTGCCGGCCGCGGCCTGTGCCCCAGGATCGATCTCTTTGGCGCCGAGCCGGAAGGTGCCGATGACGCCGCACGCAGCTTTGCCAGTGGACAGTTGCAGCAGAACGCCGCAGTGAACACCATCAGCGACGGCCTGCGCGCTGATCTGGGCGCGCCCAACTTCGCCATCCTGCGGGCACGCGCTACCCGCATCCTCACGGTCAGCGATGCCGAGACGCTGGCGGCCATGCGCCTGGTCTACGAGCGCCTGAAGATCGTCATCGAGCCCAGTTGCGCCACGCCGCTGGCCGCCATCCGCAAGTATCCGGAACACTTCCGTGACCGCCGTGTGGGTGTGATCCTCAGCGGCGGCAACGTCGATTTCGATACGCTCAAGCTGTAGTGCTCGCAGGGGTTTGTCCGACGCCCGAGGCGTAGGTCACGTTGGCCGCGCAGCGGTCTACGTGACAGCTTGCCCGGCGGCGCGCGAGCATGACCGATGACCCATGCCACCCCGCTTGCGGAACCCTGGCGCTGCGTCAGGGTCAGAGCCTCATAGCCTACTGTTGCGCGCCGCCGACACCGGGTCTCCATGCCTCTCATGCATCTGGATTGCACAGCGAGGCGACACCCGATCGGGTGAGATGTGGCGCTGAACTGGCGAAACCTGAATGCGCATGCCGAATCCACGATCTGCCTGGACCGCCCTGATCTCGCTGTTGCTGGTAGCGGCATCCTGCCCGGCGCGGGCCGCAGAGGCCCGCTGGGACTTCGTGGTCGGCCTCGACCCGGCACAGGAAATCCTGACCGTGCGTGGCTGCAGCGCGCAGGCGCAAGCGCTGGTGCGGCTGCGGGCGGGTTCCGAAGCCCTCCCTTATCTGAAATCCCTGACCCGCGGTGAGCAACAGTCGCTGCGCCCGGATGCCCGTGGTGTGCGTGCGAGCCACTGGCAGGCGGGTGAGTGCTACGAGGCACGCATCGATCTGAAAGCGGCGGGATTGGCCGATCGCTATCGCATCGGACGCGGCAAGGACTACTGGCGGGTGTCGCCAGCGCTGTGGTTCTGGCGGCCGCGCCAGCTGGATCCGGAGAGCACGCTCGAATTCCGTCTGCCCGCCGGCTGGTCGGAGTCAGTCCCCTGGACACCGATCGGCGAGAGCCATCGCTATCGCCTGGGGGCCACGCCCGATGACTGGCCAGCGCAGACCGCTTTCGGGCGCTTCGACGAAACCCTGATCGATTTGCCAGGTGGTCGCTTGCGCGTGGCCATCCTGCCGCTGGTCGATGCCAGCCGCCGCCAGTCGGTGATGGACTGGTTCAAGGACACCGCGCCGGTCTTGCTGGCCAGCGATGGACAGGTGCCCCTGCCTGATACCCAGGTGCTGATCGTGCCGCTGCCCGGCGTGTCCGAGCCGGTGCCCTGGGGGCAGGTGTCGCGTGGTGGCGCCGCCGCTGTGGCCCTGTTTGTCGGCGCCGAGGCCGGCAGTGAGGCCTGGCGCCAGGACTGGACCACCGCCCATGAGCTGGCGCATCTGCAACATCCTTTTCTCGGCAGCAGCGGTCGTTGGCTGGCCGAGGGCCTGGCCAGCTACTACCAGAATGTCTGGCGCGCCCGCACCGGCCAGTTCAGCGCCGCCGAAGGCTGGCGTCGCCTGGATGCCGGTTTCAAACGCGGTCGCGCCGTCGGCAGCGGCCCGCCGCTGGCCGAACTCGGTCGCGGCTGGGGCGGCACCATGCGCGTCTACTGGGCTGGCGCTGCCTACTGGCTGGAGTCCGATATCGCCCTGCGCCAGCACGGCAGCAGCCTCGACGCCGTGCTTGGCGCCTTCAGGCGTCAGCACCTGCCCAGTGAACGCTATTGGCCTCCCGAAGACTTCATCGCCGCACTCGATGCCGAGGTGCCCCAGGCCGGATTGCTCGCCCGCTACCAGCGCTACGCCAGCGACCGCGAGTTTCCGGATCTGCGCGACAGCTATCGCGCGCTGGGGCTGAAGATCGGGCAGATTCCCGATGCGGAACTACCAGCGAACCCACTGCGCGATTCGATCATGCAGCGAAGATAGGGCGGTCTGATGAGGGGCGCGCGCCCGAGGCGCGTACCCTGGACCTGCTGGACTGTGGGAGCGGACTTTGTCCGCGATCGCTCTCCTGGCCAGATGGCGAATAAGCATCCGGACAAGTCTGGACACAGAGTGCGCGGCCGTTCTTGCGCTGGACCGGAAAGCAACAGCGGCGCCGCAGGCGCGGCGCCCTCCTGCAAGCGGGGCGACGGGGATGCGGCGGCTTTCCATGAGCCCATGTCGCAAGCTATTGATGCGTCATTGCGAGAAGCGCAGCGACGAAGCAATCCAGTGCTCTTGCGGATATCCGTCTGGATTGCTTCGCTACGCTCTCCATGAACCCACATCGTAAGTCCCTGAATTGCCTTGATTACAGCAATTGCCGGTTTGTGTAGCCCGAAGTGCGCGCGGCGCTCTCCGGGCGGCGACGCGAAAGAGCCCCGCTGAGCCGCTGCGCGGCACAACGGGCTACGCGCAGCAGGGCTCATGGCCCGTGCGCAGTGTCGGGCCGATACAAGTGGCTCACAATGGCGCGATCAGAGCAGCGCCCACCCGCTCAACCCCCGCCCGGCGGGTCCGGTTCAAACACGCCGTGGCCGCCGGCACGCAGACGATCGACCAATTGCTGGCGGGCGGCCTGCAGCTGATCGATCTGCATCTGCGGCCAGTAGGCATCGATCAGCGCTTCTTCCAGCGAGCCATAGCCACAGAGTTGTTCGTGGTAGCAGATCAGGTGCGCCGCGGGCGACTCAGGGCCGCAGTCGGCGCTCAGATCGCAGGCGGCCAGACGCCACAGGGCCGAGCCGGCTTCTCCGCCACCGGCAAAGGGGCCGAGCTGACGCTGCGCACCGCGATTGGCAAAACTCTGGGCGGAATCAGCAATGGATTGTAATTCCAGCACGGATGGTTCGCGCAAAGCCTCGGCAAGCGCCTGTTCCAGCAATGGGCGCATCAGGGGCATCAGCGCGCGGTCCTGCTCCCACCGAGCGCGCATCGCGTTGCGGTCTGAATAATCCACCTCGGTCTCGGCGCTCGCCTCCCACAAGCGACGCAGCGGATCATCCGGGGACAGTTCCGACCACAGACCCATGATGCCGCCGGAATCTCCCGGCGTCGGGCTGAGGCGCAGGGTGGATTGCGCGCATGTCTGCCTGGCCCAGGATTCGGCAGCTTCGTACTGGGCCGGCGCACGTTCAATCGCCTCGGCCGGCAGCGTCATGCGCCACAGCTGTTCGCGCTCGCTGGCCTTCGTCACCGCGCCGGGCTGGCAGGCCATCAGCGTATGCAGATGGGCCTGGACCCGGGCGCGCTGGCTGGGTTCGACCCCGGCAGACGCGGCGGTGTGAGCCTTCGACGTCGACTCCGCCATCGAAGGGCCGGCCGGATTGTCATCGGCTGCCCGTGCGGTGTCGCCGCCCTCAGTCCCGGAAGCAGGGCGCTGGATCTCGGTCGGCGCCGGCGATAGAGCGGAGGCCTCAGTCTTTGGCGTATCGGCATCGTCCCGGGTGCGGGCGTACTGCAGGCCGATCAGCACCGCGCAGCCCATCAGCACCACAAAGACCCTGAGCCCACGCCGCTTCACCCGCCACCGCCGATGGCTTCGTCCGAGAGCAGCAGGGCGCCGAGGTCGCCGGCCTGGAGCAGGGCCAGGATCTGGTCGCGTTCGGCTTGATACAGGCGCCACTCGCGCGCGGAGGAAGTTTGTCGGATGTGGTCTTCCCAACTGGTGAGGCCACAAATCATGCCCAGTTCGGCACACCAGAGCGTCCGCAGAGTCGCAACTTCATTACAGGGATAGCGTTGCGAGCAAGCCGCAAGTATCCAGGACTCCGAGCGAAAAGGAGTCCTGTCTGATGCGTACGCCGACAAGTCCATCAATGCTTCAGCAGTTCCCTCTTCGAGCAGTAGTAGCGCCTCACGACGCCGCAGTTGCGCCCGCAACCTCGGATCGCGCTCATATCCCGGCGCCTCAGCCTGCACCCGAACTCTGGCCCCGGGATGCCCCAGATCAGCCGCCAGGCGAAGACTTTCGCGTTGCAACCGCACCAGTTGTCTGGTTCGGGAGTCTTTGTCACCGGGCGGAATGATTCCGCCGCAGCGCGAGCCACCAATCTGCAGTGCCGCCTGCCGGAGGGGGGCATTGGCGGGGAGCAAGTCAAGGACGAATGCTGATTGCTGGGCATTGAGATCGCGTGTCGCTTCTACTTGCGCCATATGCACCCCCAGACACTCGTCATAGATATCCCGCATCCGCGCCGCCGCATCGGCATCGCCTTTCGCCGCGCGCCGTTTGAACTCGGCCAGCAAGGGCGCCAGATCGTCGGCAGCGACCAGTCGCGCCATATCGTCGGCGCGCTGGGCGGCACTGGCGCGATAGCCGAGGGCCGGGGCATCGAGGGCGACCGCAGCTTCCTTGCGTACCGTCGATGCCGAGTTCGGATTGGTCGCCACCTTGCTTGCCGTGTCGGTGCTTTGCGCCGTCCGCACTTCGGAAGTATCCGTCGCCGTGTTGGACTGCGACGTCTGCGCGTCACGGCCAGGCGCTACCGCTGACTCGCCGACGCTGCCTTGCCAACGCCACACCAGCATTGCCGCCATCAGCAGGCCGAGCCATCCCAATTGGCTCAAGATCCGTCGCCGCTTCACCCGCCACCGCCAATGGCTTCGTCGGAGAGCAGCAGTGCGCCGAGGTCGCCGGCCTGGAGCAGGGCCAGGATCTGGTCGCGTTCGGCTTGATACAGGCGCCATTGCCGCGCGGAAGCCGACTGCCTCGTGAACTCCTGCAAGCTCTCGATGTCGCAGAAGGATCCGTGGGTGGCGCAATAGTTGTAGCGGATGCCAGGGATATTCGCGCATGGATAGCCGAGTTCGCAGGCGGCCAACATCCAGGACTCACTCTGAAACGGGGTGGTGTCGGCGGCACGGTTCGACAATTCCATCAGCGATTCCGCACTGCCTTCTCGGAGAAGCAGCAGTGCCTCCAGTCGCTCGAGCTGCGCTCGTCGTGCGCGGTTCAGCTCATATCCTTGCATGCGAACCCGCGCCGCAGGATTCCCAAGGTCCGCCGCCAGTCGATCGCTATCTCGATGCATCCGCCCCAGTTGAATGGTGCGTTCCTTGTAGCCGCCCGATGGGATGATCGCGCCGCAGCGCGCACTGCCGATTTGCAGCGCCGCTTGCCGGGCGGGTTCATTCACGGGTCGCTGACTCACATCGGAAAAAGCGTTGGCAAAAGCGGGCGCCGGCATCTGATTGCCCTGTGCCAGATGCACCCCCATGCACTCGTCATAGATATCCCGCATCCGCGCCGCCGCATCGGCATCGCCATTCGCCGCGCGCCGTTTGAACTCGGCCAGCAACGGCGCCAGATCTTCGGCAGCGACCAGCCGCGCCATATCGTCGGCGCGTTGGGCGGCACTGGCGCGATAGCCGAGGGCCGGGGCGTCGAGGGCCACGGCGGGCTCTTTGCGCGGCGCTGATGCCGGGTTCGGCCTGACCGCAGTCTGCTCTGCCGAATCACCGGCCTGCGCTGGTGCTGCACCCGCATCGGCCGAGTCCTCGGCTGGCGGTCCCGGCTCGGAAACTGCGATGCCGGCTGCCGCTGACTCGCCAAGCTCGGCCTGCCAGCGCCACAGCAACACTGCTGCCACCAGCAGACCGATCAATCCCGGCACGCGCCAGCGTGGATGCATGGGCGATCAGCTGCCGCCAGCGTAAGTGGGGAACAGGCTGGCACCGCCGCGCTGGCGGATGCGCTGCAGCAACTCGTCGCGCGATTGGACGATCTGGGCTGAGCCCTCCTCACCGCGCGAGGCGCGAATGGCGGCGGCGAGATCAGGGTAGCCACAGACCATGCGCGCCAGACAGAAATGGTCGACGGCGCGGCTGCCGGCGCCGCAATCGAGCCCGAATTCGCAGGCCAGCAGCAACCAGGTATCTGCCACGATCAGGTTCGCTCTATCGATGCCGAACTGGTCCCGATCCTGGCGGGTGGCCAGTACCCGGCCGATACGGGCGATGGCTTCGGCGTCGCCGCTGTCGATCAGCTGCGCGGCCAGGCGCCGAAAACTGTTGCCATCCATGGTCGAGCCCTGAGCGAGCAACAGGGCCAGCGGGTCACCCTGCAACGCGGCGCTCCCTAGGCGCTTGTTCGATTCCGGGTCGGCCATGATGCTGGTGCTGCTGACGATGTGCTTGAGACCGGCACAATCGGCCGAGCGACGGGCCAGCGCCGCCGCCCGCTCGGCCCGGGCCGCCGCCTGCGCTTGTGCTGGCTGGGTTTCCGCCAGTCGCACCTCGAAGCGCTGCTCGCTCTCGGGGAAAGCGGCCATCGCCGCCTCACCGCAGTCACGATCCTGCAGGAAGCGCAGCGTCAGCTGGCGCGCTTCGGATGGCAGCTCACCGGCGCTGGCAAAACTCAGTCCGGTGCAGAACAACAGCAGGCACAGCAGGCAATATCGCATCAAGCTCATCAAGGTCTCCGGGTGCTCTGAAGTGTAGCGGACAGTGAAGCGGGCTTGGACCCGTGACGATCGGCAGGGTTCCCCTCCCTGTGGGAGCGGCTTCAGCCGCGACCGGGTCATCGCGGCTGAAGCCGCTCCCACAGGCGAGCTACAGACCCCGCTGCGCGCAGAGTTCCGCGACGCGCGCGTGTCCTTCGCGCAGATCGCGGGCTTCCAGGGCGAACACGCCCATCTGGCCGACGCTGAATTCGATCCAGTCCATGGCCAGATCGGGCAGCAGGCGCTTGAGCGCGCGTTCGGCTTCGCCGACCTCGACGATCAGCAATCCCTGCTCAGCCAGATGCCGGGGCGCGTCGCGCAGGATGCGCAGGGTGGCATCGCAGCCATCGGCGCCGGAGGTCAGGCCGAGCTTGGGCTCATGCCGATACTCGCCGGGCATGGCCGCGTACTCGGCATCGGTGATGTAGGGCGGATTGGACACGATCAGCTCGTAGACCTCGTCCTTCAATGCCGAAAACAGATCCGACTGGATCAGCCGCAAGCGCGATTCCAGCCTGTGCAGCGCGCGATTCTCCGTGGCCAGCGACAGCGCATCGGCCGAGAGATCCAGACCATCGACCTGCCAGTCGGGCCGGTGCATTGCCATGCCGATGGCAATCGAGCCGCCGCCACAGCACAGATCCAGTGCGCGAGTGACGCTCCGTCGGCCCAGCCAGGGCTGGAATCCGTTCTCGATCAGCTCGGCGATCGGTGAGCGCGGCACCAGTGCCCGGGCATCGCTGCGCAGGCTCAGACCGGCAAATTCGGCGCTGCCGATCAGATAGGCCGCCGGCACACGCTCAGCAATCCGGCGTTCGATCAGCGCACAGGCTGCAGCGATCTCGGCATCGAGCAGGCGTGCCTGGGCAAAGGGCGCCGGCAGCCTGGCCGGCAGGTGCAGCGCATGCAGCACCAGCGAGCGCGCCTCGTCGAGCGCGTTGTCCTCGCTGTGACCGATCAGCACCCGCGATGCCCGCAGGCGCCCGGCGCCCCAGCGCACGCAGTCGGCGAGGGTGCGCAGGGAAGATGCCGGGACTCGGGACTCGGGACTCGGGACCCGGGAAGGCGGTGGTGCGCTGGATTCAGACATGGGCACGGTGGCGGTGTTCACTCGGTTCAAGCGGTGGGTGGGAGCAAGGCTTCTCTGTGGGAGCGGCTTCAGCCGCGATGGCCTGCCCCTATGGGAGCGCATTCATCCGCGACAAGCGGGTCGCGGCTGAAGCCGCTCCCACAGAAACCGGGAGCAGGGGCGATCTGGAATAGCCTCACACCCCCACCTCGCCATCATCCAGCTCGCTGCGATATTGCACCAGCTTGTCGCAGACCTGGTCGTGAACGGCAATGTCGAGCACGGCTTCGGCGCCGAGCAGCGTCCGCATCGAGGCTTCCACGGCCGCCAATTCGACCTGCTGCCGACCGTACAGGTCCAGCTGGAAACTGCGGTCGGCGCGTTGCAGCAGCGCGTACTGGGGCAGGGCGTATGGCTTGAGCGCGTGGGTGATGTCGATGTTGTTGATGTAGCCGCCGCCGGCCGTGCGGAAACGTACCGGCGCCCGTCCGGCCAGGCCGGCCAGCACCCATTCGCCGCCGCGCTGCTCCAGCGCTGCATGGTCGCCGGTGCGGTAGCGCAGCAGGGGCAGACAGAAATTGAAGCCGCCGGTGAGCGTGATCTCGCCGCGTTGACCGGGCGCTACCGGCTCGCCCTCGTCATCCAGGATCTCGACCGCCATCTCCGGCTGCAGCAGCACATGGGCGTCCACCGCGGGATCGTGGACGGCGATGGGGCCGGCCTCGTTGAGCGAATAGATGTCCAGCACCGGGCAGCCGAAGCGCTGTTCCAGTTCGGCGCGCAGGCCGGGCAGCAGGGTCATCGAGGTGCTCAGCATGGCGCGCGGGCGATGCCTGAAATCGATGCCCAGCAGCGCTGCCAGCGACAGTGGATCGCCGGTGATGACTTCCGGTTTGAGGGCATCGATGTAGGGACCGCGATGGGCCGGATCGTGCCAGTCGTCTTCATGCAGATTGATCTTGGCCAGACCGCATTCACCGCGCTGCGGCGTCACCGAAACATAGGTGAAGCAGCGCTGCTGCCAGCCGACCAGCATGACCCCGACGTCGCCAGGGCCGCTTTGCAGTTCGACGCCGAAGCGCCGCAGCGCGCGCTCGTGGAAGGCCAGATAGCGCGCCGCCACCAGCGGGTGCGAGGCAATCAGCAGCGGCTGTCCGGTGAGCCCGGTGGTGCGGAAGTTGATCATCCGCTCGATCGGCAGGTCGTCGGGGACGAAGGCAGCGATGTCCCGCGCCAGATGGCTGCGACTGATGGTCGGCAGATCCACAAAGCGCTCCGGCAGACTGCCGTAGCGGCGGTAGTGTGGTACCTGGGTCAGCGCATTCGAGGCGTACTCACGCAGCCAGGACCGTGAGAGCTCGGCCCTGGGATCGACCGGGGCCTGCTGCACCCGGGCGGCGAATTCCATCACCGCGGGCAACTCCTCGGGCAGCAAGCGATGACCGCTGCTGTTGCGATAGATCGGCGCCTGCGGATGTTCGCGCAGAAAGCGCAGCATCTCGGCGCCGGCCACCGTCAGGCCGGGATAGCGTTGCGCGTCGGTGGGACTGCTGTCGTCGAGCATGCTGCTACTCCCTCGACCACTTGTCGGCCGACTCTTCGGCCGCCTTGCGCGCCAGCGCTTCGCGTATCAGGCGGGCGCGTTCCTCGGCGGCGCGGGTGGCAGTCGCCAGCCGTGCACGCTCGAGCGTACTGACGGTGAGCCAGCGATCCTCGGCCACGTTCTGGCTCTCGCCCGCCGGGCGCAGGCCGGCGCTGCGCAGCGCCAGTCGCGACAGTTCCTCGCGGCGTTCGTCGTTGTCGACAAACTCCTTCGCCGCGACCTTCTCGGCGAGCCCATTGGCGTCATCGTAAAGCAGCGCCAGCACCTGCGCGGATTTGAGCTTGCCGCGAAAGGCCGGATCGGTGAGCAGCCAGCACAGGATCTGCGTGAGCATGCGCGGATTGCGCTCCTTGCCGCGGTCGCGACCGACGAAGCGCTGCAGCTCGCTGGCGCTCGCGCTCAGCCCCAGCGCGGCCAGCACATCGGCGACCAACGCCGGTACATGGACGCTGCCGCTCTTGCCGAATACCGGTTCGGCCAGGAAGGGCGCCGGCGTTTCCAGCAGGCGCCGGGTCAGCTGTTCCAGCGGTGGTCCTTCCTGGCTCATGCGTAGTCTCGGTCCCGGACAGCGGGCTGTGCCTGCTGCAAGTCTACGACGTGCGTTGCAGCACTGCCGAGGCGCGCAGGCTGTTCGAACTTGCCGAAAACCTGCGTACTCGGACAATCGTTGCAGGACGATGCGCAACGAGCCATCCGTGCCGAGGCAAAGCGCACGGGCAACTCGGCAAGATCATTGATCTGATCCAGCGGTACGCCGTACTCGGCCGCGGTAAACGCGCAGGGCGCCACCCGCCCGGTTTCATCGACCATCAGGAAGCGACTTCCGGGCTCGCAGTCGGCCACCGGCCAGAGCTGCCCTTGAGTCGCGGCGCCCAGACGTCGCAGATAGGCGTCATCGCCGCTCAGCCGAACGCCCGATCGGCCGAGCGCCTCGCGCAGCCGCGGCAAGCCTTCGGCGAATTCTGTCCAGGCGGCGGCCGACACCGCCTCGTCGGCGTGGAATTCCGGGCGATCCCGGCCACCCAGCAGATTGAAGCTGAGCTCATCGACGCCGGCCTCGGCGAGCGCGCCGCAGAGTTCCGCAAACTGGCCGATGGTCGAGCGCATCAGCACGATGTTGGCGCGCAGCCGCAAGCGACCGCCCTCGCCGCGATCACGCGCCAGCGCCCGCACTGCCGCGAGCGTGCGGGCATAGCCGCCCCGCCAGCCGCGCATCCGATCGTGCTGTTCGCCGATGGCATCGACACTGACGGTCAGTTCATCCAGCAGTTCGAGCACCGCCGCGCGCGTTTCCGGCCGCCACAGCGTGCTGCCATTGGTGGTGGCGCTGACCGCGATACCCGCGGCGCGAGCGCGTGCACTGAAGTGCACCCAGCGCGGCCACAGCAAGGGCTCGCCACCGATCCAGCTGAGCAGCGGCGGCGGCTCGCCCGGATCGCGGCGGCGGGCGCCCATCAGGGCGATCAGATGCCCGATGTGCGCATCGCCGAGGGTTGTCCGAGCGAACCCCAGACGGCGGTCATAGGCGCAGAAGCCGCAGCTCAGATTGCAGCGCGTGCTGACACGGCAGACGACGACCAGTCGCGGATGCATGGGGATCGGGCTCATGGGCAGCGAGTATTGCAGGCCCGTCGGATCAGGTGCGGTGTTCCGGTCGCGCCGCAAGGGCGCTCCTACAGGGAACGCGGCCCTGTGGGAGCGGATTCATCCGCGACGGAGCCGCCTCGGTAGGAGCGACCTCGCGTCGCGACCGCAGAGTCTCGGTGTATCGGCGAAGACCGGAAACCGCGGTGCGCTGTGGTCAGACATTGAACGCGGAGAACGCAGAGGAACGCCGAGAACGCAGAGAAGAGCGTCTATGGATTCGCCTTGCTTCTCTCCGCGTTCTCCGCGGCCCTCTGCGTTCTCCGCGTTGAAGCTCTTGCTGGCAGCCCGCGCCGTCTGCCAGTGCCCGCGAGCGCCGAGCTGCCGGTCGCGCCGCAAGGGCGCTCCTACAGGGAACGCGGCCCTGTGGGAGCGGATTCATCCGCGACGGAGCCGCCTCGGTAGGAGCGACCTCGCGTCGCGACCGCGGAGTTTCGGTGTATCGGCGAGGACCGGAAACCGCGGTGATCTGTGGTCAGACACCTAACGCAGAGAACGCCGAGAACGCAGAGAAGAGCTTATCCAGATGAGCTTTGCTTCTCTCCGCGTACTCCGCGGCCCTCTGGGTTCTCCGCGTTGAAGCTCTCACTTGCGGCCTGCGCCGTCTGCCAGTGCCCGCGAGCGCCGAGCTGCCGGTCGCGCCGCAAGGGCGCTCCTGCAGGGAACGCGGCCCTGTGGGAGCGGATTCATCCGCGACGGAGCCGCCTCGGCAGGAGCGACCTCGCGTCGCGACCGCGGAGTCTCGGTGTATCGGCGAAGACCGGAAACCGCGGTGAGCTGTGGCCAGACATTGAACGCAAAGAACGCAGAGGGCTGCCGAGAACGCAGAGAAGAGCGTCTATGGATTCGCCTTGCTTCTCTCCGCGTTCTCCGCGGCCCTCTGCGTTCTCCGCGTTGAAGCTCTTGCTGGCAGCCCGCGCCGTCTGCCAGTGCCCGCGAGCGCCGAGCTGCCGGTCGCGCCGCAAGGGCGCTCCTACAGGGAACGCGGCCCTGTGGGAGCGGATTCATCCGCGACGGGCGGCCTGGTGGTCACGTGCGATCGCGGACGGAGTCCGCTCCGACAGGTGAAGCCGGCGTCGCAGGGTAAAGCCCATGCCACAGAACACCGGCTCAATCCGCGGCCAGCACCAGTTCCAGCACGGCGTCGCCGTAGCGTTCCAGTTTCTTGGCGCCGACGCCTTGCACCTCGCCGAGCTGGCTCAGGCTCTGCGGGCGTTCGTTGGCGATGGCGCGCAGGGTGGCATCGTGGAAGATCACGTAGGCGGGCACATTCTGTTCGCGTGCCAGCTTGGCGCGTAGATCGCGCAGCTGTTCGAACAGGGCGTCGTCGGCCGGGTGGGCAGAGATCGAGAACTTGGTGCGTGGTGCCCGTTTGCGCTCGCGTTCGACCCGCAAGTTCAACTCGATCTCGCCGCGCAGCAGCGGCCGTGCTGCTTCGCTCAAGCGCAGCGAGCCGTAGCTGCCGGCTTCCACGTCCAGATAGCCGCCGGCGACCAGTTGCCGGAACACGCTTTTCCACTGGCGCTCGCTGACATCGGCGCCGATGCCGAAGGTCGGCAGGCGGTGGTGCCCCAGCTCGACCATGCGCTCGGTTTCGTTGCCGTGCAGCACATCGGTCAGATGGCCGACGCCAAAGCGCTGGCCGGTGCGGTAGACGCAGGACAGCGCCTTCTGCGCAGCCTCGGTGGCATCCCAGGTTTGTGGCGGTTCCAGACAGTTGTCGCAGTTGCCGCAGGCGCGCCCGTAGTCCTCGCCGAAATAGGCCAGCAAGGCCTGGCGGCGGCAGCGCACGCTCTCGCAATAGCCCAGCAGCGCGTCCAGTTTGCTGCGCTCCAGGCGCTTGCGCTCTTCGCCGGCTTCGGAACCGTCGATCATCTGCCGCAGCAGCACCACATCACCGAGGCCGTAGACCATCCAGGCCTCGGCCGGATCGCCATCACGGCCGGCGCGACCGGTCTCCTGGTAATAGCCCTCCATCGATTTGGGCAGATCCAGATGCGCCACGAAACGCACATCGGGCTTGTCGATGCCCATGCCGAAGGCGATGGTGGCGACCATGACCACGCCGTCCTCACGCAGAAAACGGGTCTGATGCTCGGCCCGCGTGGAGCTGTCCATGCCGGCGTGATAGGCCAGTGCATGGATGCCCTGGGTGCGCAGGAATTCTGCGGTCTCGTCGACCTTCTTGCGCGACATGGCGTAGACGATGCCGGATTGCTGCGGCCGTGCCCGCAGGAAGCCGAGCAGCTGCTTGCGCGGGTCGTGTTTTTCCTCGACCCGATAGCGGATGTTGGGGCGATCGAAGGAGCTGACGAACTGCCGCGCCTCGCCGAGGTTCAGGCGCTCGACGATTTCGGCGCGGGTCGGCGCATCGGCGGTCGCCGTGAGCGCCACCCGCGGCACTTCCGGCCAGCGCTCGTGCAGCACGGTGAGCTCGCGGTATTCCTTGCGGAAATCGTGTCCCCACTGCGACACGCAATGGGCTTCGTCGATGGCGAACAGGCCGATCCGGGTGCGTGCCAGCAGGCCCAGAAAGCGCGGCGACAGCAGGCGCTCGGGTGCCACGTAGAGCAGATCGAGTTCGCCCTCGACCAGCTGGCGCTCGATGTCCAGCGCGCTGCCGGCGTCCAGCGTCGAATTGAGGAAAGCCGCGCGCACGCCAAGCTGGGTCATGGCCGCCACCTGATCCTGCATCAGCGCGATCAGCGGCGAGACCACGATGCCGGTACCGGGCCGCAGCAGCGCCGGTATCTGGTAGCACAGCGATTTGCCGCCGCCGGTGGGCATCAGCACCAGCGCGTCGCCGCCGGCGATCAGTTGTTCGATGATCTGCTGCTGCAGGCCGCGGAACTCGTCGAATCCGAAGACGCGGCGCAGCAGCTGACGCGGGCTCTCCGATGCAGTCTCAGGCATCGGACACTCGCGCAGCCGGCGCGCGACTGGCTACCGAGGCCAGGCCGGCGGCCGTCACCAGCACCAGCGAGGCCAGAAAGAAGGCAGCGCCCGGCAACTCGTAGCTGCGCGCCGGGTCTATGCCGGCGGCGTAGACATGAGCGAACACATAGGGTCCGATGATGCCGGCGATAGCCGCCAGACTGGCCAGTGCGCCCTGCAGTCGGCCCTGTTCGGTGGGATCGATCTGGCGGGTCATCAAGGCTTGCAGCGCCGGATTGGCCAGGCCCCACAGCGACAGCAAGGGCATCACCGTCCACAGCCAGATGCCGCTGGGCGCCCAGCCGTAACCGACAAAACCGATGGCGCCGAAACCAAGTCCCACCATCAGGGCGCGGCGCTCGCCCAGCCAGGGCACGATGCGGCGCACCAATCCGGCCTGGACGATGGCGCTGAGGATGCCGACGAAGGCCAGCGTGAAGCCGATATCGCGGGCACTCCAGTCGTAGCGATGGGTGGCGTAGAGCACGAAGATGGCCGGAAACACGGTATGCGCCACCACCGACAGAAAGCTGACGCCGGCCAGGCCAAAGACCTGCGGGAAGCGCCACAACCACATCAGCGCCCCGACCGGATTGGCGCGGCGCCACTCGAAACGATGATGGCGGCCTTCGGGCAGCGATTCGGGCAACACCAGCAGGCCGTACAGGAAATTGGTCAGGCTCAGGCCGGCCGCCACCCAGAAGGGCAGGCGCGGATCGATGCTGCCGAGCAGGCCGCCGGCGGCCGGACCGATGACGAAGCCGATGCCAAAGGCAGCGCCGAGCATGCCGAAACTGGCAGCGCGCTTCTCCGGCGGAGTGACGTCGGCGATATAGGCATTGGCGGTGGCCACGCTGGCCGAGGTGATGCCACCGATCATGCGACCCAGCAGCAACAGCGGCAGCGTCTGCGCCAGCGCCATCAGGATGTAATCCAGCCCCAGGCCCAGATTCGACAGCAGGATCACCTTGCGCCGACCGAATCGATCCGAGAGCGCGCCCAGCACCGGCGAAGCCAGGAACTGCATCAGCGCGAACAGGGTCACGAACCAGCCGTACATCGCCGCGCCCTCGGCGGCGGTCGGGAAGAAGCCGGCGATCAACGGCGGCAGCACCGGGATGATCAGCCCGATGGCCAGGATATCCAGCGTCACCGTGATGAAGATGAAGATCAGCGCAGCCTTGCGCGGCGCAGCGAGGGCAGTCACAGGGTTCAGATCAGCCGAAAACCAAGCCGCCGAGAATAGCGCGGCCGGCGCTGGGCGCACAGCGCCCGGGGGGTGCTGGTTGTCGGTTGTCGGTTGTTGGTTGTCGGTAAGAGCGCGGTGCCCCTGTGGGAGCGGCTTCAGCCGCGACAAGTGGCTCCAGCGGGCTGGGGGGAGTGGTTGCTGGTTGTCGGTTGTCGGTTGTTGGTAAGAGCGCGGTGCCCCTGTGGGAGCGGGCTGCGCCCGCGACCGCTTTCCGATCAAGGGAGGTCACGTTGACCCCAAGGGTCTACGTGACAGCTGCGCCCTGCGAGCCGGTTCTTGAACGCGGAGAACGCAGAGAGTCGCGGAGAACGCAGAGAGAGATTCAATCAGCGCTTTCTCTGGTTTTTCTCCGCGTCCTTTCTGCTTTTCCTCTGCGTTCTCTGCGTCCCGCTCTTCTGGATGCTGCTTGCCGCGATTTCCGGTGGTCGCGGCCGGTCGCGACGCAAGGTCGCTCCTACGACTGCGGCGCCGGGGTCTACCAGAAGGTCACGTTGACCTGAAGGGTCTACGTGACAGCTGCGCCCTGCGAGCCGATTCTTGAACGCGGAGAACGCAGAGAAATATTCATTCAGCGCTCTCTCTAGTTTTTCTCCGCGTCTGCTTTTCCTCTGCGTTCTCTGCGTCCCGCTTTTCTGGATGCCGCTTGCCGCGATTTCCGGTGGTCGCGGCCGGTCGCGATGCAAGGTCGCTCCTACGACCGCGACGCCATGCCGGTGCCTACCAGATCCGCACGCGCTCTTCCGGTTTCAGGTACAGCGCATCGTCGGGCTGCACGTCGAAAGCCTGGTACCACTCGTTCAGATTGCGCAGCGGGCCGTTGATGCGATAGCGCGGTGGCGAGTGCGGGTCGGCCTGCAGCTGGTTGACCAGGGCCTCGTCGCGGTATTTGGCCTTCCACACCTGGGCCCAGGACAGGAAGAAGCGCTGATCACCGGTCAGACCATCGAGTACCGGCGCTTCCTGGCCGTTCAGCGACAGCTTGTACGCGGTGTAGGCCATCGACACGCCGCCCAGATCGCCGATGTTCTCGCCCATGGTCAGCTGACCGTTGACGCAATGGCCTTCCAGTGGGCAATAGCTGTCGTACTGGGCACCGAGGGCCGAGGTGAGTTGCTCGAAGCGCTTGCGGTCCTCTTCATCCCACCAGTTCCGCTGGATGCCGGCGTGGTCCGACTTGGAGCCCTGATCGTCGAAGCCATGGCCCATCTCGTGACCGATGACGGCACCGATGGCGCCATAGTTGACGGCCGGATCGGCATGCACGTCGAAGAAGGGCGGCTGCAGGATGGCGGCCGGGAACACGATCTCGTTGAAGGAAGAGTTGTAGTAGGCATTGACCGTGTGCGGGGTCATGAACCACTCGTCCTTGTCGCTGGCACGCCCCAGCCGCGCGTTCTGGTCGTCGTTGTAAAAGGCTCGCAGCGCGCGCACATTGGCCAGCAGGTCACCCGGCACGATGCTCAGCTTGCTGTAGTCGCGCCACTGGCTCGGATAGCCGATCTTGGGGCGGAAACTCGCCAGCTTCTTGTAGGCCTCTTCCTTGGTGGCCTCGCCCATCCAGTCCAGCTGTTCGATGTTCTGGCGCAGCGCCCGACGCAGGTTCTCGACCAGTTCGTCCATGGCCTGCTTGGCTTCGGGCTTGAAGTGGCGGGCGACAAAGATCTGTCCCACCGCATCACCCAGGCCGCGTGATCCGCGTGAGCCGCCCACCAGGGCCACGCCGCGCTTCCACAGCTCCTTCTGAGCCTGCTGGCCCGACAGCATCCTGCCGTTGAATTCGAAGCTGGCGTTGTCGATCTCTTCGCTCAGCAGGCTCGCGTGATTGTCGATGGCATGGAAGCGCAAGTAGTCGATCCAGGTCGCCAGCGGCGTGTCGTTGACGATTTCGATGACCGGATTCACCGCGCTCGGCGTGTAGACATTGACTTCGGCCGGCGGCTCGATGCCGTCGGCACGCAAGTGGGCGGCCCAGTCATAGCCCTGATATTGCTGCTCGAAATCGGCAAAGCTCATCAGGTTGTAGGTCTTTTCGCGATCACGCATCTGCGCGCGATCCCACATCTGGCTGGCAAGGCGGGTCTCCAGCGCCAGAATGGCCTGCGCCCGGGCGGCCGTGTTGGCGACGCCGACAAAGCCCAGCATGCGTTCGATGTGCTTGAGGTAGGCGGCGCGAATCTGGACGAAACGCTCGGCCTTGTTGAAATAGTAGTCCTTGTCCGGCAGACCGAGGCCGCTGACACCCACATTCAGCAGATAGCGATCAGGATTCTTGCGATCCAGGCCGACGCCGCCACCCAGCGGCGAGATGGTTCCGTCCACGCTCGAGCGCCCGAAGGCCTGGGTCAGCGCCAGACGCGAATCGATGCTTTCGATCTGATCCAGCAGCGGCCGGATCGGGGCCATGCCGGCCGCGTTGCGCGTGGCCACATCCATGTAACTATTGTACAAATCGCGGATCTTCTGCTCGTTGCTACCGACCGGTGCATCGGTCCTGGCCATCTCTTCGATGATCTCGCGCACCTGGATTTCGGCTTGATCGCTGAGCGTGGTGAAGGCCCCGTAGCGGGTTTCGTAGTCTTTCAGCTCATGGCTGGCGTGCCATTTGCCGCTGGCGTAGCGGTCGAAGTCATCGCCCGGCTTGACGCTCTCGTCGCGCTGCGACAGGTCGATACCGAAGCTGCCGAGTTCGGCCTTGGCCGTGGGCTCCGCCAGCACCAGCGGCGCCTGCAGCGCCAGCAACAAGCAACATAGCAACTTCGTGGACTTCATCGACAGCCTCCCGGGCAGAAAGGCCGCGAAGGGTAGTCCTCGCAGCATGAAGCGCATGTGCCGAAGGTTGGGGGGAGGATTGCAGGAGGGGGCCTGGCACGGCGTCAGAGAACTCCTCGCCCCGGCGTCATTGCGAGCGTAGCGAAGCAATCCAGACACACATCCTCAGAAGCACTGGATTGCTTCGTCGCTGCGCTCCTCGCAATGACGCCCGTGTGTGAGCCTTTCCCGAGTCCCGAGTCCCGAGTCCCGAGTCCCGAGTCCCGAGTCCCGAGTCCCGAGTCCCGAGTCCCACGCCCCGCCACGCCCCCAATCCCGTAGCATGTGCGTATTCCCAATCAACGGAGCCGCGCATGCCTCGCAGCATGACCGCTTACGGCAGTGCCGAAGGCCCCACCGCCGCCGGCCACCTGCGCCTGGAAATGCGCACGGTGAATCATCGTTTCCTCGAAGTGTCGACCAAGCTGCCCGAAGAGCTGCGCTCGCTGGAGCCGGCCCTGCGCGAGCGTATCGGCCAGCGGCTGTCGCGCGGCAAGCTGGATCTGTCGGCGCGTCTGCGCAGTGATCCCAACCGCCCGACCACGCTGACCATCAATCATGCGCTGCTGGACCAGCTGACCGGTCTGGTCGATGAACTGACCCGCCGCAACGGACGCCTGGACGCCGGTCATGCCAGCGATCTGCTGTCCTGGCCGGGCCTGGTGGCCACCGGTGAGTTCGATCTGGAAGAACTCGGCGCTCAGGTGCTGCAGCTCACCGATCAGGCGCTGGACGCCCTGGAAGCCCAGCGCGAGCGCGAGGGCAAGCGTCTGGCCGAGATCATGCTCGAACGGGTCAAGGGCCTCGGCGCCGCGCGCGAAGCTGCCATCGAGATGCTGCCCATCATCCGCCAGGGACTGCGCGACAAGCTGATGGCCAAGCTGGCCGAGATTGCCGCCAGTGTCGATCCGCAGCGCATCGAGCAGGAAATCGTGTTTGCCCTGCAGAAGATGGATGTGGATGAAGAACTCGATCGCCTCGGCGTGCACCTGGAAGAAATGGCGCGCACGCTCAAGCGCAGCGAGCCGGTCGGCCGCCGCCTCGACTTTCTGACCCAGGAGCTGCACCGCGAGGCCAATACCTTCGGCTCCAAGTCCACCGATGCCCGCACCAGCCAGCTCGCCGTCGACATGAAGGTGCTGATCGAGCAGATCCGCGAGCAGGTGCAGAATCTGGAGTGACACCGACCATGTTCGGACTGGGAAAGGAGGCCACCCCGGCGACTCGGCCGCAGTTGCGGCTGGTGGTGCGCGCCGAGGCCTATCAGGGCCTGGGCGATGTGCGCGGACAGCTGCTGTTTGACGGCGTCGATCTGCGTTTCGACTTTCAGGCGGCCGATGCCCTCTTCGGTTTGATCAAGAGTGGATCGCGCCAGGTGCAGGTGCCGCTGAGCGCCATCGAGAGCGTGCGCAGTGGTCTGGGCTGGTTCTGGTTGATGCCTTACATCGAGATCGAACTCAACGATCTGGCGCTGCTGAACAAGGTGCCTGGCACCCACGAAGGCAGCTGGCGCCTGCGCGTGCGTTTCGCCGACCGGCATGCGCTCAAGCGTTTCGCCGATGCGGTGTCCTTTGCCCGTTCCACACGGCTGCATCAGGATTTGAGCGATTCGCTGCCGCCACAGGCAGCGCCACCGCCGGAATTGCCGATGGCGCCAACCGCGGAAGCAAATGCTCCGCGCCGGCGCGAACACGAGTAGCGGCCCCGGCGGCGCGACCGATCCGGGTCTGAACGCGTAGACTCCGGGGATTGAGGGTAACCCTGCGATAGTCTCGCCATGACGGCGGACTTCGGGGGTTGCCGGAACCCGGGCCGGGCAGGGAGCCACCGCCTCATGCAGATGCTGTCATGAATGCCGCCAGCGGCAACTTGTTTGTCATTGCTGCACCGTCGGGTGCGGGCAAGACCAGTCTGGTGCGCGCTCTGGTGGCCGATGACGCCTGCCTGCAGCTGTCGGTGTCGCACACCACGCGGGGGCCGCGGCCGGGTGAGGTCGATGGCGAGCATTACCATTTCACCAGTCGCGAGCATTTCCAGGAGCTGATCGAGGCCGGGCGCATGCTCGAGCATGCCGAGGTTCACGGGAATCACTACGGCACCGGCCGCGATCAGGTGGATCTGGCCTTTGCCCGAGGTCGTGACGTGATTCTGGAGATCGACTGGCAGGGCGCCCGTCAGGTACGCGAGCGCTTTCCGGCCTGTGTGCTGATCTTCATCCTGCCGCCCTCGCGCGCAGCGCTGCATGAGCGCCTGCAGAAACGCGGTCAGGACAGTGATGAAGTGATCGCGCGGCGCATCGCCAACGCCCGCGGCGAAATGCAGCACGCCACCGAGTTCGACTATCTGATCATCAACGACCAGTTCGACGTGGCCCTGGCGGATCTGGCCGCGATCGTCCGCGCCGTGCGCCTGTCCATGCGCATCCAGGCCCCGCGCCAGGCCGGCTTGCTGGCGCAGCTGCTGGCGTAGCAGCGGTCGCGCATCTCCTGCAGGAGCGACCTCGCGTCGCGACCCGTGCATCTCCTGTAGGAGCGACCTTGCGTCGCGACCCGTTCATCTCCTGTAGGAGCGACCTTGCGTCGCGACCCGTTCATCTCCTGTAGGAGCGACCTTGCGTCGCGACCGCCCTGCGGCAAACACGAGCCGCTGTGAGTCGCTGCCAGAAGCAGGACGCGAAGGACGCAAAGGAAAAGCAGAAAGAACACGAAGAACAGCAGAAGCGACGTTGGATGGGATTCGCTTGGCGTTCCTTGCGTTTCTACGCCGCATCCGTCTGGCTGACGGTCGCGACGAAAGTCGCTCCTACGATGGGGGCTGTTGCAGGAGTAGCCCGGGTAAGCCGAAGGCGCAGCCGGGTTTGGCCCGGCCCACTGGTGCCAGAAGCAGGACGCGAAGGACGCAAAGGAAAAGCAGAATGGACGCGAAGAACAGCAGAAGCGACGTTGGATGGGATTCGCTTGGCGTTCCGTGTGGTGCTACGTCGC
>JBFWOF010000021.1:0-9047 GCA_050250665.1 Lysobacterales bacterium | reverse complement strand
GTCAATGAGGTTGGATAGAAGAGCCGGACGCGAAGGACGCAAAGGAAAAGCAGAAAGGTCGCCAAGGAAAGCTGTTTGTCTCAACAGCCCTTCTTCGTGTCCTTGCTGCTTTTCCTTCGTGACCTTCGCGTCCTGCTGTTGGCCTGGGCTGCCACTAAGCGCAGCGTGCCCAACATGGGCGCTGGTGTTGGGCACGCTGCGCTTAGCCCAACCTACAGTTCATGGCCCGTTGGCAGTTTCGGGATGGGACGGGCCATGCCGCGGCCGCCGGCGCGAACAACCCTGGCGCACATCCCGATTCGCCGCGCGCCGGAGCCGCGCTACGCCGCTGTGGTAGGTCACGTTGTCCGCGCTGCGGGCTACGTGACGTTGCTCGCGACCATGGCAGTCAATGAGGTTGGATAGAAGAGCTGGACGCGAAGGACGCAAAGGAAAAGCAGAAAGGTCGCCAAGAAAAGCTGTTTGTCTCAACAGCCCTTCTTCGTGTCCTTGCTGCTTTTCCTTCGTGACCTTCGCGTCCTGCTGTTGGCCTGGGCTGCCACTGTCACGTAGCCCGCTGCGCGGCCAACGTGACCTACTTTCTGACGACCGGATCCGCGCGCCCGGCATCCTTGATTGCGCCCGGCGCTGGCTAGCGCGCGGCGCCCGGAAGGCCATGCCGCGGCCGCCGGCGCGAACTGCCCTGGCGTACATCCCGATTCGCCGCGCGCCGGAGCCGCGCTACCTCACACTATGGCTCGGGGCCCGTGCGCAGTGTCGGGCAGACACAGGTGGCTCGCAATGACGCCGAATCCCTGTCTCGGGCCGAAGTCGGTCCAAAAACCGAGTCTGGTTCGGCTGTATCGGCTGGCTGAAAAATCGGAAAAGGCCGGGGAGGGCCCGGCCGTGTCTTCCCTGACGCCGCTGTCGGAGCGGTCTCCTGGCCCGGATCGACGCACGCGGCTGGGGAATCCGGCGTGCGTCGATCGGGAGCACTTCAGGCCGGCTTGGCGGGCTTGCTGGCCGGGACGCTGCTGGTGCGGATCAGATCGCGATTCTTGTCGACGGTCTTCAGACCCACACCCTTGACCTTGACCAGTTCGTCGGCGCTCTTGAAGGGGCCGTTCTTGTCGCGGAATTCGACGATGGCCTTGGCCTTGGCGTCACCGATGCCGTTGAGATTGGCTGCGATGGTCGAGGCATCGGCGGTGTTGATGTTGACCGGCTCGGCGGCGGCAGCGAACAGCGGCAGGGACAGAGCGAGCGTGAGCAGCAGGGCTTTGAGGATGCGCATGGTGATTCTCCTTGAGGGTTTCCGGGGCGGCCCTTTTGCCGTCCCGGTGATGCACAAGCTACGCAAGGCCCTGGTTTCTATCGTCGGCACAAAGCGCCATCGGCAGTCAGACTTCTGCGCTTTTTCATGTAGGAAAAATCTGACAGCGAGTAAACTCGGGGTTCGGGTTGCGGGCACTGATTGCGCCGCACCGCCAACAGGAGCCGCTTGTGTCACAGACTCAGAAGGTGATGGACTTCGTGTCCGAGAAGTGGGATCGCGAGATCGTTCCTCAGCTCACGACCTACATCAAGATTCCGAACAAGTCGCCGATGTTCGACGCCAACTGGGCCGAACACGGCTACATGGATGAGGCCATGAGCCTCATCGAGACCTGGGTGCGCGAGCAGCCCATTGCCGGCATGACCGTGGAGCGCATCCAGCTGCCCGGGCGCACACCTCTGCTGTTCATCGACATTCCCGGCAAGGGCGATGACGTGGTCCTGCTCTACGGGCATATGGACAAGCAGCCGGAAATGGTCGGCTGGAATGTGGATCTGGCGCCGTGGAAGCCGGTGCTCTCCGGCGACAAGCTTTACGGCCGTGGCGGCGCCGACGACGGCTATGCCACCTACGCCTCGCTCACCGCGATCATGGCGCTCAAGGAGCGGGGGCTGGACCACTCGCGCTGCGTGGTGCTGATCGAGGGCTGCGAAGAATCCGGCAGCTACGATCTGCCCTTCTACATCAACCATCTGGCCGACCGCATCGGCAAGCCCAGCCTGGTGGTCTGTCTGGATTCGGGCTGCGGCAACTACGATCAGCTGTGGTTGACCACCAGCCTGCGCGGCATGGCTGGCGGCAATCTGAAAGTCAGCGTGCTGCAGGAAGGTGTGCACTCCGGTGATGCCAGCGGCATCGTGCCGAGTTCCTTCCGCGTGCTCAGACAGTTGCTGGATCGGATCGAGGATCCGGTGACCGGACGCTTCCTGATCGACACCATGTATGTGGATATACCGAGCGAGCGCATCGAGCAGGCCCGTGAGTCGGCCCAGGTGCTCGGCTCTGCGGTCTACGACAAGTTTCCCTGGCTGCCGGGGATGCAGCCCATGGCCGACGATCTGTCCGAACTGGTGCTCAACCGGACCTGGCGGCCGACGCTGTCGGTGACTGGCGCCGATGGTTTGCCGGGTCTGATGGACTCGGGCAATGTGCTGCGGCCGCATACGGCGGTCAAGCTCTCGGTGCGTTTGCCGCCTACCCTGGATAGTGACAAGGCCACGAAACTGCTGAAGGAAGCGCTGGAGCGGAATCCGCCTTACGGGTCCAAGGTCGAGTTTCAGGTCGAAAAGTCGGCCACCGGCTGGGCGGCACCGGCCACCGCACCGTGGTTGCGAGCCAGCATCAACGAGGCCTCGAAACAGTATTTCGGGCCGCAGGCAGCAGCCATGGGCGAGGGCGGCACCATCCCCTTCATGAACATGCTGCAGGAACGCTTTCCGGAGGCGCAGTTTGTGGTCACCGGGCTGCTTGGGCCCAAGTCCAACGCCCATGGCCCGAATGAGTTTCTGCACATCCCCACCGGCAAGAAACTCACCGCAAGCATGGCGCGGGTCATCAACGAGCACTATGTGAATCGGGGCAGCCCCAACGTGCATACCAGTTCGCCGCAGGTGTGAACTTGCTGCTAAATTCTGCGACTGGATAAAGGAAAAACGGCGCGGGCTCTCCCGCGCCATTTTCATCAACGGTACTTGTTGGGAGCGGAAACCGATGGCCGTGTTCAAGCCCAGCTGGCTGCTCTACGGGGCGACTGGTTATACCGGCGCACTGGTTGCCGCAGAGGCGCGCAAGCGCGGCCAGAATGTCATTCTGGCGGGGCGCAGTAACGAAGCACTGACTGCCCTGGGCAAGAAGCTGGATCTGCCGATCCGCGTATTCGACATGGCGGCGCGCGACCAGATCGACCGCGGTCTCACCGGCGTGCGTCTGGTGCTCAATTGCGCCGGTCCGTTTTCACTGACGGCGTCGACCCTGGCGCAGGCCTGCATGCGCACCGGTGCCCATTATCTGGATATTGCCGGGGAAGTGGCCGATCACCGCGGTCTGCACCGTCTGCACGAGCGCGCCTGCGAATCCGGCGTCATGCTGATGCCGGGTGTAGGCTTCGGCATCCTGCCCAGCGACTGTCTGGCTTTTCATCTCAAGCAACGTCAGCCGGCGGCGGTCAAGTTGACCCTGGCTTTCAGCGCCGGCGAGAGTGCCTCGCATGGCACGCTGGCCACGTTGATGGAGAGCTTGCAGACCAGCGGTCTGGTGCGCAGAGCAGGTCGGTTGGTGTCGGCAGAACCTGCCAGTGAATCCTGCACGATCGATTTCGGTCCGGGCAAGGAACAGCGGGCCATCCTGTTCCCCTGGCGCGCGGATGTGCTCAGTGCCGGCCTGTCCACGGAAATCCCCCATATCCAGAGTTTCGCTGCAGTTCCGGCGGTGGTGCGCTTCATCCTCAAGCATCGCGGTTGGTTTGAAAGCGGCTTCCTTCATGGACTGCTGAACCGTTGGGTAGCGCGTGCACCTGCAGGACCGACACCAGCCGAGCGTGCCAAGCGCAAGAGCTGGTTGTATGGCGAAGTGGTCAATGAGGTCGGCTCCCGCGCCAGCGCCGTGGTCGAGGGTCCCGACCCCTATGATTTCACGGTGATTGCGGCGCTGATGGCGGTTGAGCGCTGTCTGTCCGGGCAGGTGCCGGACGGCTTTGCGACCCCGGCGCAGATTCTGGGCGATGCCCCGCTGCGCGAGTTGCCTGGGGTCAAGTTGCACACGTTGCGGTAGCGGACTCCTTGACCAGGTCGCGCTCCTCGGCGGCTACTTGATGTCGCAAGTTGTCCAATTTCTGGAGTATCTGCATGACCTATGAACAAACTGATGGTCCTTCAGGGCTTGGCGGCTGGCTGATTCTGCCGTTCCTGGGTCTGGTTCTTTCTGCCGTCGTCACTGGAATAACGCTGAATAACGACGTTGTGCCGGCCTTTGGCGCAGATATCTGGCCGGCACTGACCACTCCCGAGAGTCCTGTGTATCACCCGTCGTGGGCGCCTTATCTTGTTGCTGCAGCGGCGCTCAACTCTTTGATCATATTGAGTTGCGTGTTGCTGTTCGTGCTGGGAATCGCCAAGCGCAAGGTGTTTCCACCGGCAATGGTCACCTTCTATGTCCTGGTGTTGGTCGCCTCCAGTCTCGATATCTGGGCGGTAGAGGGATTTCTTGCGGAAGTGATGCCGGATGAAGCTGCGTCGATGAAGCCGGAAACCTACCGGGATTTTTTCCGGATGGTCGTGACCAACATCATCTGGAGCTCTTATTTCCTGGTTTCAAAGCGGGTCAAGAACACTTTTGTGAAGTGATTCGACGCTGGCAAGGGCTGGCTGTCGATGCGGCGGGACCTGCTCCTGGGTGCGAGTTCTAACAGTGCACCGTCATGCCGTAGATTGCACTGCTCCATTCATTCGAAACCACTGGCAAACCATTCCGGAACAACCAGCACCGAGCCGAGCATGCCCTGGCTGAAATGGAAGTCGCAGTAGTAGGGATACTCGCCGGCGTTGGGAAAGACCACCGTGGCCTCGCTGCCGCTGGTGATGGATCCGATCGGACTTGAGGGATCGAAAGTGGCGACGCCACCAGAGACCGTTCCCGCAAACAGCGGATGATTGCCGAAGCGGGGTACGGCGCGGAAAATGACCCGGGCGCCGGCGCTGACGGTCAGGCAGCGGGGTCGATAGAGAAATGGATTGCCCGGTTGGTCATTGACGATGACCACATCATCCAGGCCGCGACGGTCGATGAAGTTCTCGGGCAGACAGTTGTTGAGCGCGTGCGCTGGGGTAGCGGTGGCCTGGAACACCCCCAGCAGCACCAGCTGCCAGGGATTCCCGTACAGATACCGCCCCCGTCTCGCCGCTGCGGTCACGCCCTACACCATGAAGCCAAGATTCGGGCTGCTGAAGCGGCTGAGATTGGGAAAGACCAGGGCGCGATCGGTATCGCTCATCCCATACCACTTTGAGAGCGTGGCGGCGTACTGGTCAACGGCGATTCGCGGAATGATCTGGCCCCAGTCGGCGTCGTCGGGCCCACCCACGGTCAGGTCCGGCATGGTGCCGACAATGCGCCCCCCTTGCACGGCATCACCGACCACGAAATGGTGCGAGCCCCAGCCGTGGTCGGTGCCATCGCCATTGCTGGTCAGGGTGCGTCCGAAATCCGATGCCGTGAAGCTGGTGACCTGATCTCCCAGGCCCATGGCGCTCATGGCATCGTAGAAAGCGGTCAGGGAGGCGGACAGATCCGAGAGCATGTCGGGGTGATTGGCCAACTGGCTGTCGTGGGTGTCGTAGCCGCCCTGGCCGACGAAGAAGATCTGCCGATCCATCTGCAGGGCACCGCGGGCACTGATCAGGCGCGCCACCATGCGCAGCTGGCGGCCGAGATCGGTGTCCGGGAAGGTGGTGCCGATCGCTGGCGCGCCATTCAGGGCCGAGGTGACCATGGTCTCGTTGTCCATGGCCCGGCGCACGCGCGAGGCGTATTCGCGTTGCAGGGCATGGCCGTGACTGGCGTCGCGCAGGGCCAGGAAGGCATTGCGGCGCGGCGCATTCCAGGGTTCGTTGTTGACGAAGTAGATGCCCTCGGCGCCGTCCTGGCCGACAAAATAGGGAACGATGGTGTTGCCACTCTGGAACACGTTCTCGCCATCGATGGAGATATTCATCGACAGCTGTTGATTGACGTTGCTGCTGTAGAACAGGTCCGCCAGTCGGCCACCCCAGCCACGGCGGTCGCTGGCGTCGGCGGTGGGCGTCTGCCACAGCACCTGTTGATCGCTGTGAGAAAACAGCTGCGCCGGCACCGGAACCGATCCCGCCTGGTATTCGGCCTTGGTGATCGGATACAGCAATGGACCGACATTGGCGACAATCGCGGCGCGGCCGGCGTTGAACAGGTTCTGCAATCCGCTCATGCCCGGATGCAGCCCGTAGCTGCCGCCACCGGCCGGCGGCACCGTGGGCGTCAGTTGCAGCAGCTGGTTCTGAGGAATGGCCAGCGCCGAGCGCGAACCGGAATACACGCCATAGCCGGCGCTATCGCGCGGAATCACCATGTTGATGGCGTCGTTGCCGCCGTACTGGAACACACAGACCAGTGCCTTGTAGCCCGTGCCCAGCAGTGTCCGCGGGCTGCTGACGGTGGCGGCCTGGGCCAGCGAGAACTTGCCGGCCAGCGAGGTGAACAGGGCGCTCGACGCGGTGGCGCAGAGCAGATGCTTGAGGGCGTCTCGACGATCCATGTCCGCTTACCTCTCGACTGCGTATTCGGGGGATGTGTGGATCAGCCAGATCGTGTCCTGCACACGCTCCCGGCCCTGATCCCAGTTGGGATCAAGGCTGCTGATGTGGGCCACCAGTACCTGATACATCTGGTCAGACATCGTGCGGTTCATCAGCATCAGATCGAAATAGTCGATCAGCGCCCGCGGATTGCTCATCGCCAGCGGCTGGTAGGGCGCCAGATCGACGACGATGTCCTCCGGGCCCTGGTACTCGTTGCCACGCCAGGACCAGTAGACGCTGGCGCCAAATCGATTCAGCGAGCTGGCAATCAGCGGATCGGTGGCAATCTGGAATTCCGGTGCGTCCAGGCTCAGCGTTGACAGCTCGCCAGCCGGTCTGAAGTCCGGCAGGAAGAAGTTGAAGACAGTGGGAGAGCGCAATGCCGCCTGGCCCAGTGAATATTCGGCATTCCACTCGCGATAACGATTGTCGTCGGCACGCGCATTGAGCAATCGCCACAGCTGGGTCTGACGCAGCAGCGGTTCGCGCAGCTTGCCGCGATTGCTGGCCAGCGAGGGCAGCGTGCGGGCCTCGTTGTCCATCAGGATGGCGCGCACCGTGGCCCGCAGATCGCCGCGCACGCCGCTGCCGTTGTTGTTGAAGACGGCAGCCACGCGGCCGACATAGGCCGGTGAGGGATTGCTCGACACCAGGCGCTGGATCAGCCGGCGGGCGATGAAAGGGCCCACATTCGGGTGATTGAAGACATTGTCCAGCGCCGCGTTGAGATTGGACATGGCGGTGCCACCGGCAGGCAGGATGCCGCCCGTCAGTGTCACGCCGGGATAGTTCAGCAGAACCTTGTCGTCTTCGAAGGCGTGATAGGACTCCCATTCCTGCATCGGCAGCAGCCAGCCCACACCTTCATTGCCTTCAGGGCCAGACGGACACCAGGTCCATTCCCACCACTGGCCGCCATTGGTGCGCGGACAGTTGGCCCAGTTCCAGCCGGTGAACACATGCGCCAGTCCGCGGATGGTGTACTGATCGTAGCTGGGTACCGGATTGCCGCCCTGCAGCACCGGTGTGCCATCGCTGTTCAGCTGCACCAGGCCGATGGAGAACAGCTGCATGATCTCGCGCGCGTAGTTCTCGTCGGGCCGGATATTGTTGGCCAGGTCCGGTTTCTGGTTCTTGAACATCGACAGGTAATGACCCATCACCGGATGCAAGGTGATCTCTCCGAGCATTCCGCGGTAATTGCCGAAGGCGCGCTGCAGCAAGACATCGTAGTAATGGGTCATGCCGAAGGGCGCGCCCTCGATGGCGCCGCTCTGATCGGACACCACCAGAATCTCGCTCAGCGCGAACGCGACCCGCTGCCGAAGCTGATCGGGTGAACGCATCGCCCGGTCCCACCAGACCTCCTGGCGGGCGTTCTGATAGATCTCCAGACCCTGCGCTGCCTGAGCGTCGAGATAGGGCTTGTGCAGGTTCGCCGGCAGCGCGAATTGCTCGTCCAGCCAGGCGATGTAGCCCATGCCGCGCAGACGCCGGATTTCGGCCGGCGTCGCGCCGAAAGTGGCTTGGGTGAGAAAGCGGGCCGCTTCGGCATCGCTGCGCGGGCCTTCTGCAGACTCGTTGAAACCAGAATCAAACAAATGATCAGCGCTGACCGCTGGTGTGGTTGCGGCCAAGGCCAGACAGATGGTCCAGATTGCTCTACGCACGGCTTTACCCCCGCTCAGTTGGCGACACCCTAATCGGGATGGCGCGCCAGCAATGTGATCACTTTCTCAAAGCGCCCATACAGCCGCTAGTCTTTGTGTGCCTGACTGAAGTATTCGATGGAGCGGTCACCGATTCGGTAGTGCGCGCCCGGGCATTGCCGTTGGCCAACGGTTCTGGCCATGTCTTCCAGAAACTGCGCCCGAGGCAGCTGTGCCAGCGCTGATATTCGTGTCCATTGACTCTGATCGGGAACATCGACGAAGGCGATGCAATCGCCGCCGCCGAATTCCCACCAGAATGAATGCGTCCTGCCATCGGCCAGTGTGGCGATGATATTGCCGCCGCGTCCGTCCTGGCTGATCGAGAACTGCGCATCGATATTCACGGGCGTGGATGCCTGGGTGGTTTTGGGGGTGATGGCGGCTCGACTGCCGGATCGGAGGCTGCCAAGCAGCAGGTAGAGCAAATAGAAGCATGCGCCGGCTAGCAGCAGATAGAACCCGATCAGTATGTGGAAACCGAGCGGGTTGCTGGTCCGCAACAACAAGGTGCGGAAACCGCGCGTGGGTAACCAGACCTCGCCCTGAAGCCAGCCAACCATCGCAACACCCAGCAAGAAGAGGCCGAGCGCAGCGAACCCGATCATCGCAGTCCGCGGTGACTCTTTCACGGTGACAATCCCGCGCCCGGGCATGTGGAGCCCGGGCTGGGCGGGATTTTAGTCGAGATCAGTA
>JBFWOF010000020.1:0-99100 GCA_050250665.1 Lysobacterales bacterium | reverse complement strand
CAGCAGGTTCCAGGAGACCACTCTCAGATAGGCAGCGGCAGAGGCCGTGCCCGACATCACCAGCAAACACGCCCCCAGCGTGATCCAGCGCAAGCTCTTCATGTCGTATCCCCATACGGCTCGAAGTGAGCTGGCGAAGCATGCGCCGCGGTTGTGTCAGTCGAGTGAAAAGATGTGTACACCGGTGCGCTGGTTGGTGATTGCCGCAGTGGTGATTCCTTTCGCAGGAGCGCCTTTGCGGCGCGACCGGGAACTATCTTAACTGGACTCTGCTGGTCGTGCCGCAAGGGCGCTCCTACAGTGAACTTCGCCAGCGCCGGGCTTTCCTTTGCGGCGCCACGGGCTGTTCACATCACGTGCGGGAGCGCCTCGGCGATGCCGGTGAGCAGGGCAATGGCGCTGTGGGTGTCGCTCCATTCGCGCACTTCGGGCAGATAGTGCCTGACTTCCTGGATCAGCGCGGTGGCGCGGGCGCTGGCTTCGTTGGCCTGAACCGCGGTCAGCAAATGGCCGTTGGCAGCAGTGGCGTCGGCGAGCAGCAACAGGGCCGTGCTGCGCATGGACGCGCTGCGGCCGGTGGTGGCTTCCATGAGGTGTTCCATGGCCTCATTGCGGGCGCGGGTGGAACGCACCGGATAGCGGCGCTGGCCGAACAACCAGTAGCGGCGGCGACCGCCTTCGTGCAGCAGTCCACGACTGATCAGACTGTCGAGCAGCTGGCTACGCAGATCGCCAAGCTCCCTGCCGATAGTGCGGATGGCATCGGCCGGATTGGCCGCCGGTGTGCGCCGCAAGGCATCGAGGGCTTGGCTGATCAGGGCGTGGTAGCTGGGCAGCTCGTCAAAGATCTGCACGCCATCGGGGTTCCAGCCCACCTGCTTCTGCACGGCCAGTTCCGCCAGCAGACAGGCCGCCAGAAAGGCAGGGCGCTGCAACACGGCGAGGCCGGGCAGCGGTAGCCCGGAGCCTACGTCCAGCGACAGCAGCAGAAAGTCTTCTCCGAGCAGCACAGTTCATCCTCGACAGCTGACCCAGGTCAGGGTGGGTCCTGCTTCAGCACTCGGCGGAAAGCCTCACCAGCCGCAGCGCTGTCCTTCATTCTGCTGGTCCAGCCAGGCCGCCAGCGGCTGGAAGTACTCGATGATCGCGCTGGCATCCATCTGTTCGCTACCGCTGAATTCCTTCATGGTCTGCTGCCAGGGCTGACTGGCGCCGCGCTGCAGCATGGCCCAGAAGCGCGCACCGGCTTGCTTGTTGTCGAAGATGGAACAATCGTACAGGGGGCCCTGGTTGCCGGCGGCGCTGCAGAGTTCGCGCTGCATCTGGAACTGCAGGATGTGCGCGAGGAAATAGCGGGTGTAGGGCGTGTTGGCAGGGACGTGGTACTTGGCGCCGGGATCGAAGCGGGTTTCATCGCGCGGCACCGGCGGCATGACGCCCTGGTAGCGCTGCTTCAGCTCCCACCAGCTGCGGTTGTAGTTTTCTGGCTTGATCGAACCGTCGAAAACACCCCAGCGCCATTGGTCGATGAGTTTGCCGAAGGGCAGGAAGGCGATCTTTTCCAGCGCCATCTTCATCTGGGCGTTGATGACGGCTTCTTCCGACTGCTTCGGCGCATCGATCAGGCCGATCTTGGCCAGATAGCCCGGGGTCAGTGACAGCACCACGGTATCGCCGATGGCCTCGTGAAAGCCGTCATGGGCGCCGGTCTGGAACAGCGGCGGCAGGTTCTGGTAGGCCAGGTAGTAATAGACGTGGCCGAGTTCGTGATAGATCGTGCGCAGATTCTCTTCGTCGGCTTCGATGCACATCTTGATGCGGACATCGCCCTTCATGTCGATGTCCCAGGCGCTGGCGTGGCACTGCACGTCGCGGTCGGCGGGCTTGGTCAGCATCGATTTCTGCCAGAAACTCTGCGGCAGCTCGGGCATCCCCAGGGAGGTGTAGAAACCCTCGGCCTGACGCGTGAGCTTGACCGCATCGTACTTGGCTTTCTGCAGGCCGCTGTTGACGTCCAGGCTGGCAACACCGGGGTAGGGCTCGACCAATGGATAGATGGCCGACCAGTCCTGCTGCCACATATTGCCGAGCACATGCCCGGGGATCGGGCCGGTCTTGGGCACTTCAGTATCGCCGTAGTGCTGGTTCAGACGGGTGCGCACATAGCATTGCAGTGAGGTGTACAGCGGCTGCACCTGGCTCCACAGGCGCTCGGTTTCCAGCGAGAAATCCTCGGCCGACATGTCATAGCCGCTGCGCCAGAGGTCGCCGGTGTCCTTGTAACCGTATTCCTGGGCGCCGTGGTTCATCAGCTCGGCGTAGCGCTGATAGTCGTCGCGCATGATCGCCGCGGTGTCGTGCCAGTCGATCCAGGCCTGGCGCAGCGCGGCCGGGTCGCGGCTTTCTGCCAGCACTCGCGACAGCTCGATGAGATCGCGGCAGCTTTCGGGCTTTTCCGGATCCGGGCAGGATTTGGCGGAACCATAGGCGGCCTCCAGCCGGGCGCCGATGGTGGTCAGTTCGGCCTGCTCGGCCGCCGAGGCTGGCGGCAATACCGTCTGGTTGAGCAAGCGATCCAGGGACCGCTGGGTGCGGTCATCGAGTCGGGCATCGGTGTAGCGCCTGGCCTCGTCGAGCACCTCGGCCTGGTAGCCCAGATCGCGCTGCTGGGCGCGCGCCGCCAGCAGCTGGGAATCGTCATTGATGTAGGTTGCAGCCACCCAGCCCGCGGCGCTGGATTCGCGCTGACGCTCGTAGGCCTCGTCATTGATGCGCTGGACCATGGCCTTGGCCTCGTCGGCCAGCTTTTGCGCGTCGGCTTCGGTGGGTGCAGCGGAATTGGATTGTGCGCAGCCGCACAGCAGTGCGATGCAGGCCGGAAGAGCAGTCCAGCGCAAACGATTCATGGTGACCTCCAGCGGGCATGGCCGTGCAGCGGACTCCGGACTCTAGCGGGGAAGGGCGGGAAGGTCACGAGGGTACGGGGCTTCGCCAGCGCATGGACAGCCATGAAGCCATGAGGACTCACGCATCGATTAATCATACAAATCAGATATATGGAACTGATACCTGAAGTGACCTATTAACCGCGTGTTCGGAGCTGTAACGCTTCGGTACCGGCATGGTCATGGAAGTTTTCCGAAACTGACCGAAGGCAGTGGCGCGCTTGATGGCGTATCGGGTACCGAATGATGGCGGTGCTGGATGCCCTGGCTTCAAGCAGCGCTCCCCGGCGGAGGTCTCTAGCAAACCGCGATGGCGATCATGCGATCGCGGTCAAGCGGAGTCCGGGCAGAACTCAGCCTGCTGCTGAGCGCAGCCAGAGGCGCCTGCAGCGCTCTGCGGGAGCTGACGCGGAAGAGCCCCGGTGAGGCGCTGCGCGCCACATCGGGCTACGCGCAAGGCGATCATCCCCGCTTCGGGCTCACCCACATGCTGATCTCGGCACTGAACACGGTTTCGTTCTGGCGGTCCTTGATGATCACGCGGGCGATCTTTTCGGCCCCCTCGGTCAGTTCGCCTATGCTGTCCAACTGGGCCTCGGCGCGCATGGGTCCCAGCGCCTTCTTCAAGTAACGCACGGTCATGCCCTTGGGAATCCAGCGCTGCTCGCCGGTGACCGCTGCGTCGGTGGCCAGGCCACCGACGAATTCAGCCAGATTGCACAGGGCGATGGCATGCACCGTACCGATATGGTTCTGCACGCTTCGACGTTGTTTGATCGAGGCGATGGCGTGTCCCGGTTCCAGCAATTCCAGCAGCGGTGAGATGCTGCTGAAATAGGGTGCCTGGAAGCAGATGGCACGGGAGCAGAGCCAGCGGCCGAAGCCGCTCGTACCCCAACGCCGGAACAGACGCAGCGCTGCACTACGAGCACCGGGCTGGTGGTTGGCAGCTTTCGCGGATTCGGCGCTCATCGATTGACCCTCAGGCAGCACTGCGCAGATTGGCACGGGCACCGGATTCGGCGCGACGGCCGGCGACCAGGTCAGCGGTGTCGAAATCATCGACGGCGATGATCTCGGCGGTGGCGGCGCGGGTACGCGTCAGCAGATCGCGTTCGACCTCGGTGATGACGTTGTACTGCACGGCCTCGGCGAGTTGGGCCTCGGCATCCGGCGCGGTCAGCGTGCCCGCCTTTGCGGCCTTGGCCAGCTTGCGCTCGATCGGCTCGGCTTCGATGATCGAAGCCAGCACGCTGTTCATCTGGCCGGCCGGGTTGTTGGCCGTCGGCGTCAGGTAGCAGAACTCGCCAAGACGATCGCGGGCCTCGTTCGGGTACATCAGCAGGGTGGCGACGCGACGACCGAGTCGGTCACCCGGCATGGCTTCCAGGCGCCCGATCGGGAACACCAGCGCCCGCAGCAGCCAGGCGGCCGGACGCACCGGGAAGTTGCGGAGCACGCCATCCAGCGCCGCCTGAATGCGGTAGATGCACTCATGGAAGGCCCAGGCCAGGAAAGGACGGTCGAGTTCCGGACGGCCCTGATCCTCAAAGCGCTTGAGCATCGACGAGGCGATGTACAGATAACTCAGCACATCACCGAGGCGCGCCGAGATGCGCTCCTTCTGCTTGAGCTTGCCGCCCAGCAGCAGCATGGAGGTGTCGGCGACCAGCGCCAGTGCGGCGCTGTAGCGAGACAGCTTGCGGTAATAGCGTTTGGTGTAGGTATCGCCCGGGGCGCTGCCAATGCGGCTGTGGGTGAGGCCGTAAAGGAAGGAGCGGCAGGCATTGGAGACCGCAAAACCGACATGCTTGAACAGGACATTGTCGAACTCGCTGATGCGCCGCTGCGGATCGGCCACGCTGGCCGCCTGCATCAGCTTCAGCACATAGGGATGGCAACGCACTGCGCCCTGACCGAAGATGATCATGTTGCGGGTCAGGATGTTGGCGCCTTCCACGGTGATGCTGATCGGCGAGCCTTGCCACTGGCGACCCAGATAGTTCTTCGGTCCGAGAATGATGGTTTTGCCACCGTGGACATCCATGGCGTCCTGAATGATTGAGCGACCGAGCTCGGTAGCGTGGTACTTGGCGATGGCCGAGGTGACGGCCGGTTTTTCGCCCTGATCCACCGCGGCTGCGGTCATGCGCGAGACTGCGCTGACCGCGTAGGTCAGGCCGCCGATCCGAGCCAGCGCTTCTTCGATGCCCTCGAAACGGCCGATCGACATGCCGAACTGCTTGCGGATGCGGGCGTAGGCACCGGTGGCCAGCGCCGCCATGCGCACGCTGCCAGTGGAACCCGAGGGCAGCGAGATGGCGCGGCCCACAGACAAGCACTCCACCAGCATGCGCCAGCCTTGGCCAGCGTATTGGGTGCCACCGATCAGATGATCCATCGGTACGAACATGTCCTTGCCACTGACCGGACCGTTCTGGAAGGGAATGTTCAGGGGCAGATGGCGACGACCCACCTCCAGTCCCGGCGTGTTGCGCGGAACCAGCGCCAGCGAGATGCCGATGTCCTTCTTGTCACCCAGCAGGCCTTCGGGATCGAGCAGACGGAAGGCCAGGCCGATGACGCTGGCCACCGGCGCCAGCGTGATGTAGCGCTTCTCGAAGGTCAGGCTGATGCCGAGCACTTCCTGACCATCGACGGTGCGCTTGCAGACCACACCGTAATCCGGAATCGAAGTCGCGTCAGATCCGGCCCAGGGATTGGTCAGGCCGAAACACGGAATCTCGCGGCCGTCGGCCAGTCGTGGCAGATAGTGTTTCTTCTGCTCGTCGGTGCCGTAATGCAACAGCAGTTCGGCCGGGCCGAGTGAGTTCGGTACGGCAACGGTGGAGCTGACCGTCGGGCTGATGCTGGAGAGCTTCTGCAACACCACCGAATGGGCGTGTGCCGAGAAACCGAGACCGCCATATTCCTTGGGAATGATCATGCCGAAGAAGCGGTTGCGCTTGAGGAAGTCCCACACCTGCGGCGACAGATCATTGCGCTCGTGGGTGATTTCCCAGTCATTGATCAGCGCGCAAACTTCCTCGACCGGACCGTCCAGGAAGGCCTTTTCTTCGCCGCTGAGTTGCGGTGCCGGGGCCTTGAGCAACTTGCTCCAGCGCGGACGGCCGGAAAACAGCTCGCCTTCCCAGCCCACGGTGCCGGCTTCCAGAGCCACCCTTTCGGTGTCGGAGAGCTGCGGAGCGATGCGCTGGTAGACATCCAGCATCGGCTGGCTCAGCAGCTGCACCCGCAGCGGCCGATAGTTCAGCACCACCGCAATGGCGGCAAATACCACCCAGGTCAGACCCAGCGTCACCCACGAGGCGCCGCTGTAGAGTGAAGCCAGGGTAAGGGCAGCGGCGCTGGCCACGGTCCAGGTCTTGAGCCCGGCACGGGCAAAGCCGCAGGCCAGTCCGACCGCGATCAACGCGAGCAGGGGTAGGAATCCAGACATCACACTTCTCCTAGGGTGGAAACCTGCTGAGGCAGCAGCCCTTGCAGGAAACGGGAAATTTCCCGAGTAAAAACATCATTGCGATCGCCCACGACCATGTGCGTGGCGTCGTCGATACAGACATGTTCGGCATGCGGGACCAGTTGCATGAATTCGCCGATGGTGTGCTCGGACACCACATCGCTGCGCCCACCACTGAGCAGCAGCACCGGTATCTGCACGCACCTGGCCGCGGCCTGCAGGCGCGGGATGTAGCGTTCGGCTTCGGCGGCCACCCGTTCCAGCAATCTTGGATCCCAATGCCAGCGCCAGCGGCCATCGGCCTGCAGTCGAAGCTGGCTGCGCAGGCGCTCCGGATCCCGACGTTCGCGATGGGGCAGGTAGCGCGCAATCTCCTCGGCCGCGTGCTCGAGGCTGTCGAAGCCCTCTGGATGCTGGGCCATGAACTTGAGGATTCGGCCTACGCCCTCGGTTTCCCAGCGCGGTGTGACATCGACCAGCACCATGGCCCGGAACAGACTCTCCTGACCTTCGCCCTCGATCAGCAGGCCCAGCAGGCCGCCCATCGACGCGCCGATCAGGATCGGTTTTTCTGGCAAGGAGCGGGCAATGGCGGCCAGGTCCTCGGCAAAGTGCTCCATTTCGTACTGGCCGTTCGGGGCCCAGTCGGAATCGCCATGGCCGCGGCCGTCGATCGCAAGACCGAGCCAGCCCTCGATGGCCAGCTGCGTGGCCGTGCCGCGCCAGGCATGCCGGTTCTGACCGAAGCCGTGAGCAAACAGCAGTGGTGGTGCGGATTCCGGGCCGTAGTGCTCAATGGCCAGTGACAAATCTCCCCGGCCGGGATGCATCTGCACCTTCGGGGTGGGGGCGGAGCCAGTTTGCGTCATCTTGGTGCACTCCATACGCTTGAGTATGTTGACGACGGAGTCGGCTGTCAATACGCTTGCGTATGGATAGCCTTCACGTCTCTGCTACGTACCCATGACAAACGCACTGGAAAGCGCGTCGGCGGCCCCCGAACGCGCAGAAAAACAACGCCTGACGGCGCAGGACTGGGAGCTGGCCGCCCTGGAACTCATGGCCGAGGAGGGCGTCGCTGCCGTCGCGGTGGAATCGCTCGCACGTCGCCTGGGCGTGACCAAGGGCAGCTTCTACTGGCATTTCAGCCAGCGTGACGCCCTGATCGAGGCTGCGCTGAAGCGCTGGGAAGAGACTGATACCCACAACGTGATCTCCCGGGTCGAGTCCATCGAGAACCCGGGCAAGCGCCTGCGCGAGCTGTTCCGGCTGACCAGTCGCGAGATGCGTTCGCACAAGATCTACGCCGCGTTGCTGCGCGCCTCGGATCATCCGGTGGTGGCGCCGGTCATGGATCGGGTCTCTGAAGAACGCATGGTCTATCTGGCGCGGGTGTTCCAGCAGGCGGGCATGGACGAGGAATCCTCGATGCATCGGGCTCGGCTGGCTTATTCGGCGTACATCGGTCTGTTGCAGCTGACCTTGCAGTTCCGCAGCACCCGGCTTACTCAGGAGGTCTTCGATGCCTATGTGGGACACATGATCGAGACGCTGATTCCGGCCGAGTAGGCGAGGCAGGGCGAGTCTGGCCGCCGCCGGCAGTCTTCCGGAAGGTTCTCATCTCGTGCGAAAAGTCCGGTGGCTCAAGAGGTTGCGGCGTGTGTGCTGAGATTGAAGGAGTGATCGAAGATGCCGAGTCGAACTCTGGTGTATCTCGATGAATTGGTGATGGCCCATGAATGGGTCAGCAGTGATGGCCCCGTTGAGACCGCGGCTTATGTCTCACGGATAGACGGCCGCATCCATTGGCAGGGCGAAGGGGTAGAGGAGGAGTTGCCCGAGGATATCGAGGACGACACACGCTACGTCCAGGTACCGCATCGCCGCGACCTCGATCTGGGCAGCCATCTGGCCTTGCGATTTGCGGCGCAGCAGCTGTCGGATGCCGATTACGAACAGGTCAGGGCAATCTTCGGCCGGCGTGGGGCTTTCGGACGCTTCAAGGCGCTGCTGGACCATCGCGGAAAGTTGCAGCTCTGGTACGACTATCAGGATCAGGCGCTGACGGCAGCCCTCAGGGAATGGTGCGAGGACTCCGGTCTGGAACTTTCGGAAAAGCGACGCGAGCCGTAGCGCAGGCGGTCGGCCTGCGCTACCTTCGTGCTATGCGGTCACCGTTCGGCGCAGCGTGATGCGCCGAAGGTTTCATTGAATTTATTCGCCGCTGCCGCTATGTTGCCGCGCATGCGCTCGGCGCGAATTTATCAAGTCATTGATTTATCAGGAAATCTATGAGCTCTCAGCTTGCAATACTGAACCAGTGGGTTCAGGAAGTAGCCGCATTGACCGAACCGGACCAGATTCGCTGGTGTGACGGTTCCGAGTCCGAAAGGCGCGAACTGGAAGCCTTGATGGTGGAGAACGGCGATCTGCTGCCGCTGAATCCGGACACCCATCCTGACTGTTTCCTGCATCGTTCCGATCCTAGCGATGTTGCCCGCGTCGAGCACCTTACATACGTTTGCACCCGCCACGCCGATGACGCTGGCCCCAACAACAACTGGATGGCGCCGGACGAGGCGCACCAGAAGATGGATGCCCTGTTCAAGGGCTGCATGCGCGGACGCACGCTGTATGTGGTGCCTTACTGCATGGGTCCGATCGACTCTCCGTATTCGCGCTGCGGCGTGGAAATCACCGACAGTCCCTACGTGGTCGCCAACATGCGCATCATGACCCGCATGGGTGCGCCGGCGCTGGCGCGGATCGAGCGCGATGGGCGCTTCGTGCGTGGCCTGCATTCGATCGGCGAGCTGGACCCGGCCCGCCGTTTCATCATGCATTTCCCGCAGGAGCTGATGATCCAGAGCTACGGTTCCGGCTACGGCGGCAATGCGCTGCTGGGCAAGAAGTGCCACGCCCTGCGCATCGCCAGCTGGCAGGCGCGCCAGGAGGGCTGGCTGGCCGAGCACATGCTGATCGTGGGCATCGAGAATCCGGCGGGCGAAACCCATTACGTCGCGGCGGCCTTCCCGTCGGCCTGCGGCAAGACCAATCTGGCCATGCTGATTCCGCCGGAAACCCACAAGGGCTGGAAGGTGTGGACGGTAGGCGACGATATCTGCTGGCTGCATCCGGGGCCGGATGGGCGCCTGTATGCCATCAACCCGGAGTCGGGTTTCTTCGGCGTGGCGCCAGGCACCGGCCGCAAGACCAACCCGAATGCGGTGGCGACGCTCAATCACGATGCCATCTTCACCAATGTTGCCGTGACCGAAGACAATCGCCCCTGGTGGGAGGGTCTGTCCGACGAGACTCCGGCCACCGACTGGCAGGGCCGCGATTACGACCCGGCCAACGGCCCGGCGGCACACCCCAATTCGCGCTTCACGGTGTCGATGCGCCAGTGCCCTAGCTTTACCGAACAGGCCGACAATCCGGCCGGTGTGCCGATTTCGGCGATCATCTTCGGCGGCCGGCGCGAGTCACTGGTGCCGCTGGTCTTCGAGGCCCGCAACTGGCGTCACGGCGTGCTGGTCGGCGCCTCGATGGCCTCCGAAACCACTGCAGCGGCGACCGGCGCGGTGGGTGTGGTGCGTCGCGACTCGATGGCGATGAAGCCCTTCTGCGGTTACAACTTCGCCGATTATTTCGGTCATTGGCTGTCCTTCGACGAGCGCCTGCAGAATCTGCCGCGCATTTTTCACGTCAACTGGTTCCGCAAGGGCGCTGATGGCAAGTTCCTGTGGCCGGGCTTTGGCGACAATCTGCGCGTGCTGCAATGGATACTCGACCGCTGCGCCGGCAAGGCCGAAGCCGAGGAAACCCCGATCGGGTTCCTGCCGCGGCGCGAGGATCTGGACCTGCGCGGTCTGGAGAAGCTCAACGGCGCGCTGGATACGCTGCTCACGGTTGACCAGGAAGGCTGGCGCCGCGAACTGGACGAGATCGGCGGCTATCTGAACAGTTTCGGAGACCGTGTGCCCGAGGCGCTGCGCGCCGAGCAGCAGCGGGTGCGGGCAAGTCTGGGCTAGTCAGGAACGGATCGAACGCTGCCGGTAGAGACCAGCAGGGTGCGGTCTTGGAGGGCGCCGCGCTGCGGCGCCGACTTGTACCGGCGTCAGATCTACTGCGGCCGCGCAGGCGCGCGGCCCTCCTCAGGGCAGAACCGGTCCAGCGAGTGCCTGCAAGGTGCCTGCGCGCGGTCCCAGGGACTGACGTCGTTGGCGCCAGTCATCCAGTCACGGCCTCTGGCCGATCGGGACGCTTTTCTTCGCGACCTTTCTGCTCTTCCTTTGCGTCCTTCGCGTCCCGCTTCTGCCCCCGACCTGCCGCAGGATTGGATCGTCGCATCGCCCGTCGCGACGCGAGGTCGCTCCTACAATCGATCAATCCGCGTCGATCAGAAACGCTGCCAGCACGGCGCGGCCTTCGCCCAGCAGCACATTGTAGGTACGGGCTGCCGCGGCATTGTCCATGCACTCGATACCGCAGCCGCGGCGCAGGATGCTGGCCTGCAGCGCCGGTGCCAGCAAGCGGGCACGCAGCCCGGTGCCGAGCAGGATCACTTCGGGGCCGGCGGCCAGCAGTTCGTCGAGCGCGCTGTCATCGATGTCTTCGAGACATGCTGGCGTCCACGGCTGGGCGCGTCTGGCGTCCACCCAGAAGCTGCGGGTCTGCCAGTGGGCGCCCATGCGCACGCGCTGACCGTCGATGCCGGTGATGGCACGGGGACTCTCGTCGGGTTGCCACATCAGCTGCATGTGTTCACTGCCTCGCCGGAATTTGCAGGAGATCGCGACCAGATGGCCTCGCTTCAGGGAAATTCAATGCGTGGCTGTTCCGGGTTGCGGCGCCAGATACTCACCACATGGCCAATCTTGTGGATCAATTCGGCGCCGGTGGTGGCGACCATCTCGGCAATCAGCGCGTCGCGCGCCTCGCGATCCTCGGCTGTGACCCGGACCTTGATCAGTTCGTGGTGGGCCAGCGCAATTTCGATTTCCTTGAGCACGCTGGGCGCCAGGCCACGATCGGCCACCATCACCACGGGATTCAAGTCGTGGGCCAGTCCTCGCAGGAACTTCTTCTGCGCATTTTTGAGAGCCATGACTTGTGCTCCGGGGGAATTGGGGGCGCGAAGGCTATCATGAAGCAGTTTGTCACTGGATTCAGCTAGACCAATGGGCCGCAGCAAGAGCAGTAGTCGCTGGTTGAACGAACATTTCTCCGATCCTTTCGTGCGCAAGGCGCAGACCGAGGGCATGCGCTCGCGCGCTGCGTACAAGCTCGAGGAGTTGCTGGAGAAGGACTGTTTGCTGAAACCGGGGATGGTGGTGGTCGATCTGGGATCGGCGCCCGGTGGCTGGAGTCAGGTGGCGCAAGACTGGCTCAAGGGCCGCGGCCGCGTGGTGGCGCTGGATATCCTGCCGATGGATCCCTTGCCCGGCGTCGAGTTCATCCTCGGCGATTTCACGGACGACCGTGTATTGAGTGAGTTGGAAGAACTGCTGGGCGAAGCGAAGGTTGATCTTGTGTTGTCGGACATGGCCCCCAACTTCAGCGGTGTGGCCACCGTAGATCAGGCGCGGTCCATGGTTCTGGCTGAAATGGCCCTGGATTTCGCCTGTGCCCACCTGCGACGCGGCGGCGCCTATCTGGTCAAGCTGTTTCAGGGAACCGAATTTGACCAGTATGTGAAATTGTTGCGTACGAAGTTCGACAAGGTGAACCTGCGCAAACCGAAGGCTTCACGCGATCGAAGCCGCGAGGTTTACGCGCTGGCGACAGGCTTTAAGGTCTAGTACATTCGAGGTTGGTTAACTGTAGGCGCACCGGAGTGCGTCGCAGTTGAAAGGAGCGTGTTTTGAACGAAATGATGAAAAACCTGCTGCTGTGGTCTGTGATCGCACTGGTGTTGCTGGCGGTGTTCCGCAACTTCGGGCCGAGCACAGCGCCGAGCGCTGGCTTGTCGTATTCCGAGTTCCTGGAGCGGGTCGAGCGCGAGCAGGTGGTCGAGGTCAAGATCGCTGCCGACCGCAAGATGACCGGCAAGATGCAGGACGGCAAGGGCTTTGAGCTCTACGCTCCGGAAGATCCGCGCCTGGTCGAGACCCTGATCGCCAACAACGTCAAGGTCACCCAGACCCCACCCGAGACCGGCTTTTCGCTGTTCGGGCTGCTGCTGAATCTGCTGCCGGTGCTGCTGCTGATCGGCTTCTGGATCTTTGTCATGCGCCAGATGCAGGGTGGTGGTGGTGGCCGCGGGGCGATGTCCTTCGGCAAGAGCCGCGCCCGCCTGCAGGGTGAGGATCAGGTCAAGGTCACCTTTGCCGATGTGGCCGGTGTGGACGAGGCCAAGGAAGAAGTGCACGAGCTGGTCGAGTTTCTGCGCGATCCGGGCAAGTTCCAGAAGCTCGGTGGCAAGATTCCGCGTGGCGTGCTGATGGTGGGTCCGCCGGGCACCGGCAAGACGCTGCTGGCCAAGGCCATCGCTGGCGAAGCCAAGGTGCCCTTCTTCATCATCTCCGGCTCCGACTTTGTCGAGATGTTCGTGGGTGTGGGTGCCAGCCGTGTGCGCGACATGTTCGAGCAGGCCAAGAAGCACGCGCCCTGCATCATCTTCATCGACGAAATCGATGCGGTCGGTCGTCATCGCGGCGCTGGCCTCGGCGGTGGTCACGACGAGCGCGAGCAGACGCTGAACCAGTTGCTGGTCGAGATGGATGGTTTCGAAGGTTCCGAGGGCATCATTGTCATCGCCGCGACCAATCGCCCCGATGTGCTCGATCCGGCGCTGCTGCGCCCGGGTCGCTTCGATCGTCAGGTGGTCGTCGGTCTGCCCGATGTCCGTGGCCGCGAACAGATCCTCAAGGTGCACATGCGCAAGGTGCCGTTGGGCGACGACGTACGGCCTTCGGTGATTGCCCGCGGCACCCCCGGATTCTCCGGTGCTGATCTTGCCAATCTGGTCAACGAAGCCGCTCTGTTTGCGGCGCGCGAGAATTCGCGTGATGTGGCGATGACCCATTTCGAGAAGGCCAAGGACAAGATCCTGATGGGTGCCGAGCGCCGCTCGATGGTCATGAGCGAGGACGAAAAGCGTCTGACCGCCTACCACGAGGCCGGGCACGCGATCATCGGTCGTGTGGTTCCCGAGCATGATCCGGTCTACAAGGTCTCGATCATTCCGCGTGGCCGGGCCTTGGGCGTCACCATGTTCCTGCCGGAGGGTGATCGCTACAGTCACAGCCGCACTTGGCTTGAAAGCCAGATCTGCTCGCTGTATGGCGGTCGCCTGGCGGAAGAGCTGATCTTCGGCCATGGCAAGGTCACCACCGGTGCCTCCAACGACATCATGCGCGCCACCCAGCTGGCGCGGAACATGGTGACCAAGTGGGGCATGTCCGACCAGCTGGGCCCGCTGATGTACGGCGATGAAGAGGAAGAGCTGTTCCTCGGCCGTTCGATCACGCAAACCAAGACCGTGTCGCCGGAGACGGCAGAATTGATCGACGCCGAGGTGCGGGCGCTGATCGACCGCTGCTACAACACCTCCAAGACCATCCTGGTGGAGAACACCGACAAGCTGCACACCATGGCCGATGCCTTGATGAAGTACGAGACCATCGACGCCATCCAGATCGACGCGATCATGGAGGGCAGGGATGTACCGCCGCCGTCGGACTGGACCGAGGGTGACGGTGGTGCGCCGTCGAATCCGACCAAGCCGACCGCGCCAGTCACGCCCAGCGCCACGCCAGCCGCACAGACCTGAGCCCGGCCTCGCGCAGTGTTCGAGGCGCCCAAGCCGACGCTGGATTGCCGTGGCCGACTCCTGATTCTGGATCGGCCACGGATCATGGGCGTGCTCAATGTGACGCCCGATTCCTTTTCCGATGGCGGTCAGCTGGTCGTTGCTGAAGCCGCGATCGCGCGAGGCCTGGAACTGCTGGCTGCCGGCGCCGATGTCATCGACGTCGGCGGCGAATCCACCCGACCGGGAGCCACGCCGGTCGACGTCGAGGAAGAACTGCGCCGGGTCATCCCGGTCATCGAGGCGCTGGCCGCCCGCACCGAGGCCCCGATCTCGATCGACACCAGCAAGCCCGAGGTCATGCGCGCAGCCGTCGCCGCCGGCGCCGGGCTGATCAATGACGTGTATGCGCTGCGCCGGCCGGGTGCGCTGGAGGCGGCCTCGGAGTCCGGCGCCGCCATCTGTCTGATGCACATGCAGGGCGAGCCCGGCAGCATGCAGCGGGCGCCCAGCTACGACGACGTCTGTGCCGAGGTGCAGCGTTTTCTGACCGATCGCATTCTCGCCTGCCAGTTTGCCGGTATCGACAAGAAGCGTCTCCTCATCGATCCGGGCTTCGGTTTCGGCAAGACTCTGCAGCACAATCTGGATCTGCTGGCCCGACTGGATTCCTTCAAGGCGCTCGGCTGTCCGATTCTGGCCGGTTTGTCGCGCAAGCGCATGATCGCCGATCTGACCGGGCGCGAAGCCCTCGATCAGCGCATGGTGGGCTCGGTGGCTGCAGCCCTGATCGCCGTGCAGCGCGGGGCAGTGATCGTGCGCGTGCATGATGTGGCTGCCACGCGCGACGCCCTCAGTGTCTGGCAGGCAGTGGCGGATGTCACGCCGGCCGTAGCCGCTGCGGCTCCGCGTCCGGCCGCGGCAAGCCTTTGGGGCGACGACGACTGAGCCTTGTTTGCGCCATCCCTTGTTGGATGTCTGAAGCGCGCAGATGACCTCCCGATGACAATGCCGAAGTGCTGCTTGCAGCGCAGCGCCGGGTCGCCGAACATCCGCGCATGAACGAAAGACACTATTTTGGAACCGATGGCATCCGCGGACGCGTGGGTGTGGAGCCGATCACCGCCGAGTTTGCGCTGAAGCTGGGCCGCGCGGCCGGCATCGTGCTGTCCCGGACGCACGAACGTCCGCGGGTACTGATCGGCAAGGACACGCGACTGTCCGGCTACATGCTGGAATCGGCGCTGGAAGCGGGGCTCGCGGCAGCAGGTGCCGATGTGGTGCTGCTGGGTCCGATGCCGACCCCGGCGGTCGCCTTTCTCACCCGCAGTCAGCGCGCCCAGGCCGGCATCGTCATCAGTGCCTCGCACAACCCCTACGAGGACAACGGCATCAAGTTCTTCTCGGCGCAGGGCGAGAAGCTCGATGACGAGGTCGAAGCGGCCATCGAGGCCGCCATCGATGCACCGGCGCCGATGGTGTCACCGCGAAACCTCGGCAAGGCCAGTCGCCTGGATGACGCCAACGGCCGTTATCTGGAATTTCTGAAGTCCCGCCTGGATCGTCGACTGGAATCGCTGCAGGGGCTGCGTCTGGTCATCGACTGCGCCCATGGCGCTGCCTATCGCGTCGGTCCGCGCCTGTTCGAAGAACTGGGCTTCCACGTGACCGCCATCGGTGACGAGCCCAATGGCTTCAACATCAATGCCGGTTACGGCGCCACCGATCTGACGGCGCTGCGCGCCGAAGTGACGCGCACCGGTGCGGTGCTGGGTCTGGCGGTGGACGGCGACGCCGATCGGCTGATGGCCGTCAGCGCCGATGGTCGGTTGGTGGATGGCGATGACATCGTCTTCCTGCTCGCGCGTCACTGGCAGTCACGCGGTGTGCTGCAGGGGCCGGTCGTGGGCACGGTCATGACCAACCTCGGCATCGAGCTGGCACTAAAGGATCTGGGCATCGGCTTCGAGCGCGCCGCAGTCGGTGATCGCTATGTCCACCAGCGCCTGCGCGAAACTGGCGGCATTCTCGGCGGCGAGGCTTCAGGACACGTGATCTGCACCCACAAGGCCAGCACTGGCGATGGACTGATGAGCGCCTTGCTGCTGCTGGAAGTGCTGGCCGACAGCCAGCGCACTCTGGGGGAAATGGCCGCCGATCTGCACCGCTTGCCGCAGCGCACGATCAATGTGCGCATCGAGGGCAACGCCAGGTCGCTGCTGCAGAATGCGGAGATCCAGAGCGCGAAGGCCGAGGTCGAGGCCGCGCTGGGGCAGGGCGGCCGTCTGATCCTGCGGGCCTCGGGTACCGAGCCGCTTATCCGGGTTACCGTGGAAGCCCGCGAACTGGCGGTGGTTGAAGCCCATTCGCAGCGGCTGGCTGATCTGGTACGGACGACGGCAGACAGCGCCCGAGCTTAGTGATCCCGGGATGACTCGTGGTCCGGGTTGGGCCGACGCAGGCTTTCCGTGACGGGAACTGCGTTCCAGTTGCTTTGCTGTGGAGGGCGCCGCGCTGCGGCGCCGCTTTCCGCAGGCTGAAGAGCAACAGCGGCCGCGCAGGCGCACGGCCCTCCTCAGAGCCGCTACTCGCTTGGCGTAGCCCGAAGTGCGCGTAGCGCTCTGCGGGCGGTGATGCGAAAAGCCCCGGTGAGCCGCTGCGCGGCACACCGGGCTACACGCAGGGCGCTGCGCTGCGGCGCCGCTTTCCGTGGGCTGAAGACCAAGAGCGGACGCGCAGGCGCGCGGCCCTCCTCAAGGCCGCTACTCGCTTGGCGTAGCCCGAAGTGCGCGCAGCGCTCTCCGGGCGGTGATGCGAAAAGCCCCGGTGAGCCGCTGCGCGGCACACCGGGCTACACGCAGGGCGCCGTGCTGCGGCGCCGCTTTCCGCAGGCTGAAGAGCAACAGCGGCCGCGCAGGCGCGCGGCCCTCCTCAAGGCCGCTACTCGCTTGGCGTAGCCCGAAGTGCGCGCAGCGCTCTCCGGGCGGTGATGCGGAAAGCCCCGGTGAGCCGCTGCGCGGCACACCGGGCTACACGCAGGGCGCCGTGCTGCGGCGCCGCTTTCCGCAGGCTGAAGAGCAACAGCGGCCGCGCGGGCGCGCGGCCCTCCTCGAGGCCGCTACTCGCTTTGCGTAGCCCGAAGTGCGCGTAGCGCTCTCCGGGCGGTGATGCGGAAAGCCCCGGTGAGTCGCTGCGCGACACACCGGGCTACGGCCAGCAGGCGGGTTCTTAGCCCGTTGGCGGATCTTCCCAACCGCTATATCGAGCTACCCAGCTCGCTCTTCCAAACCAGACAGCGATTGTTGGCCGGCATCGTCCGGTCTTCGATCAGTCGCAGCCCGATGCCCTGCGCCAGCGCATCGACGGCTTCGAAATCGCGAATGCCGCGACTGGGTACTTCGGCGCGCAGCGATTGATCGAATTCGCGGTTGCTGTCACTGGTGTGTTGCTGCTGATACTTGAAGGGGCCGTAGACCACGAGCCTGGCGTCGGGCGCCAGGATGCTGCGCAGCCCGGCAAACATCGATTCAACCTCCGGCCAGCTCATGATGTGCAGGGTGTTGGCGCTGAAGACGCCATCAAAGCGCTGATCGGGCCAGCTGCCCGCTACGTCCAGTTCCAGCGGCGGCGGCGTGTTTGCCAGCGCATTCTCGGTCAGCCATAGGCGAATCCCGTCCAGGCGCTCGGCGCGGTCGGAGCACTGCCAGTGGAGATGCGGGAGGGCCTGCGCGAAGTACAGCGCGTGCTGACCCGTGCCGCTGCCGATTTCCAGGATTCGCGCCTTTTGGCCAAAGTGATCGGCCAGCACTTCCAGAATGGCATCCCGATTGCGTTCGGTCGCCGGTGCATGCGGTCTGTCGGCAGGGCTCACGGTGCGGCGCCGATCATCGCTTCGATCTGCTGATCCTTCTCGGCCCAGATCTGGTTGATCCAGAGCTGGAAGCGCTCGCGGGCGGCGGGATCATTCTCGTAGCTGCAACCGAGCAAATCCTTCGGGATCTCGCGGCGGCGCACATGCACGCGTACCCGATCGACCTTGCCGGACAGCAGGTCGACCAGCGTGGGTTTTCCATCCGGATAGACGATGGTGATGTCGATGATGCTGTGCAGCAGTTCACCCATGGCTTCCAGCACGAAAGCCACGCCGCCGGCCTTGGGTTTCAGCAGATGCTGAAAGGGTGATCGCTGACGGGCATGTTTCTTTTCGGTAAATCGCGTGCCTTCGACGAAGTTCATCACTGATACCGGCAATTCCGAGAACTTCTCGCAGGCCTTGCGGGTGGCAGCGACGTCGGTGCCGCGCAGTTCCGGGCGCCGTTCCAGCTGTTCCCGGGTCAGACGCTTCATGAACGGGAAGTCCAGCGCCCACCAGGCCAGTCCCAGGAAAGGCACCCAGATCAGTTCGCTCTTGAGGAAGAACTTGAGGAAGGGCATGCGCCGGTTGCTCAGGTACTGCAGCACCAGGATGTCGACCCAGCTCTGATGATTGCTGAGCACCAGATACCAGTCGTCGCGACGCAGTTGTTCGATCCCTTCGATCTGCCAGTCGGCGCGCGAGAAGATCCGGATCAGCCCGTTGTTGATCGCAATCCAGGTCTCAGCCACTGCGATCACGCCGCGACCGAGCAGGCGCCGCGCGGCGGCGAATGGCAGCAGCAGCTTGATCAGTGCCAGTACCAGCAACACCGGCACCAGCACCAGCGTACTGGTCAGCGCCAGCGTTGAAGTCAGGATCAACGTCAGGGGAGCGGGCAGAAATGACAGCATCGAGGATGGCATTCAGTCTTTGGGAGAACATGCAGCGATCGCAGCCGGCGCGGGGCGATGCGGCGACAGCTCGGAGGCTACCATTGTCGCATCCTGGGCGGCGCCACCCGGTCTGTAGCCTGGGGAGCAAGCGACAGCGGCGAGGCGCTTTCGGCCCATGCATGAATCGATGCGTCAGGCGCCGCTGACGCGCTCCAGTTTCACCAGTGTCTCGAAATGGGTGGTGTGCGGGAACATGTCGAAGACCTGCGCGGCACGGATCCGATAGTGCCGTAGCGAACCCAGATCGCGGGCCAGCGAATCGATGTTGCAGCTGGAATAGAGCACGGTCGCAGCGCCGCTCTGATCGATCCAGTTGGCCAGGCGCGCGCCGATGCCGCGCCGCGGCGGATTGACGATGACGCAATCGGGGGCCTCGGTCTGGGCGCAGGCCCAGTCGGTGGCGTCAGCGCAGATCCAGCGGATCTGATCCTCTCTGGCCTCGGCGGCGGCGATGGCCTCGGGCGTGGTCTCGACGCCGGTGACGATGCGACCGGGCGCAGCCGCGTGGCGGGCGAAACCGCCGACGCCGCAGTACAGATCCCACACCGTTGCCGGCGCAGCCTCATCAATCCACTGGCGTGCCTGGCGATACAGCGCCGCGGCGACCTCGGTGTTGGTCTGCAGGAAGCTGCGCGGGGTCAGCTGAAAATCGAGTTCGTTGATGCGACAGCGCACCTGGGTGGTTTCGGTCAGCAGGATCTCGACTTCGCCCTCGGTCACGGCCTTGTGCTCGGGCAGCAGATTGGCCGAGATCACCCGCAGCGCAGGCAGCGCGGCCAGCAGGGTCGGTACCTGTTTGCCCAGCCGTTCCACGGCCTCGCGCGAACGCAACACGAAGCGCAGCATCAGCTCACCGGTGCCGGGGGCTTCGGTCAGCAGCACGTACTTGCCTTCGCCACGGCGCATCGCCAGTTGGTAGGGCGGTACCTGCGCCGCGATCAGGGCATCGCGGATCGGAACAAATGCGCGCTGCATGGATTCTGGGTACAGCGGACACTGCATCAGATCGACGCCATGGCCACCTGGCTCCAGCAGCCCCAGCGTGGGGGCCGTGAGCGAACCGCCGATGGCCATCTTGGCCTTGTTGCGGAATCCGGATTCGGGGCTGGCCACCGGCGGCAACCAGGATTCAGCCAGCACCGCACTCAATCGGGCTTGTGCCTGAGCCTGCTTGTGGGCCAGTTGCTCTGCGTAGGGCCGCGGCAATTCCGTGCATGATCGGCACAGTGCCTCGGCGTAGTAGTGACAGTTCACGCCCGTGCAGCCGCGGCGCCGGCCATGCGTCCACTGGCGAAGCAGGCGGTCAACAGATAGCCGCCAGTCGGCGCCTCCCAATCGATCATCTCTCCAGCGCACCAGACCTTGGGTCGACGCCGCAGCATCAGTTCTGGCGTCAGGGCATCGAAACGCACGCCACCGGCGCTGCTGATGGCTTCGGCCAGTGGGCGTGGGCGCAGCAGCGTGATCGGTAGCCGCTTGATCGCATGGCCCAGGGTCGCCGGATCTGCCAGCGCTTCCTTGCCGAGTACTTCATACAACAGCGCTGCCTTGACCCCGTCGATGCCCAGCGTGCGCCGCAGATGCTCGCTCAGCGTGCGTTTGCCGCGATCGCGGGCCAGTGCCTGATGCACGGCATCGGCGCTGCGTTCGGGGACCAGGTCGAGCAGCAGTTCGACGCTGCCATCAGCGGCAATGGCATCGCGCAGCCGGGCCGACAGCGCGTAGATGGCGCTGCCCTCGACCCCGTAGTCGGTCAGAATGAACTCGCCGACGATCGCGCTCTTCCGTGGCTGACTGGCCAGACGCACGCTGACCGACTTCACCGGTTTTCCGGCGAATCGCTCCTTCAGATGCGCGCTCCAGCCGCGTTCGAATCCGCAATTGGAGGGTTGCAGCTCAGCCACCTCAATGTCGACCTGGCGCAGCGTCTCGACCCAGGCGCCATCGGCGCCCAGTTCCGGCCAGCTGCCACCGCCGGTAGCCAGCACCACCGCAGTGGCGTCGACCGCGATCTCGCCTTCGGCAGCGGCAATCCGCAGCTGGCCCTGCTCGTTCCAGCCCAGCCAGCGGTGACCGACATGAATCTCGATCCCCTTGCCGCGCATGCGCCGCACCCAGGCGCGCAGCAGCGGACCGGCCTTGAAATCGGCGGGAAAGACCCGGCCGGAACTGCCGATCACGGTTTCATAGCCCAGATCACGCGCCCAGGCGCGCAGCGCGTCGGCGCTGAATGGCAGCAGCCAGCTGCGCACTTCAGCGGTGCCGCTGGGATAGCGCGAGACGAAGTCGTCGAAGGGCTCGCTGTGGGTGAGGTTGAGCCCGCCCTTGCCGGCAATCAGGAATTTGCGGGCCACCGAGGGCATCTGCTCGTAGACGGCCACTTCGGCGCCGGCATCACGGGCCGTTTCTGCGGCCATCAGGCCTGCCGGTCCGCCGCCGATCACCACCACCTTGCGCGAGTTCATCATCGGCTTACCACTGTCCGACATTGGGCATCGAGGTCCAGGGTTCGCACGGGGGCAGGGCGTCACCACGCTGCAGCAGTTCGATCGAGATCTGGTCCGGCGAGCGCACAAAGGCCATGCGGCCGTCGCGTGGCGGGCGACTGATGGTAATGCCGTGATCCATCAGGCGCTGGCACAGACTGTAGATATCGTCGACAGCGTAGGCCACATGGCCGAAATTGCGCGCCGAGCCGTAGTCCTCGGCGTCGTAGTTCCAGGTCAGTTCCAGTTGCGCATCCTCGTCGCCGGGTGCCGCCAGGTAGACCAGCGTGAAGCGGCCCTTGGGGTAGTCGGCACGGCGCACTTCACGCAATCCGAGCAGTTCGTAAAAACGCAGCGAGGCGTCCAGATCGCGCACGCGCACCATGGTGTGCAGATATTTCATCGAGATGATCGCCCGGTAGGAATTCCGCCATGATCAGGGAAGGGGGCTGGAAACCCAAGCGCTTTCCGGAGACAGCCGTCGCCGTAGCCCCGGGATGCCGACTTGTAGTCCGCGCTGTTGCCTGGGATCGCCGACTTGCAGTCGGCGCCGTTACCTGGGACCGCCGACTTGCAGTCGGCGCCGTTGCTCTCCGCTTTTACGGGGCCAAGAGCGGCCGAGTACAACTCGACGATCCCAGCAGGCGCTGGCAGTGTCATCATCAGGGCCCGGATCAAACACCAAGGTGTATCTCTGTCGATGCCTAATGGAAAGTGGTTTCTGGGCCTGGTCGCATTGCTGGCAGGTTGCGCAACGGCGCCCAGTCAGCCCAAGGCCAGCGATTTTGCCCAGGTCGAGGCGGCCTCGCCGGCGCCGGCGCCCCTGGATCTGGACGCCAACCTGGCACGCCTGAGCGAGTGGTTTGCCGGCGAGTGGGACAACTTCGAGCAGGTACAGCGCGATGCCGAGGCGCCGCGTGGTTCGGGCGTGACGCCGCACGAGCGCATCCATGCGCTGTTTCTGCCGGTGTCGGTGCCCGCCATCGGTGGTTCGGTCTTCTACGCCAGGCAGACCCTGGACGATGATCCCACCCGGGTGTTCCGCCTGCGGCTGTATCGCTTCACGGTGGATCACAAGGCCGACGCCATTCGCCTCGATCAGTACAGTTTCAACGATGAAAAGGCCTGGAACGAGGCCCACCGCTACCCGGAACGCCTGGCTACGCTGACCAGTGCCCAGTTGCGGTATGCCCCCGATTGCGCGGTGTATTTCAAGTTTGATGCCAGTGCCGACGAGTTCGTCGGCAGCACCCGTCCTGGCGCCTGCATTGTCGGGTCCGAGCGGCTGTCGAAGGCGGTGGTCGTCGAAGACCGCATCCAGCTGGGTGAGGACAAGCTCTGGATACTGAGCACGGCGAAGGACCAGAGCGGGCGCATGATCTATGGCAACGCCGAGGGTGTGCCCCACAAGCAGCGCAAGGTTCGCTATTTCAGTGGCTGGGTGGCGATCAATACAGCCGGCGCCAACGCCAGACCCGAAGATCGCGCGTTTCACACGATCACGCCGGTCATCCTGCACAGCGAAGGCCGGCGCGTGCCCATCACCTGGGCCGACGGTCGCCGCAGCGGCTATTCGGTGCAACTGGCGCGTCTGAGCGTGGATGCCGGCAGCTCGCAGGTGCTCACGCTCAAGGTGCTGGATGACGCCACCGGATTGCCCGTGTCGTACTCGTGGTCGGGCCCGGAAAGTCGACGCATCGGGATCAATCTGCGCTGGTTCCAGAGCGATTTTTCCGAGGTCGACGGCGATTCACGATTCGAGCCCATTCCCGGATCTTGACTCCCAGTTAGCATTTGTCCGGCTAAGCTCCGGCCTTCCCATGAATGGAGCGCCCCAATGTCCCTGGCGAAAACAGTCAAACCGCTGTGCGCGTCCTTGCTGTGCATCGCTTCGGCGCCTGTCTGGGCAGCCGATCAGCCTCTCGCCGCGTGGACCTTGGGTGCCGACCGCTCGCCAGCGACACTCAGCTCGCCGGCAGCCGTGCGCGCGGTCAGTGTCCATCTGCGTCCTCAAGCCTTCGAGGGCTCGGCCAGCTCGCTGCATCTCGACGTTTTCGGGCGTCAGTACGTGTTCGTCGATGGTCGCAAGACCTCGATTTCCGACGAGCGCTTCAGCTGGACAGGACACCTGCTCGGGCAGGCGGATTTTCAAGCCCAGCTGACCGCACGTGATGGAGCCCTGGCCGGTCTGCTGTCGCTGCCCGAAGGGCTGTTCGAACTGGTACCGGACGCCAGCGGCAATTTTCTGGTCGAACTGGATCCAGCGCGCTTCCCGGAATGCGCTGGCGGAGTTGATGCGGAGCACGTCGCCACCGGCGAGACGCTGTTCTTGTCCTCAGGCTCGCGGGCGCTGCAGGATGTGGGTGAGGAGATCAAGGTGCTGGTGATGTACACGCCGGCGGCTCGCGATGCAGCCGGCGGCGTCGCCCAGATCGAGGCTCAGGCGCAGGCCGCCGTCGACAATGCCAATCTGTCCTTCAGCAACAGCACCATGCGCATGCGCTTCATCGTCGCCGGCATCGAGTTGCTGGATGGATGGGTCGAAGGCACGTCATCCGCGTCCACGGAACTCTCGCTGTTTCGCAACAACGCCACTGCGCAGGCACGGCGCGACGCGCTGAATGCAGATCTGGTCAGTCTGCTGGTGGCCAATCTGCCCAGCGCCTGCGGCATCGGCTATGTGATGCGTAACGTCAGCGTCGGCTTCGCGCCCAGCGGCTACCAGCTGACGGATCGCGATTGTGCCGTCGGCAATCTCAGCTGGGCCCATGAGCATGGGCACAATGTCGGATTCGAGCACGATCCGGCCAACGGCACCTCTCCGGGGAATGCCTCGCAGCCCTGGTCCTTCGGTCATTATGTCGAGAACGGTGGCAGCTCCTACCGCACGGTCATGTCCTACCAATGCCCGGCCGGCGGCTGCACCCGCCGCCCGTATTTTTCCAATCCGGGCGTGAGTTTCAACGGTGCGCCCACCGGCATTGCCGACCAGCGCGACAACGCCCGTACCGGTGATTTCGTGGCCGACACCGTGGCCAATTTCCGGGTCGAAGGTTTCAGCTTCCGGGACGGATTCGAATAGTGGCTGAACTCGCGCAGCGGCTGCCACGGTGGTTATGATTGTGCAGACAGCGGGGTTGGGCTGACCCCGCATGGTTGCCCAGGGAGGTGTTATGCGTTACTCGATCCTGTTGCTGGTCCTGATCGGACTGTTCATCTCCGTCCCTGCGGCTGCGCAATATGGCGGTGGAGGCAGCGTCACCTGCGAGAGCCGCGAGGGCGGCTACCGCGAGTGCTACAGCGGATTCCGCTCGCCGCCAGTGCTGGTGCGACAGTTGTCCGACTCGAGTTGCGTGGAGGGTCGAAGCTGGGGACATCGTCCCGGCGCGATCTGGGTCAGTCGAGGCTGCCGCGGGATTTTCGAAGAGGGCCGTGGTGGCTTCTCCGGCGGTGGTCGGGGGGGTGATGACATCATCTGCGAGAGCCGTGACAACCGCTACACCGAATGCGCGACGGCCTTCCGCGGACCGGTGGAACTGGTCGAACAGTACTCCTCCAGCCAGTGCGTCGAAGGCCGGAGCTGGGGCCGCATCCGTGGCGGCATCTGGGTCGATCGCGGCTGCCGCGGACGATTTGTCCAGTACTACGGCGGCGGTGGTGGCGGTGGTGGCGGTGGCCGAGGCTATTCGGGCGGCGGTTACTGGGAGCAGGCGGGCAGTTACACCGTGGAATGCGAAAGCAAGGACAACCGCTATCGCAACTGCAGCTGGGACTGGAGTTCGGGCACGCCCTATCTGCTGGAACAGTACTCGCTGAGTCCCTGCGTGCGCGGTCGCAGCTGGGGCTACGATCAGCGTCGCAATACGCTGTGGGTGGACGAAGGTTGCCGGGCGCTGTTCGGTTCGCGCTAGCCCAAGTACAGCTCACCCCCAACGCTTCGGCGTTCGGGCCAGATCGCTGGAAGTAGGTCACGTTGACCCGAAGGGTCTACGTGACGGCCTTGCGGCAAACTGTGGGAGCGGGCTCTGCCAGCGACAGCTGTTCGCGGCTGAAGCCGCTCCCACCGGAGCTTCACGCATCTCTTACCCGTCGCTCAACGTGGCGCCGTCGTGCTGTCGCGCCCGGCCTGTTCATCGATGGTGATGCGTCGCGCCAGCACCGCTTCGCGATGGGCGATATAGGCCGTCGAGGTGAAGATCACCACGGCTCCGATGATGGTCCATTGGTCGACACGCTCGCCGAACAGCCACCAGGCCAGCGCAGCGACCACCGGCAACTGCAGAAAGTTGATCGACTGCAGCGCCGAGACGTCACCGAGCTGGTAAGCCCGTGTCAGCGCCCAGTGCCCGGCCGTGCCGAGAAAGCCGGTCAGTACCAGCCAGGGCCAGATACTGGCGCTCGGCCAGATCCACACCGGCACGGCCGGGATCAGCGACAGCGGGGTCATGATCAGCACCATGTAGACCACAATGGCGTTGGCCGGTTCGGTGCGTGACAGAAACTTGATGCTGATGGCGGCACTGGCGGACAGCGCTGCCGAGGCCAGCGCAATCATGGCCGGGAACGAGACCGCCGCATAACCCGGACGCAGGATGATCAAGGCACCCAGAAAGCCGACGATGATGGCGCTCCAGCGGCGGATACGGACCACTTCACCGAGTACCAGCACGGCGCCGATGGTGACGAACAGCGGCGTGGTGTAGCTGAGCGCAATCGCCTGTGCCAGCGGCAGGTGTACCAGCGACCAGAAGCCGCAGAGCATGGCCGACAGACCGATGACACAGCGCAGGAAATACAGCCCCAGGCGCTTGGTACGCAGGATGTGCACCCCAGCGTGCAGCAGCAGCGGCAAGGCGAACAGCAGTCCGAACAGATTGCGGAAGAAGGCGATTTCGAAGGCATGCAGTTGCGCCGAGGCCTCGCGGATGGTGATCGCCATGCCGGCAAAGAACAGCGTGCTGAGCACCATCAGCAAGGTGGCGCGCCTGCTGTTGGCCGCAGCCGTCACGAGGCAGCTTCCACAGGCTCGATCAACTGCGGCGAGTTGTTGCGCACATTGCCCACGGCACGCGACACCGGATAGGCGCGCATGTCCCTGGCAGGCCAGGGACGGATCAGCGCCTTGACCTCGGCGGGCTCGCCGTGGATCCAGCTCTGATAATCATCCTGATGCAGGATCACCGGCATCCGCTCATGGATCGGCGCCATCAGGGCATTGGCGCTGGTGGTGAGCACGCTGCCGGTTTCGAGCACCGATCCATCAGCTGCAGTCCGGTGCTCCCAGAGCCCGGCGAAGCCGAAACAGGGTTCATCCTCGGGCACGATGGCATAGGGTTGCTTGCCCTTTGCGCCGGGCTTCCACTCGTAGAATCCGCTGGCAGGAACGATGCAGCGGCGATACTTGAAGGCCGCTCGGAAAGCCGGTTTTTCGGCGACCGTCTCGCCGCGCGCATTGATCAGTTTCGCGCCGATTGACGCATCCTTGGCCCAATGCGGAATCAGCCCCCAGCGCAGCCAGGCCCATTCATTGTCGTCGCCGTGCGCGCGCAGAACCAGCATCGGCTGCGTCGGCGCAATATTGTGACTGGCGGTGTAGACCGGGTACTTGTGCATGCGGAACTGCTGCGCCAGCAGTTCCGGAAGCGTGTCGAGGAAGTATCGTCCGCACATGCCCGAAGTCTATCGGGCCGCGGCGCGCGGGACATGCGCTTTCGCGGGCGGAGCGCCCGACCCGTGCTCGGATGCAGAATCCGTTCAGGCATGAGTTTGGCGATCCGCCAGTGGCGGATCGCCGTCAACGTAGGTCACGTTGCCCGCACAGCGGGCTACGTGACATTGGGTGTGTAGGACTATGAAGCGCCCAGCTCGGCCCAGCGCTGCATGCGCCAGCTACGCGCCTGCTCCTCGTTGAGGAAGGTCCAGGCCAGAAAACGGCTCTGTTTCTGTCCCTGAGCCATCGGCGTACTGATGATCTCGGTGGCGCCCAAATGGCGCAGGCCGTTGCTGAGCGCCGGAAGGTGGGCCGATTTCGACACCAGCGTGCTGAACCAGTACACCCGCGCGGCCAGTTCCAGGCTCTCTTCGGACATCCGCTGAATGAAGCCCAGTTCACCGCCCGGGCACCACAGCTCATGTCCCTGACCGCCAAAGTTGAGCCGCGGACGCGATGAAGCGCGCCCCGAAAGCCCCGGCCGATCCTGCAATTGCCGCCACTTGCGCGCGCTTTCCTCGGCCACCGCCCTGGCTGAAGGATGAAAGGGCGGATTGCACATCACCAGATCGAAGCGCTCGTCTTCGGCCACCAGCCCACGAAACACCTGCTCGGTCCGGGCTTGCTGGCGCAGTTCGACATGCGCGCCCAGCGTCGGGTTGGCCTTGAGGATGGCGGCGGCGGCAGCCAGCGCCCCGGCGTCCACGTCGGAGGCAACAAAACTCCAGCCGTACTCGCTGTGGCCGAGCAGGGGGTAGATGCAGCTGGCGCCAGTGCCGATATCGAGCACCCGGATCGCGCTACCGCGCGGAATACGACCACCGTGCCGGTGCGCCAGCAGGTCGGCCAGTCCGTGCACATAGTCGGCACGACCCGGAATCGGCGGGCACAGATAGCCCGAGGGCAGGGTCCACTGAACCACGCCGTAGACGCTCTGCATCAGCGCACTGTTGAGCGCACGCACCGCATCGGCATCGGAAAAATCGATGCTGCTGTCGCCATCGGGCCGAGCGCGCAGAAAGGACTTGAGCGCCGGATAGTCAGCCACCAGCCTCGGGAAATCGTAACGCCCCTGGTGGCGGTTGCGCCGATGGAAACTGGGTGAAGCGCCGGGAACATGCGCAGCACGGGCACCAGGTCCAGGCTTGCTTGGGCTCATGCCGGGTGCGTTCCCGCAGCAGTTCGGGTTTGCTCCGGCGGAAGCTGCCCCAGCATGACGATCAACACTCGGCCGGCAATGGCGCAGCCGGCCAGTGTCCAGACGATCATGGCGCCACTGGGCAGATCCAGCACCGCCGACAGCACCAGGCCCAGCGCATAACCGAGCGCGCCGATGCTGTAGGAAATCAGCAATCGACGGCGACCGCTGAGGCCCACCGTGGCCAGGGCAGGGACGATCAGACTGGCGAACACCAGATAGACCCCGACCAGTTGCACCGAAGCGGTGATCGCCAGCGCGAACACGGCGTAGAACAGCAGACCCGCCAGTTGGCCCGAGCGCATCCAGATCACCCCCAGCAAGACTGCCGACAGCAGGGCCGCGGGTATCAGCTGGCCATAACTCACCCAAAGGATCTGACCCACGAGCAGATCCTTGAGATGCTCGCCGCCATGCGGGTTGTTGGCCAGCAGCAGCAAGCCGCCGGTGGCAGCCAGCACGAACAGGGTACCGATCAGGGGTTCCTGGTATTCGGGCCAGTGTTTCTCGGTCCAGGTCAGCAGGGCTGCGCCGGCGAGGGCCGCCAGCGCTGCTGCCGCCTGCACGCCGTAGCCGTGCTCATCGATGCCGAAATACTGCGCGCCGATGACGCCCATGGCCGCCACCTGCGCCAGCGCCAGGTCTATGAAAATGATCCCGCGCGCCAGCACCTGCTGGCCCAGCGGCACATGGGTGGACAGTACCAGCAGCCCGGCCAGACAGGCGGGTCCGAGAATGCCGATGTCCAGCCCATCCCAGTTCACCGGATCGCACCCAGCAGCAGATCAAGGGTGGAATCGTACAGGCCAAACAGATCCTTGGCCTGATCGTTTCCGCCAACCGTGAAGGGCAGCACCAGCGCCGGTACGCCAGTGCGTTCGGACAACCATTCACCGGCCTTGGGATCCTGGTAGGCCGCGCTGATGATGGCCAGCGTCGGCTGCGCCTTGCTCAACTCCACCAGACTGGCCAGATGGCCGCTGGTGGGCGGCACGCCGGGCTTGGGTTCCAGTGCGCCGATCTGTTCCATGCCCAGCCACTGCAGCAGATAGACCCAGCTGGCGTGATTGACCACCACCTTGCGGCCCAGCAACGGCGCCGCCTTGGTCTGCCAGCGCGCCATCGCCGCCTGCCAGCGCTCGCTGAAGTGCTGCAAGCGTTCGGCATAGGCCGGCGCATGGGTGCCATCCAGTTCCTCCAGGCGCGCACTCAAGGCCTGGGCGATGGTCAGCACCCGATGAGGATCGAGGTGCACATGCGGGTTGCCCTGCGGATGCACATCGCCGTCGGCGCGGTCGAGCTGGGCAGGTCGTTCCAGCGTGACCACCTGCTCGGCGGCCATGAAGCTCCCAGGCCAGGAGGCCACCTTGCTGTTGCCCGATTGACGGATCAACTGCGGCAGCCAGCCAGCTTCAAGATCGGCGCCGGAACACACCAGCAGATCGGCACGCCGCATCCTGGCGATCAGACTCGGCTTGGCTTCGATCTGGTGCACGTCCTGCAAGGCGCTGGTGGCGCTCTCGACCGTGGCCAGATCGCCGACCAGTTCCTGGGTCAGCGAGGCCCATTCGGGTTCGCAGGCAAAGACGTTCAGGGCCTGCGCCGGTGCGCTCAATCCGGTGCCCAGCAACAACAGCGCGTACCACAGGCTTTTCATCGTGAATCCTTGTCAGAACTTGTGGGCGCCATGGGCACCCAGGCTGGTTTGATACTGCAGATAGACGGCATTGTCGGTGTCGAAGGCATTGGGCTCATCCTGACTGAACTGCAGTCGGAACAGGCTGAATTCACTGTTGCGCCAGGTCAGCATCAGGCTGTGTCGCACCGGATCATGATCGCTGGCCAAGGGGCCCGAATCATCGGCCCAAAGTCGATCGTAGCGATAGCCGGTGTCCCAGCGCCGATTGATCTTGTAGATACCCTCCAGATAGGCGCCGCTGCGTCGTCCGTGCCAGAGGGACAGCGTCCCGTCTTCCGGATCGGCATAGCTGCCATCGCGATCATCGCGGAAATACTCGCCACGCAAGGTCAGTCCGCCATCCTTGAAGTTGCCGCGCGGCGCCCATTTCCAGGTGGCGTCGGCAATATTGAGTCGACTGTCACCGCTGAAGCCATCCTCACCGTCCACACTGCGGGCATCGAGCATGGAAATGCCGGCTAGCCAGGACTGTTCGATGCCGATATCGCCACCCAGATGTGCGAACAGCGTGCGCACGCCCACGCCCTGTCGGGCGGCGCCACCGGCGGGGAAGCTGTCGCCGCGCATCAATTCGGCACCGACTTCCAGGTACAGATCGGTCGGTGCGACCCAGCGCAGCTGCACGCCGTCATCGCCATATTGGTTGGCGAGAAAGGCCTGATAGGCGAGCGGACGGTCAACGAAGCTGTCCGTGTGGCGGTGATGACTGTTGAGATAGCCGATGTTTGAAAAGAAGCGGCCAGCGCGCAAGGTGAAGCCATTGGGCAGGGCGGTGGTGTCGATGTAGGCCTCTTCGATGGCCACCTCGGTTTCGCCGTCCTCGCTGCCAAAGGCCAGCGTCATCTGCCCATAGAACTTGTCGTCGATATTGGACGACATCGAAATTTCGCTCTCGCCGAGCTTCAGGCCCTGCTCGCTGGGCCGGCCTTCGCCAACCAGCGGAAAACCGCCGCGCAGATAGCCTTGGGGATCCAGCGAGTGATGGCTGTAGACGCCGTTCAGAACCAGGCTGATGGCCGGATTGAAGGCGTTGCTGCTGGCGGTAGCTGGGGCTGCCGGTGGCGGTGCTGGCGCGGCAATGGCGGGGGCTGGCGCTGCTTGCGCTGCGGCTCGCAGTTGCTGCAGCTCGGCCAGGGCCGCAGCGGCCTGGGCCTGAGCTTGCGCCGCCTGTGCGCGCAGCTGTTCGGCATTGGCCTCGAGGGCCTGGATACGTGCAGCCAGGGCCTCGAAGCGTGGATCCGGGGCGGTCTCCGCGGCGCTCAGGTTCAGGGAACAGGCCAGGCTCAGGGTCAACAGAGTCAAGCGGGTCATGAGGATTCTGGTCATCTCTGCAAGTGTTGTGGGTTCAGGCAGCGGGCCACGCCTGCTGTCCTTCATGGCAGGGTTGGTTTCGAATAGACGCGGACTGTCTCCGCATTGTTATAACATAACAGTTTGAGCGCAAGCATCCTCGGGGTCTGCAAATAGTGGTTACAGGGTGTCAACGCTGGCGCAACGGACCCGCGTCAAGAGCGGCGCCGCAGGCGCGGCGTCCTCCATGAAGCAAGACCAGCCACAGGGCAGTTCGGAGCCGCTTGAAGGAGGGACGGGCGCCTGCGCGGCCGCTTTTGCCTTTGATTTCCGAAGGTCAAGAGCGGCGCCGCAGGCGCGGCGCCCTCCATGAGGCAAGACCAGCCACAGGGCAGTTCGGAGCTGCTTTAAGGAGGGACGCGCGCCTGCGCGGCCGCTCTGGCATTTGGCCAGCCCGGATCAAGCGCGGCGCCGCAGGCGCGGCGCCCTCCATGACCGGCTAGAATCGCCGACTTACCCGTTGAGATTCCGGAGTCCGCATGAGCACGTCCGCCCACCAGCAACTGCCCGCAAGTGCGAGCGCCAGCGAGCAGGGACCGCTGCGCTTCGTCACTGCAGCCAGCCTGTTCGATGGCCATGACGCCGCGATCAACATCATGCGCCGGCTGATCCAGAGTCAGGGCGCCGAAGTGATCCATCTCGGACACAATCGCTCGGTCGAGGACGTGGTGCGCGCCGCGCTGCAGGAAGACGCTGATGGCATCGCCTTGTCCAGTTACCAGGGCGGGCATATGGAGTATTTCAAGTACATGGTCGACATGCTGCGTGAGCGCGGCGCCGGCCATATCCGGGTTTTCGGCGGTGGCGGCGGCACCATCACGCCCGAAGAGATTGCCGAACTGCACGCCTATGGCGTCGAGCGTGTCTATCACCCCAACGACGGCATGCAGATGGGCCTGGTCGCCATGATCGAGGATCTGGTGCGGCGCACGCGCAAGGGGCGGGAGCAGCGAGAGACGCAGGCTCTTGTAGAGCCGAGCTTGCTCGGCTCGGACGCAAGAGCAAAAGGCAAACTCCAAGGCAGCGGAGCAAGCTCCGCTCTACAAGTGCAAGAGCAGGATCTTCACCGCGAGATTTCTATCGGTCATGTGCTGTCGACCATCGAGAGCAACGGCTACAGCGAGACCGAACTGGCGAGCTTGCGCAAGCAGTGGCAGCTGGCCGGCGGCCGTGTCCCCGTCATCGGCCTGACCGGCACCGGCGGCGCCGGCAAGTCCAGCGTCACCGATGAGTTGCTGAACCGCTTTCTGGCCTCGTTCCCGGAGATGCAGATCGCGGTGATTTCGGTCGATCCCACGCGCCGCCGAAGTGGTGGCGCGCTGCTGGGTGATCGCATCCGCATGAACACGCTGCGCAGCCCGCGCGTGTACATGCGCTCGATGGCCACGCGGCGGCAGAACGTGGCCACCAATGTGGTGCTCAAGGACTGCATCGCCTACCTGCGCAGCCTGGGCTTCGATCTGGTCATGGTCGAGACCGCGGGCATTGGTCAGAGCGATTCGGAAATCGTCGACATGGTCGATTTTCCGGTCTATGTGATGACCAGCGATTTCGGTGCGCCGAGCCAGCTGGAAAAGATCGACATGCTCGATTTTGCCGAGCTGGTGGTGCTCAACAAATTCGACAAGCGTGGCGCCGAGGACGCGCTGCGCGATGTGCGCAAGCAATGGAAGCGCAACCGCACCGCGTTCCAGATGAAAGACGAAGACGTGCCGGTGTACCCGACCATCGCCAGCCAGTTCAATGACCCCGGCGTGTCGTGGATGTTTGTGAATCTGTGCCGGTTGCTTAGGGAAAAGCTGGGAAAGGCGGGGCTGGGGGCTGGGGGCTTGGGCGCGGATACCTCAGCATGCCGCCAGATTGGATCACCGGCCTGCGATTTCGAGCCGCACCTCGATACTTCCTTGAAGGAACCGCGGGCGACGGTGTTGATTCCGGGCGCGCGGGTGCGTTATCTGGCGGAGATTGCGGAGCAGGGCAGGGGCATCAATCGCGGCATCGATGCACAGGCCGAGGCTGCGGCGCGGGCCGAGAGCTTCTATCGGGTCCTGGGCGAGTTGGGCGATGCCCAGCGCCCGGAGCCGCTGCATCTGTATCCCAACGAGGCGCTGCAGGCGGCGTCCAATCGTCGCTCCGATACCGAAACCGTGCGCAGCGATCGCAGCAGCTATCTGCTGGATGCGCAGGCGCAGGATGCGGCGGCCGATGAACGCGCGCTGCAGGTGCTGCGACAGCGCTACAACGATGCCGTTCGCGCCCTCAGCAGCGAATCGATCCAGCTGCTGCAGGAGTGGCCGGCGCGACTCAAGTCCATCGTCGATCCGGTCACCGAATACCAGGTACGCGACAAGGTCATCCGTGTCGAGAACTATCGCGACTCGCTGTCGCATCAGCAGATTCCCAAGATTGCCGCGCCGACCTTCAGTGACTGGTCCAGCCTGCTGCGTTTCCTGATGAAGGAAAACCTGCCGGGCGCCTACCCCTACACTGGCGGCGTGTTTCCCTATCGCCGTGTGGGCGAGGATCCCACCCGCATGTTTGCCGGCGAAGGCACGCCGGAGCGCACCAATCGGCGCTTCCATTACCTGTCGGTGGGGCAACCCGCGGCGCGCCTGTCGACGGCTTTCGATTCGGTCACGCTGTACGGCGAAGATCCGGCGATCCGCCCGGACATCTACGGCAAGATCGGCAACTCCGGCGTGTCCATTGCCACCGTCGACGACATGAAGAAGCTCTATTCGGGCTTCGATCTGTGCGCTCCGACCACCTCGGTGTCGATGACCATCAACGGACCGGCACCGATCATCCTGGCGATGTTCATGAACACCGCCATCGATCAGCAGGTCGAGAAATATCTGCGCGAAGACGGCCAGCGCTGGGAAGCGGCCCGCGCGCGCATCGCCGAGCTGTACCAGGACCGCCCGCGCCCGCAGTACGCCGGCATGTTGCCCGAGGGCAATGATGGCCTCGGCCTGGGTCTGCTGGGCGTCACCGGCGATCAGGTGGTCGATGCCGAAACCTACGCCAGGATCCGCGCGCGCACCCTGAAGAGCGTGCGTGGCACCGTACAGGCCGACATCCTCAAGGAAGATCAGGCCCAGAACACCTGCATCTTCAGCACCGAATTCGCGCTGAAGATGATGGGCGATATCCAGCAGTTCTTCGTCGACAACGCCGTCCGCAATTTCTACTCGGTGTCGATCTCCGGCTACCACATCGCCGAAGCCGGGGCCAATCCGATCAGCCAGCTGGCTTTCACGCTGAGCAATGGCTTCACCATCGTCGAGTACTACCTCGCGCGCGGCATGAAGGTCGACGATTTCGCCCCCAACCTGAGCTTCTTCTTCAGCAACGGCATGGACCCGGAATACACCGTGATTGGTCGTGTGGCCCGCCGCATCTGGGCCCGCGCCATGCGCGAACGCTACGGCGCCAGCCCACGCAGCCAGATGCTCAAGTACCACATCCAGACTTCCGGCCGCTCACTGCACGCGCAGGAAATCCAGTTCAACGACATCCGCACCACGCTGCAGGCCCTGTACGCGCTGTTCGACAACTGCAACAGCCTGCACACCAATGCCTATGACGAAGCCATCACCACGCCCACCGAAGAAAGCGTGCGCCGTGCCGTCGCCATCCAGCTGATCATCAACCGCGAACTCGGCCTCAATTTCACCGAGAACCCCTGGCAGGGCAGTTTTGCCGTCGATTACCTGACCGATCTGGTCGAGGAAGCCGTGTACAAGGAATTCGAAGCCATCAGCGAGCGCGGCGGCGTGCTCGGCGCCATGGACACCATGTACCAGCGCGGCAAGATCCAGGAAGAATCGATGTACTACGAGCACAAGAAGCACGACGGCAGCCTGCCGCTGATCGGCGTCAACACCTACCTGCCCAAGGATCACGCCGGCGAAGTCGCCACCACCATCGAGCTGATCCGCAGCACCGAGGCCGAGAAGGGCCAGCAGATCGCCAACGTCAAGGCCTTCCAGGAAGCCCGCAACGACGTTGCCCTGCCCAATCCGGCCGAAGGCGGCAAACCGATGAAACGCCTCCAAGCCATCGCCCGCGCCCGCGAGAACCTCTTTGCCGCGCTGATGGAAGCCGTGAAGACCCACTCACTGGGGCAGATCAGCCATGCGCTGTATGACGTAGGCGGCGAGTATCGGCGGAACATGTAGGCCTTGAGCCTACAACGCGCCTGTGGGAGCGGGCTCCGCCCGCGATCGGCCCTTCCTCGTAGCCGGGGACGAAAAGCAGGATGCGAAGGACGCGAAGGAAAAGCAGAAAGGGCGCCAAGGGTTGGATGTTGGCTCAAGTTGGTCGGGTCAGCAGGCGGCAGCACCGCCCTACTGGCCGGGACACGATTTCGCCGCAGGCGAGAGGTGAGGGGGACTCCCGCAAAGCGGGCACTTCCCGCTGCGTAATTGCGACCCCGGACTCGATCCGGGGGAAGCAATCCAGCACACAAGCCGCACAATACCAGCGTGCTTCGACGCTGCGCTTCTCTCAATGAACCCGCATCGCAAGTTCTTGATTGGGGTGTACGATGTCGGCGTTGTCCACCTGTGGGAGCGCCCTTGTGGCGCGACCACTGCTGCGGTAATGCGGCTGAACCGTCGCGACGCAATGTGAGCAGCCCGCTGGACATCTTCCTCGCGAATCCCCACGGCAAGGCCACGGCTTGGGTCCCTTCCGGCAGCCAAGCGCCTGGGTGGGAACTCGTCGGAGGGGTCCGGGCGTGTCCGATTTGTTCGATCAGATATGGAGGAGCCCGCTGCATGGAGCGGCGGGCTCGAATCTCCGACTGATCTGGATACTGCTACATGGCTCAGGTTTTTGCCGTGTCGAATCTCAGGCGCTGGCCAGCATGAGCAGGCTTGCTGCCATGCCAATGATGGACGTCAGCAACTGAAAGACCTTTGCGACATCCTTGAGATTGTCGAGTTCGGCCTTGATGTCTTTTTGCGCGGCTGCCATGTCAACCGACAGCTGTTTTACGATAGGTTGATTGGCCGCGAAGGTTCGTGCTACTGCCTCCCAGAACTGATCATAGGACACCAGGTATGCCCGCTTGAGTTGAGTGATTTTGGCTGAATCACCATCAGCAGCCTTCATCAGCTTTTCAAAGTTCGAATCGATGAAATTGTGTTGTGCCCGCAGTACATCCACCGCCTCATTCTTGACTTCTTCCGGGCTGGCGGGGTTCGTCGAGCTGTCGGCTTTTTTCTTGGTCATGATTTTCTCCTCAGTGGTTGCGGATCAGGGCCATCGCATCCAGATAGGCCTTGACACGTTGGGTGTTGGCAATGGCGTCATCCAAAGAGCGGGTCACAGGAAACTCCGAGTGCGCTTTTGCGAGTTTTGAGAGTCCACCAGCCATGTCGCTGGATGCGAGGTCTGAAAGTCGGGCGAGGCGCCGAGTACGGGCAATGAGGAGCTTTTCGAATCCCTTGAGCGTGTCTGCGTTTGCCGGAAAGGCCTTGGTGTCCTGAACAACGACACCGTAGGGCAGGAGAACGCGCTGGATGAGCGGCCATGGGTTCAACTCCTTTCGCGACAACATGCCCAGGGCAACGGTCCCGGCTTTTTCCGCGCGGAACCGCGCTATCGACTGATAGGTCTCCTTCTCGATCTCAAAGAGTTCCTGGAGGCTCTTTTCCAACTCCCTTGCGAGCTTTTCCGCCTTCAAGATCTCCTTGCTCTGCAAATACAGCATCAGATCCTCAGCGATGAGGCCAACCAAGGTCTTGGTGCCGTTGGCAGAAGGATCCGCGAGCGGTGCTGAGCGAACTGCAAGCACGGCGCCTGCCAGTCCCTCCGCAGCCGTTCTTGTCGCCGTCGCTGTGTCGCTTCCCGATAGCGCCCCCAGCGCTTCGTAGACACCTTTCATTTTCGCCGCCAACAGAGCTCGTGATTTCAGCGCCGCGAGATTTTCCGTGAGGGTCTGATCGCGTTTATCCGCTCCTTCAATGACTTCGACGTCAACAACCCCCTCGCGGAAAGCGTTGAATTCATGACTGTCGACGGTGTCATCTGCGAGAGACTCATAGAAGCGTGCGAGCTGCTCACTCGTGCTTACGCCCACCGTTGCGATCTCCGAACCTTGCTGCTTGATGGCCCGGGAATGACAGCCGGCAATGCACAACAACAGCATCAAGAAAAATACAAAACTGAATCCCTTTCCCATCCTTCGACTTCTCATTGGATTCTCCAGTCTGGTTTCGAACGTCCCCGGACAAATCGAAAAAGCGGTCTGCTCGAGTACAAGAGCCGGTGCAGCCGAAGGGGCTCATTGCCCGGATCTGCCAAGACGGCTCGCAGGCAAGGAGTGGCCAGTGGGCAAAATGTCGCAGATCAAAAAATGGACGCCGATGGGATTCGCCTGTCGGCTGATGCGCGAGCGGAGTCGGTGGCGTCGCTGGCCTTTTTCGATCCGTCGGCGAAAGCGGGTGACAGCTGCTTCGAATAACGGCGAACAGTCCGCTTGCATTTGGGTTGGCGCCCGCGCAGCGCACACCACAGGCGCACATTGGCGCGAAAATTGACAGCCCGCATAGGTTGCCGTGAAAGCCGTTCCGGCGAGTGCTGTCGCTCCCTCCCCGATGTTCGGGGAGGGCTGGGGAGGGGTTAGGCAGGAAAACCTATGCAACGGTCATGGCACCAGCGACTTTCATGATTGCGAGTGGCCCACAGCCATGACCGTTGGGGTAAGCAAAGCGCACCCCAACATCGGCGATGCCGAGACACCGCGCCGTTGGGGTTCGCTGCGCTCACCGCCAACCTATTCCTCGCACGCTTGGTTGCGATTGTCCGTGGTCCCGGCTGAGGTTGCCTTTGGCCACGAACTGACGGCTTGGCCAGAGGCGCCCTTGCCGCAACGCCGCGCCGCTGGGGTTCGCCGCGCTCACCGCCGAGCTATTTCCGGCCGTCGGTCACGTCGCATGCTCAAGCTGCCATGGGGTGTTGGGGCGATCGCAGGGCAAGTGATGACATGTCGCGTCAACAGGATTCCTGAGTTCTCGACAAGGCTCGATCTAGCCTGAAAAATGGCGGGCATCGGCGGTGAGCCGTCTCGCTTCGCGACCAGGGAAGGAAGCTCAAATGAGAGTGTGGTTGTTGTTGGCCTTGTTCTGCGTCTGTGATCTCGCGGTGGCAAACGAGGCCAAACCGGAGCTGGAAATCACCGAGATAGCGGCCGGCGTCTATCTGCATACCTCATTTCAGGAATACGAAGGCTTCGGTCTGGTCAGCAAACATGGCTTGGTGGCGGTCGACGGCGACAATGCGTATCTGATCGATACGCCGGTCTCCGCGGAAGACACCGAGAAACTCGTCAATTGGCTGGAGCAGCGCGACCTGACGGTAGCTGCAAGCCTATCAACGCATTTTCATGACGATAGCGCTGCCGGGATCCCGTGGCTCAATGCCAGATCGATTCCCACCTACGCGTCCAAGCTGACCAATGAATTGCTGGCCAATAGCGGCAAGATTCCTGCGAGGAATTCCATCGATACGCCGGCATTCTGGTTGGTGCGCGACAAGATCGAGGTCTTCTATCCCGGCCCAGGTCACACCAGCGACAATGTGGTCGTCTGGTTGCCGGAAAGAAAGATCTTGTTCGGCGGCTGTTTTGTCAAACCGGATGGTCTTGGCAATTTGAGTGATGCAGATCTGTCGGCTTGGCCACAAGCGGCAAAAACACTGATGGCCAGATATCGCAAGGCGAGAATAGTCGTGCCCAGTCATAGCGACATGGGCGATGCTTCGCTGTTGAAACGCACCTGGCAGCAGGCTGTCAACGGAGCGCGCGCCGAAGCCTCTCAGCCCTGAGTTCTGAACCAGGCTTTCAGGGTCCGCGGCGGAATCCGCCTAACCGGACGAACGCTCAACCCCCTGGCGTAGCTTTGGGCTCCGGGATGCGGGTGAATCGGGCCAGCGCACCGGGGTAGTCGACGTCGACCACGAACCAGCGCAGCAGCGACCCGCCGAGGGCGCCGTCGACCTTGCGGTCCATGAAACTGGACATGTACTCGTGGAAATTGGGGTCGGCCCGGCGGGTGAACCAGACAGGGCCGACGGTGTGTCCGGCGATGGTCACTTCGGGCACTTCGATCATGGCCTCGCCCTTGGATGCGCCGCCGCGCACGTCGGCGTTCTCGACCACGCGCCAGTCGGGATGCGCCTGTCGCCAGGCTTCAAAAACGCTGGCGACGATGAAGCTGGTGGCGCATTCGCTGGCGCCCTCGACGCCGATGGCCAGAGCCGCCTCGGCAGAGGACGAGATGGTGGCGCCGGTGTCGAACAGGAAGGGCAACTCGACGCCCTCGACCGTCGCCACGATGCTGGGGAAGTTGGCCTTGCGGCGACCGGATTCGTCCTTGGGGAATCCGAGCGGCACGACATGAGCCTGCTTCTCGTCGATCGGCGCTGCACCCACCAAAAGCTGGCCGTTGGCGTAGTCGAAAGTCCAGCGGCGGCCGGCAAACCAGTCCTGGCCGAGCATGCCGTCGCCAAAGTCAGCGGGCGGATCCTGTGGCATCACGACAAGCCGCCCCTTGGCAGGGCCACTTCGCGGATCGCTGTCTGGATCCAGTGCCGGAATGCCTTTCCCGGGGGCAAACTTCGGTAGCGCCGCGAACTGCATTTCCCGGTCGCCCTCGCTCAAGCTGACGACGTCGAGCTCCAGGCGCTGAACAGCTGCCTTCGACAACCAGAGACCGCCGCCGGTGTCGGTGTACAGGCGCAGGATTGCGCCATTGGCGGTTTGCGGCTCGACATAGAAGCGATCGCAGCGAAAATCGACCGGAAGCGCGACCGGTTCGGCAGTCGCCGCGCCGGCGTGCGATCCATACAGCCACAGGCCCAGACTGGCCACCACTGGCACCAGGAGAAATCGTCCGCTCATCCGTCACGCTCCAAAGATCGACAAGTCGCGAGTTTCCGCATCGTCACCTGTGTGAGGACAGTGCCGGTAGTCCCATCGAGAAGAGCATTCGCTGATGCCCCCCTTCTGGGCGAGTTCCTGGTGTACTCGCGGGGCAGTCGGCGGAATCCGCCCGCACGGCTCTTTGGCTCGTTGTCATTGCGAGCCACCTGTTTCTGCTCGACACTGCGCACAGGCCATGAACTCGCCTTCTGCGCGTAGCCTGGTGTGCCGCGCAGCGGCTCACCGGGGCTTTTCGCGTCACCGCCCGGAGAGCGCTGCGCGCACTTCGGGCTACAAAAGCCGGCAATTGCCGGAATATCGAGATTAAATGATGGAACAGATGCTGGCTGCCAGGGCTGCCGGAGCGATCGGCGTTCCGGCGGTGAGCTTTCTGTTCGGATTCGATGCCAGCGACGAGCAGGCAGCGGCGGCCTATCGCGACTGGTACGAAAACCGTTATCACAAGCCGCAGGACGATCTCTCGACGCCTATCGATCTCCAGGCCCAGGCCGATTTCCACCGCTTCTACTTTGCCGTGGTGGAAGCAGTCGCGAACGCGGAATCGCGGCCGCAGTGGTCGCCTGACAGTCCCTATCGGCCACGTGGGAACCCGCTCGACTAGCCTGGGGAAGCATGGATCTCGAATGGGCTGGTGCTGCTGGATGGCGCCGTCGGGCGCCATCTCCAGCACTCGTATAGTGACAGGCGTTCCCGTCAGCGCGCGCGCAGCTTCTGGCTGAGTTCGTCCAGGCGCAGGCGCATGGCCTCGTCGATTTCTTCGGGCTTGATGCGCTTGATGATGCTGCTCAGGATCCGAACTTCATCCTGATCGAAGACCCCATCGCGCTCGGCGATCGCCACCAACTTGCCAAGCTCGTCGGCGTCCAGCCTGCCGTCATCAGCAAAGCACTGGATGGACTCGAAAGCGATCTGGAGATGGCCGCGCATGTTGTTCATGAAGTCTCAAATTCACTATATGACGAATTGTTGCGTGAAGCATCGGGCCAAACCGGAGCGCACACAAGCCCGCGCTGACTCAAGCTTTCCTGGCGTTCGATTACTCCGCTTTGCACCTTGAGTGGAGCGAGGCGCCGCTTCCGCAGCTACGGCGGCGTTACCCTGAACCCCTCGCCGGGCAGCAGTCGGAATCGTCCCTGCGCAATCTTGATGCGACGTCCCGAGGCGTTGCTGAGCGTGCCTTCGAATCGGCCTTCGATCAGTGCTTCATCGAGGGCGTCTATCCAGACGCGGGTGTCGCGCAGGCTGTCATCGCTGTCGAGTTCGACCAGGCCCCGACGTACCCACAGTTCAGGCCCGGCCATGCCCGCGACCATTCTGTGCTCGGATTTGCCGGGTTTCACGCCGGCTACCCGCAACACCAGTGGATCCTGCGTGGAATCGCCCTCGCAGCGCAGATCGATGCTGTAGTAGTCGTAGACAAACTGGATGTCGTCATGGGCACACGCATAAGCCTGACCGTCAACGCTGGCGACCAGATACTCCTCACCCGTCGGGGTAATGTCCTCAGCTTCGGCCGGCAGGGGTGCGGCTTCGACGCGCGCGGTGGGTAATGCGGCGGATGCGCGAGCATCCAAGGCCCGAACGCTGGCGGCATCGAGTTCGCTGCGCGTATTGCCGTCAAGCTGCGCTGCGCCCGCCAGGGCGCCGTCTACGTCAAAGCTGAGATAAAGGTAGCGCTGATCCTCGGCCACCAGGGTGATCCGCCAGCCCGGCTCGCAGCGGTCGCCCTGGAAGGAGAATTCGATGCGATCGGGCGAGACGGCATCTGCGCCATGTTCCGCGGCGATGGTGCGGGCCCTGTAGTAGGCACGCATGCCGGCTTCGAGCGAGAACTCGCCGATGGCGATACCTGAGCCCGCGCAGCTGGTTCCGATGTATCCGGAAGGCTTCAGCTCCACCCAGTCTGATCCGGAGGCGATCCAGGCCTGCTGCGGGGCGGTATCGGCCGATCGCAGTTGCAGGGTGATGCCGGAGCCGAATTCGGCCGCGTATACGCGCATATCGGCTGGCACCTGTTCATGCACGCGAGCCTGCAGGCGCGCGATCTCCGCCAGATCATCAGCGTCATCGGCGATCGCCGGGCCATGGGCCAGCACGATGAGGGCGCAGAACAACAGGGCAATCGGTGGTCGGCACATCCTGGGATAGCTCCGATATACGTTCGTCGCGATGGCTCAGTGTCTTTGTTTTTCGAGCCAAATTGAAGACGACACAGCTTGGGATCGACGAGCAAGTCGTTGGCCCTCTCAGATGGCGTGACCTTGAAGTAGGCCGAGGGTGCCGCGCAGCGGCTCCCCGGCGCTTGTCGCATCACCTCCCGGAGAGCGCTGCGCGCACTTCCGGGCTACAAAAGCCGGCTCTTGCCGGAATGGGGAAGTTCAATAACCTCCGATATGGATTCGTGGAGCGCGTAGCGAAGCAATCCAGAGACACAGCCGCAGAAGCACTGGATTGCTTCGTCGCTGCGCTCCTCGCAATGACGCATCCACAACTTGGGAAATGGGTTCATGGAACACCGGGCGACGCCACCTGGCCCGCCGGGCGGACACCCTGACTTACGATTCGCCGACCATCGCCAACGCCAGTGCCTGGGCGACTTCGATGCCGTCGATGGCAGCCGAATAGATGCCGCCGGCGTAGCTGGCGCCTTCGCCGGCGGGGTACAGGCCGCGGGTGTTGATGCTCTGGAAGTCGGCGCCGCGCTTGATGCGGATGGGTGATGAGGTGCGGGTTTCGACGCCGGTGAGCAGCGCATCGGCCATGGCGAAGCCGCGGATCTGCCGGTCCATGGCCGGGATGGCTTCGCGCAGGGCATCGATCGCGTAGTCGGGCAGGGCGCCGTCGATCTCACCCAGACGCACGCCGGGTGTGTACGAGGGCAGCACGCTGCCGAATTCGGTGGACGGGCGTCGGGCCAGGAAATCGCCGACCCGTTGTCCGGGCGCCGAGTAATCGCCGCCACCGAGTTCGAAGGCGCGGCGCTCCCACTGACGCTGGAATTCGATGCCGGCCAGCGGTCCGCCGGGATAGTCCTCGGGGCTGATGCCGACCACCAGTCCGGCATTGGCGTTGCGTTCGTTGCGCGAGTACTGGCTCATGCCGTTGGTCACGACCTGGCCGACCTCGGAGGTGGCGGCCACCACGGTACCACCCGGACACATGCAGAAACTGTAGACCGAGCGACCGTTCCTGCAGTGATGCACCAGCTTGTAATCGGCTGCGCCGAGCAGCGGATGGCCCGCCTGCGGGCCGAATCGGGCCTGATCGATCAGCGACTGCGGATGCTCGATGCGCACGCCGATCGAGAAGGGTTTGGCTTCGATGAAGACGCCGCGTGCGTGCAGCATCTGGAAGGTGTCGCGGGCGCTGTGACCGACTGCCAGGATCACATGCTCGGCGGCCAGTTCCTCACCCGAGGCCAGTCGCAAACCGCGCAACTGTCCGTCCTTGATCAGCACGTCTTCGACACGCTGCCCGAAGCGGATCTCGCCGCCCAGGGCTTCGATGCCGGCACGCATCTTCTCGATCATGCTGACCAGGCGGAAGGTGCCGATATGCGGCTTGCTGACGTAGAGGATCTCTTCGGGGGCGCCCGCCAGCACGAATTCTTCCAGCACCTTGCGCCCGTAATGCTGCGGGTCCTTGATCTGGCTGTAGAGCTTGCCGTCCGAGAAGGTGCCGGCACCGCCCTCGCCAAACTGGACATTGGATTCGGGGTTGAGCTTGTTCGTGCGCCACAGACCGAAAGTGTCCTTGGTACGCTCGCGCACGGCCTTGCCACGCTCGAGCACGATCGGACGAAAGCCCATCTGTGCCAGGATCAGCGCCGCGAACAGACCGCAGGGCCCAAACCCGATGATGACCGGGCGTTCTTTCAGAGTTGCCGGCGCCCGGGTGACGAAGCGGTAGCGCATGTCGGGACTGGCGGTCACGTGGGTCGGTGCGCGCGCGAGCACCGATGACTCGTCGCGCAATTGCACATCGACCGTATAGATCAGCAGGATGGCGCCGCGCTTGCGGGCGTCGTAGCTGCGCTTGTAGACCGTGAAGCCCAACAGCTCGGCATCGGCGACGGACAGGCGCTCGATAATGGCGGCTCTGAGTGCCGGCTCCGGATGATCCAGAGGCAGCCTGATTTCTGTCAGTCGCAGCATGTCGAGTTCGAAATGGCAGATGGGGCGCATGCTCGGGCACGCCAGTCGATGGTGCAAGCCCGTGGTCGAAGGTCGGTCGTGGTCCAGACTTTCCCGTGACGTTCGTCGGTCTATCCTTGGCCTTCACATTTGTGCAATACCCGTCTGCCCAGCCCGCGCCCTGACGCGCAGCGCCGAACCCCTTGGAGACCTCCCCCATGAGCAAATACCTGTACCCCTCAGCCGTCGCCTGCATGCTCTTGGCGACGGCGTCACTGAGCGCGGCAGACGCAACAGCGCCCGCGCCTGCCGCGGCTCCGGCGGCCAGCGTCACGCCGTATTCGAGCTTCATTGCAACCGAACTGGCGCGTTTCAACGAGCCGTGGGCAATGACCTTTCTGCCTGACGGCCGCTTGCTGGTGACCGAGAAGCAGGGTGTGCTCAAGCTGCATTCGCTTGGCGGCACCACGCTGGAGATCAGCGGCGTACCGAAAGTCGCCTATGGTGGCCAGGGCGGTCTGGGCGACGTGGTGGTGCATCCGAAATTTGCCGACAACGGTCTGGTCTATCTCAGCTATGTCGAGGCAGGCGAGGGCGATACCTTTGGCGCCGTGGTGGTGCGGGCCAAACTGGTCGTCAACGACACAGCGGGGATGCTGGAAAAGGTCGAGCGCATCTGGGAGCAGACGCCGAAGATGACCGGTCGCGGCCATTTCGGGCATCGCATCGCTTTCGCCCCCAATGGCGATCTCTACATCAGTTCCGGTGAGCGCCAGCATTTCGACCCGGCGCAGGACATGAGTGGCAACCTGGGCAAGATTGTGCGCCTGAAGGATGACGGCAGCGTCCCCGCCGACAATCCCTTTGCCGAGCAGGGCGGTGTGGCCGCGCAGGTGTGGTCACTGGGCCACCGCAATCCGCTGGGCCTCGCTTTCGACCCACAGGGCCAGTTGTGGAATATCGAGATGGGACCCATGGGCGGCGATGAGCTCAATCGCGTGGTACGCGGCGCCAATTATGGCTATCCGATTGTCTCCAACGGCGATCATTACGATGGCCGCGACATTCCCGATCACGACACCCGGCCCGAATTTTCGGCACCGGCGATCAGCTGGACGCCGGTGATTTCTCCTGGCGATGTCATCTTCTATACCGGTGACCAGTTCCCGGCCTGGCGTGGCAACGCACTGGCCGCCGGGCTGTCATCGAAATCGCTGGTGCGTATTCAGATTGATGGCCAAAGCGCGCGGGAAGTGGAGCGTTTTGACATGGGTCAGCGCATACGCGAAGTCGAGCAGGGCCCGGACGGCGCGATCTACCTGCTGGAAGACGGCGCTGGGGCGCGGCTGCTGAAGCTGACGCCGAAGGGCTGAACAAGGCCAGAAACAGCCGAGTGCAACTCGGCGATCCCGGACGGTGATCTTTCGGGAATCCGGGATCGTCTCGCAGTCGGCGCCATTGCCCGGGATCGCCGACTTGCAGTCGGCGCTCTTGCTCTCCGCCTTTCCGGTGCCAGAAGCGGCCGAGTACAACTCGGCGATCCCAGGCGCCAAGCTGATGGTGGCGGGGGTCTTCACCTGCCCATAATCCTGCCGGTGCTCTACTCGCCAGACCTTATAAGGAATTCCCCATGCTGCTTCGTCTGATTGCATCTGCTGCCTTGCTCTGCGCTTCGTTGTCGGCTTCGGCCGCCTGTACGCCCCTGCTGGACCGCGAATTTCGGCCGCTGGCCGGGAAAGAGCCGGTGAACCTGTGCAGCCAGTACGAGGGCAAGGTCTTGCTGGTGGTGAACACGGCCAGCAAGTGTGGATACACGCCGCAATACGAGGGTCTGGAGGCGCTGCACGCCGAGCTCTCGGATCAGGGCTTCTCGGTGCTCGGATTCCCGTCCAATGATTTCGCAGGTCAGGAACCGGGGTCCGAGAAGGAGATTCTGGAATTCTGCACGCTGACCTACGGTGTCAAGTTTCCGATGTTCGCCAAGACCGTGGTCTCCGGCGAAGGCGCCGACCCCTTTTACAAGCAACTGGCGGCTGACGGCGGCGGCGAACCGGGATGGAACTTCCACAAGTACCTGATCGGCCGCGACGGCAAGGTCATCGCCGGCTTTCCGAGCAAGGTCAAGCCGGATTCGGCGGAACTGCGAGCTGCGATCGAAGCTGCGCTGCATTGAAGGCGACCGTGACGGCGCGCGTGCTCGCACGTCAAGGAATTTGAGGTAGGTCACGTTGGCCCGAAGGGTCTACGTGACGGCTACACTTGTCACGCAGGCCGCTTCACGGCCAACCCGACCTACGTCTGAGTGATCTGCGTTGGATGAGCCATCCGCGGGCCTCAGGGCAGCGGTCTTGTCTCCACCAGTTCCCAATCGGCGTCGCTGTCCGGATCGCGTAGCCACAGCCGCATGGACCAGCGCTGCCCGCCGGTGGGCCATTGTCTGGGGCTCACTTCGATATTGAGATGGCCGCCCACGCAGTGGACCTGGCCGTGCCATTGCTCGTGCGATGCCGGCGCCGGGGACAGATCCAGGCGCAACAACCAGTCGATGTTCGGAGTTCTGCGGTGTCGGGTGGACAATTCCAGATCGACGTTGAGCAGCGAATTTTCGACGTCCATCGACGTCAGCAACTGCAGAACGACCGGGGCGCTGCGCGCGCCTGCGCGATCGAGGGTGGATGACAGTGTGTTGACGCTGGCGATCACGGAGAGCACGCCCCGGCTCAAAGAGTGACTACATGTAACCGCGCCGACATGGTCTTGTGCACGCGCCATGCGACCAGCGGGGAAGAGCTTCCGCTCAACGGTCACATTCGCGGGTAAAAATCGAAGTCGTGGTGGCTCAGCCGACCAGATGCCTGGCCTGCCGCGCTGGCGTAGAACCGCTCTGGCGTTTGCGCGGCGGTGGCAGCACCACGTCAGCGGCCTCGAAACTGAGGCGCGAACGGCCGCCGGCGGAGCGATAGTCGTCGATCAGGGCCAGTTCCGCTTCAGCAGGCAGCTCAAGCCGAGTGCTGATGAATTCGTGCAGCAGATGCACCAGTCGATCGTGCGCCAGGGCGTGGGTTTGGCCAGTGCTCGCATAGAGCCAGTCGGAGAAGGCCATGAATCGCTCGAAGGGGCTGGCGCCAAGCAGCCAGGGCAGGGTCTGCTTGAAGCGCCCAGAGTTGGCGATCAGGTCCCAGTAACGGGCGAAGCGCGAAACCCGCTGCAGCGTCTGGAAATCAAGGCAGTTCGTGGCCAGGATCTGATACGGCGGATCCGGCGCAAAGCGCAGATCGAAATCCTGGGTGTGGCGGGCGATCGGTGCGCCGCGCAGGCGTTTGAGTATCCCGAGCTGGATTTCATGCGGTCCCAGAGCCACCAGGCGGTCAAATCCGGCGGCGAAGCTGGCGAGATCCTCTCCGGGCAGTCCGGCAATCAGATCCACATGCAGATGGGCCTTGCTGTGTGCGCGTAGCCAGCGCAGATTGTCTTCAGCCAGATGATTCTTCTGGCGCCGCGAAATCCGGGTCTGTACCTCGGGATCAAAAGTCTGGATACCGATCTCGAACTGCAGCGTGCCAGCCGGGAAGCGGCTGATCGCACTCTTCAGCCGCTCCGGGAGGTGATCGGGGATCAGCTCGAAGTGCACGAAGGGTGGATCGTCCGGTGCTGCGTCGATGCGGCTCAGGAAGAACTCGAGGATGGCCAGGGAGACATCGATCTTGAGATTGAAAGTGCGATCGACGAATTTGAACTGGCGCACGCCTCGTACGTAGAGCTGCTCGAGCTCGGCCAGAAAAGGGTCCAGCGCAAAAGGCCAGGCGGTCTTGTCCAGTGCCGATAGGCAGAACTCGCACTTGAACGGGCAGCCACGAGAGGCTTCGACATAGATGTAGCGGCGGGACACATCCTCATCGGTGTATTCGGCATAGGGCATGGCCAACGCAGCCAAGGGCGGTTGCTCACCCTGGATCAACTTTTCCGGCGGCGCTGCGCCCGCCAGAATCTGCCGCGCCAGCCGCGCAAAACTGAGATCGCCCCAGCCGCTGATGACATAGTCGGCCTGGGCGCAGATGGGCTGCACTTCGGGTTCGTGGCTGACTTCCGGCCCGCCCAGCACCACGACGATGTCGGGTGCAACGAGCTTCAGCTGGGCCACCAGCCGAGTGCACTGTTCCACATTCCATATATAGACGCCCAGACCCAGAATTCGGGGTTGGTCGGCCAACAGTTTCTCGACCAGTTCCTCAGTCTTCTGACCGATGACGAACTCGCGGATGACGCTACTTTCCCGCAGTTCGCCCAGATTGGCGCGCAGATAGCGCAATCCCAGAGCGGCGTGGGCGTAACGGGCGTTCAGTGTGGCAAGGACGATGTCAGGCATCCTCCAAGTATGACCGTCACGTCTGGATTTCTCACTTCAACGGTTGGGGCGACTCGCATCAGCAGGCACAACGAAGCCTGATCCCTGCACCGGGAGCAATTTAGGGTGAACAATCGGTTGCATTTGCTATGATTGCGGCACGCCGGCCAGCGGCGCTTCCGAGGCACATTGGGTGGGGCAGCGACATGAGGGCATCACCGGTCTGGCAGCAGCTCTGATTGCAGTCTGGCTCAGCTGCTGTGCGTCCGTGCCGGCCCTGGCCAACGACCCCGCCGACACGCTGGCTGCTGCAGATTCGCGCCTGCCGCGACATGCCCTCGAGATTCAGGCACTGACGGATCCTGTCGGAGTGCTGCAGCGCTTGCCTGCGGCGCTGGAGGCAGCAAAAGAGCAGGCAGATGGGCGCGAAGTCGCCTTGCTCTACCTGGCCAGGGCCAACGCCTGCCGGATGACCGCCGACTGGCCCTGCCAGCGCGATGCAGGTTCAGAGGCGCGGACCTATGCCGACGCTGCCGCCGAACCGATCCTCGCCATTCGCGGCCTGATTGCCGAGTCCCGTGCCAGCATCGCGCTGCAGGACTACAGCCGCGGAGAGCAGGCACTGATCGAGTCCGAGTCGCGACTGCGGCAGTCGCCGTCCGCAGAACTCAAGGCTGATGTGGCGCTGGCCTATTCCTCACTCAGCAATATGCTCGGCAAGCACCAGTTGGCGCTGGAATACGCCGATCGCGGCCTGGCGGAACTGGAGCCACAATCGGCGCAGGGCATGCGCATCCGGTTGTTGCGTAATCGGGCCCGGGCTGCGGCCAATCTTGGCAACCTGGCGCAGGCGCGTGAATCCCTGGCTCAGGGGTTGGCCCTGTCTGCCGATCTGATCGATCCCAAGCTCAAGGCCGAACTGCACCTGGAGACGGCCCGAGTGGCTCGGGCCGACGGTGATCGCGCCCTGGTGCTGGCGAATGCCGAGCAGGTGCAGCGCATTGCCGCCGATCTGCAGAATACTCAGCTCTCCGGTCAGGCCCATGAGCTGATCGGGCTCGCTGCCCTCGATGGCGGGGACTTGCCTGAGGCCTTGACCGAATTGCGCGCATCGGTGAAGTCATTCAACGAGCTCGGCTTGATGCGCGACGAACTCCGGGTGCTCCGGTCGCTGGTCGGTGCCGAATTGCAGGGTGCAGAACCGGCCGAACAGTGGACTCCCGAACTGGAGCGCATGCTGCAACTGGAAGCCAAGGTGTCCAGCCGCGACCGTGCCGAGGCCTCGGACGACTTTGAAGCCAGACTGGAATACGCCGAGCAGAAGCTGGAGGTTGCACGACTGGAAAAGGATGCCGTGCTGGCGCGAGAGCGTACCGAGGCAATGGCCAGACAGCATCGATTGACCGGTTTTCTGATCCTCCTGAGCATCGCCATCGTGCTGGCGCTGGCCTACTTCTTCCATGCCCAGCGCCGGCTCAATCGGCAACTGCAGTCGGCACTGGACGCCCGCCTGCGCGCACTCACGCACACCAGTCATGAGCTGCGCAATCCCATCAGCGGTGTGATCGGACTCTCCGAGTTGCTGCTGACCTCGCCGCTGAGTCCTTCGCAGAAGAATATGGTCGAAGCCGTACGAAGCGCCGGTCATACCGTGGAGAAACTGGCGCAGGACCTGCTCGATCGTGGCCGCATCGAATCCGGTCAGCTGGAGTTGCAATTGCGCCCGGCCAGTCTGGTGCGGATGGTGTCCACCGTGCAGCAACTGTACCTGCCGCGGGCACGGGAGAAGGGGCTGACACTGCGCCTCGATCTGAGCCCGGACATCCCGGATGCGGTCATGCTCGATGTGGAGCGCTTGCAGCAGGTCTTGAGCAACCTGATCGGCAACAGCCTCAAGTTCACCGAGAAAGGTGAAATCTGCCTGGGCGTCAAGCTGATCAGCCAGCCACACGAAGTCCCAGCGCGGGTGCGATTCAGCGTGCGCGACAGCGGCCCCGGCATAGAAGCCGACGAGATCGGTACTTTGTTCGAACCCTTCGCCCGCGGTCGGGCTGGACAGCGGCATCGGGCCGGCGTTGGCCTGGGTCTGGCGATCTCCTCGGATCTGGTCAGACTGATGGGCGGTGAACTACAGGCTGAAAGCACGCCGGGTGATGGCGCCTGCTTCCAGTTCACTCTGAGCCTGGAACCGTGCCTGGGAACCGGTGTGGAAACTGCAGTGGAAGGCGTGTGCAAGGAATCGGGGATGGCCGTACTGGTGGTGGACGATGACGAGGATGTCTCCTTGACCCTGCGCAGCCAGCTGGAGGTTCTGGGCTGCCAGGTCGAGGTGGCCAACTGCTCGCGCGATGCGCGCACCAAGGTGGCAATCACGCACTACGATCTGTTGCTGCTGGACGTGGAATTGCCGGACGGGCAGGGCCCTGACCTGGCGCAGACGCTGCGTCTTTCCGAGCCCGCTCTGCGCCGCAGTCGTATCGCCATCGTCTCCGGGCACCAGGCGCCCAAGGTACTGCCGGTCGGCGTGGACGAATGGCTGAGCAAGCCGGTGCGGCTGGACAGGCTGAATACGCTGCTGGCACATGCCGGGGCGGCACGGGTATCAGATCGCGCGGCTTGATCGGAAGGCTATCGATTCGGCGCTTGCAGCAATGCGATCACCGCGCCGGTACCGCCATCCTGGGGTCTGGCCGAGGTGTAGCCGATCACATCCGCGCGCTGGCGCAGCACCCTGTCGGTCATGGCCTTGATCACGCTGCCGCTTTCAGAATTTCTGGCCTTGCCATGGACGATGCGCACGCAACGATGGCGGTCGCGGCGGCAGTCGGCCAGAAAGCGGCTGAGCAGGGCCCGAGCCTCAGGCACCCGCAGATGGTGCAGGTCCAGTTCCGCCTCGACCACGAACTGTCCACGGCGCAGTTGCCTGAGCAGTTTCGGCGGGTAGCCGTCCTGCAGGTGGGCGAGCACTTCGCCACTGGACAGCCCGACCAATGCCATATCGTCCGACAGCAGTTCGGCGAGCACCTGACGCTCATCGGCCTGCGACAGTCGCGGCTCCGGCTCGGGCTGCGGCCTGGATGATCGGGCCGGATCGTCCTGCACGGGCAGGGCTCGCACCGGACCTATGGCCTGCCTGAACAGGGCGGCATCGTCCAGTTCGGGCTCGGGTGGAGGCGGCAATCTGCGCTGTTTGCTCACATCAGTCCTGACGAGCGGCGGCGTTGCTATTATCACTGGTTGGTCCTAGAGAGTTCGTATGCACGTTCTGATCAGCAATGACGATGGCGTAGACGCCCCGGGCATCCAGATTCTGGCCGAACATCTGGCTACGATCGGCCGTGTCAGCGTGGTCGCACCCGATCGAGACCGCAGCGGCGCCAGCAATTCGCTGACCCTCGATCAGCCGATCCGGGTGGTGCAACTGCCCGACGGACGCTATCGCGTGGCCGGCACGCCCACTGATTGCGTGCATCTGGCGCTGGCCGGACTGCTGGATGCCGACCCCGCCATCGTGGTTTCCGGCATCAACAATTCGGCCAATCTGGGCGATGACGTGCTGTACTCGGGCACGGTTGCGGCGGCCATGGAAGGGCGCTTTCTCGGGCTGCCGGCGATTGCCGTGTCGCTGGTCACCAAAGATCATCAGGGCCAGCACTACGCGACGGCGGCCAGCGCCGCCGTGCGCATCGTCTCGCGTCTGCTGGAAGATCCCTTGCCGGCCGACACCATCCTCAACGTCAACGTACCCGACCGTGCATGGAAGGACATCCTCGGTTTTGAGGTGACTCGCCTCGGCCATCGTCACCGCTCCGAGCCCTGCATCGCCCAAAGCGATCCGCGCGGGCGGCCGATCTACTGGATCGGGCCGGCCGGACCGGAGCAGGATGCGGGCCCGGGCACTGATTTCCACGCGGTCAAGGCCGGGTATATCTCGATCACCCCGATCACGGTGGATCTCACGCGCTACACCGCGCTGGAAAAAGTGGCCAGCTGGGTGAGTACGCTGTGATCAGGCGCTATCAGTCGCCCATTCCGGTGGAAGCCCAGGGCATGGGCATGACCTCCCAGCGCGCGCGCGATCGCCTGGTGGAGCGTCTGAAGGCTCAGAAGGTCAGCGATCCCCGGGTGCTGGAAGTGATCGGGCGCGTGCCGCGGCACCTGTTTGTCGATGAAGCACTGGCCAGTCGCGCCTACGAGGACACGGCCTTGCCCATCGGCATGGCCCAGACCATTTCGCAGCCCTACGTTGTTGCCTTGATGACGGCAGCATTGCTGCGCGACGGGGTACCGAAGAAGGTGCTTGAGATCGGCACCGGTTCGGGCTATCAGGCCGCGGTACTGGCGGAACTGGTGCCGGAAGTGCATACGGTTGAGCGCATCGATGAATTACTGCGTCAGGCACGTAAACGCTTTCGACAACTGGGGTACAAGAACATCCGTTCGAAACACGACGATGGCAATATCGGATGGCGCGAGAACGCGCCCTTCGACGCACTGATCGTGACTGCAGCCAGGGACACCTTGGATCCCGAGTTGCTGTCGCAGATTGAAATTGGAGGCGTGGCCGTGGCCCCACTGGGTCCAGCCGGGCAGCAAAGTCTGATACGCATGGTTCGGGGGACGGAAGGATGGTCGAAGGAGAATCTGGGCGCGGTGAGCTTCGTGCCGCTGGTGCGGGGCGTGCTGTGAATCGCGCACTGGGAGCCGCTGGGATTTGTGCTGCGCTGATGTTGGCGGGTTGCCAGCAATCGGTCATGGTTCGGCCGGCGCCATCGGTTGATCAGGGCGAACGGCCCACGTACGAGGCCGGCTCTGCCAGCACCGAGGCCGGCCCCAGCTATACCGTGCAAGCAGGCGATACGCTCTACAAGATCTCGGTGCAATATGGCGTCGACTATCGCGATCTGGCGCGTTGGAACAATATTTCGCCCCCCTATACCATCTATCCCAAGCAGACCCTGCGGGTGGGTAGCAATGCCGCTCCCGCGGTTGCAGCCTCGGCACCGGCCGCAACTGCGGCTCCGACCTCATCCACCACCGTCAGCGCATCGACACAGAGACCGCCGGCAGGTTCGGATCGCGTGGGTGCGGCGGCCGTCGCCAGTGCGGCCCAGCCTGCGCCCGGCTACGACGCCAACCTGGGTGTGACCCTGCCCGAGGGCGCCGAACCCATCTCCGGCAGCTCCAGCCCGCCGAGTGCGCCGGTCTTCGAACCGGAAGTGCCGACTGCGGCGGCTGCAGCGACCGCATCTGCTGCCACCAGCAGCGCTGTCCAGCCAGCCACCAGCTCGGCTGCCGCGGCAATCACTCCAACAGCCCCGGCAGCGGCACCATCGGCACCGGCTGCAGCGGCTCGCCCGAGTGCCGCAGGCTGGATCTGGCCCACCAGCGGCAAGGTGGTGGTGACCTACGCCAGTGGCGATCCGACTCGGCAGGGCATTGATATCGTCGGTGAATTGGGTCAGCCCGTGGTGGCCGCCCGGGATGGTGAAGTGGTCTACAGCGGCGCCGGTCTGATTGGCTACGGCGAGCTGGTGATCGTCAAGCACTCGCCCGAGCTGCTGTCGGCCTACGGTCATAACCGCACGCGCCTGGTCAAGGAAGGCGACAAGGTCAAGGCCGGCCAGAAGATCGCCGAAATGGGCAAGAGTTCCAGCAATCGGGTACTGCTGCATTTCGAAGTGCGCAAGAACGGCAAACCGGTCGACCCGATGCCCCTGCTGCCGGCGCGTTAAGGTCGGAATTGACGGAACTGCAATCCTGACGCGACTCACGAGTCCTGTAAGAGCGCCCTTGCGGCGTGTCCTCCGGGGCACGAGTCCTGTAGGAGCGCCCTTGCGGCGCGACCGGCGACGGCCATGTCCTGCTTCAAGGCAGATCGTCGCCAGAAGCCGGACGCGAAGGACGCAAAGGAAAAGCAGAAAGCGCACGAAGAAGAGCCTTCAGATCTTGAACGTCCCTGGGAACCTCATCATTACTGGCCCCATCTTTTCAGCCGGGGGCTCGAAAGTGGCCAACAATCAGACGTCATTGCGAGCCACCTGTTTCGGCCCGACACTGCCGACGGTCCATGAACCATCAAAACGGACGTAGGCCGAGGGTGCCGCGCAGCGGCTCCCCGGCGCTTTGCGCATCACCTCCCGGAGAGCGCTGCGCGCACTTCGGGCTACAACAGCCGGCTCGTGCCGGAATTTTGAAATTCAATCACTTAGGACATGGGTTCATGGAGACCCCGGACTTGATCCGGGGGAAGCAATCCAGCGATGTGCGGCAATGCACTGGATTGCTTCGTCGCTGCGCTTCTCGCAATGACGCAGCAACCATCAACGTCTTTGGCACAGCCACCCACGCAGACTTCCGGCGCCTGATCGCAAACTGCCGACAACGATGAACATCTACACCAGCGATCAATTCGTGCTGCCACTGCCCGAGGGGCATCGCTTCCCGATGTCCAAATATCGGCTGCTGCGCGAGGCGGTCGAACAGCGGGCGCCGGGGTGGGGCGCGCAGATGCTGGAGGCGCCGCGTGCCGATGATCTTTCGGTGCTGCGGGTGCACACGCCGGAATACCTGGCCAAGGTACGTGATGGCGAGCTCAGCGCGGCCGAACAGCGACGCATCGGCTTTCCGTGGTCGCCAGCCATGGCCGAACGCACGCGCCGGGTGTCAGGTGCCAGCATGGCGGCACTGGCGACCGCCATTCAGGGCAGGGCAGTTGGCATCAATCTCGCCGGTGGCACCCACCACGCTTTCGCCGATCACGGCGCCGGCTACTGCATCTTCAATGACAGCGTCATCGCCGCGCGCCATGTGCAGGCACAAGGTCTGGTCGAACGTGTGCTGATCGTCGATCTGGATGTGCATCACGGCAATGGCACGGCGGCGATCTGCCAGAACGATCCCAGCATCTACACCTTCTCGATGCACGGTGCCCGCAACTACCCGGCGGTCAAACCGCGTGGCGATCTGGACGTGGAACTGGCCAGCGGCACCGGCGACGAAGAGTATCTGCGGCAGCTGGAACTCAATCTGGCCTATGCGCAGGCCCGCTCGCGTGCCCAGGCCGTCATTTATGTGGCTGGTGCCGATCCCTTCGAAGGCGACAAGCTCGGGCTGCTCAATCTCAGCAAGGCCGGGCTGCGGCAGCGCGACCAGATGGTGTTCGCGCATTGCCGCAAACACCGGCTGCCAGTGGCGGTCAGCATGGCCGGCGGCTATGCGCCGGATGTGGCCGACATCGTCGAGATCCATCTGGCAACCATCGAAGCGGCTGCGCAGCTGGCCGAATCGGTCAGGGCTCCTTGAGGCTGCAGCGCGGGCGCGATCATTCCCGGGCCGACGGTTCCGCCTCGTTCTCGGCCGTCACCGCACCGACTTCCACGCGGCCGCGATAGGGCTCCTGCCACAGCTGATCCTGCCACTCGAAGTACTGCTCGGGCTGCCAGAACTTGTCGCTGTAATACTGTTCGGCATCGAGCCGGATCCAGCTGCCATTGCCCGGCAGCAGCACGGTAAGTGCACCCTTGAAGCCGGTGCGACTGCCGGTGGTGCCGCGGCGGCCCTGGTTGATCTTCTTCTCCAGACGCGGCTTGGCCACCTCGTCGCCGTAATCGGCATAGACCTGCTGGCCGATCTCCAGCGCCCGCGCCTGTTCCTCGGGGCTGAGCTGCGACCAGTAGTGCTCGCGCACCGCCAGGAAATCCTTGTAGCCGCGTTCGGCCGCCAGGTCCATCCAGGCGTAGGCCGCCGCCCGGTCCGGCGCCGTGCCTTCGCCCTTCCAGTACATCTCGGCCACCAGCGCCTGCGAGCCCTTGTCGGCATAACGCGCGGATCGCTTCAGCGCTTCCAGCGCCAGATCCAGACGACCATCCTCGTAGTGGCCCAGCCCCTCCTTGCGCCAGCGCAGGTCCGGATGGAACTGCAGGAAGCCTTCCGACGCGGCTGCCACATGGGCTGGGTCGGGCGCGGAATTGGCGGCGTGGGCCGCCGCGCAGTCACCGACACTCAAGGCGATGGCAGCAACGATCGGGTGAAACTGTTTCATGTGGACTTCCTCGATGCACTCAATTGATGACAGTTTGTAAAGACGATTTACCGCCTTCTCAAGTTGCAGGATTCAGTGTAGCGATACAGATGTTGACATTCATGTGCCGGAAGGCGGGTGAGGTGCTGGGGCTCATGTAGAGCCAGCTGTATCGGCACGACAGCGCGCACAGGCCGTGAATTCCGGCGTCATTGCGAGGAGCGCAGCGACGAAGCAATCCAGGGTACCGCGAGACCCCCTGGATTGCTTCCCCCGGATCAAGTCCGGGGTCGCAATGACGCTTGGGGTTCATGGTTGGTGCGTCCTATTGGGCAGACACAGGTGGCTCGCAATGACGTCGCACAATAAATTTGCCCTCGCACCCCAGCTACCGGTTGGTCAGCTGTATCTCGATGCGCCGGTTGATGGCATAGGCTGCGGGGCTGTCGGTCGGATCCAGCGGCTGGAACTCGCCGAAGCCGTTCGCTGCCAGCCGATGGGCCGGGATGCCGGAAACCACGAGGTGCTTGACGATGGCGACGGCGCGGGCCGTGGACAGTTCCCAGTTCGACGGAAATCGTGCGGTATTGATCGGGCGCTTGTCGGTATGGCCGTCGATGCGCAGCACCCAGTCGATGTCTCTGGGGATTTCCGCGGTAACTTCCTTCAGCGTCTGCGCCAGCTGATCCAGGCGCTGTTGCGCGGCCGGCGTCAGCTCATCCGTGCCTGAGCCGAACAGCAGCTCCGATTGCACCACGAAACGGTCGCCCACGATCTGGATGTCACTGCGGTTGCCGAGAATGGTGCGCAGCTTGCCGAAGAAGTCCGAACGGTAGCGCTGCAACTCGTTGACCTTGTTGGCCAGCGCGAGATTCAACTCCTTGCCGAGCTCTTCGATGCGTACATCCTTGGCTTTGGCCTGGGCCTTGGCCAGGTCCAGGGCTGAGGACAACTCGGCCAACTGGGTGCGCAGCGCCGCCATCTGCCGGTTCAGCAGCTCGACCTGGGCGGCCGACTTGGCCGAGAGTTCAGTCTGCGTGGCGAGCTTGGTCTGATTCTCTTCCAGTTCCGCCAGTTTCGAGGCGATCTCGCTTTCCAGCTGCCGGCGGAGTTCCGCCAGTGCATTGATGTCGGCAGTCAGTTTCGCGACTTCGGCTTCGCTGCCTTCCAGCTGCGCCTGGGTCTGGGTCAGCGTGGCCGTGGTGCTGTCCAGATTGAGCCGCAGGGCGTCGCGCTCGCCGCTGGTACTGGCCAGCGAGGCCGACAGTTCCTGGATCGAGTTCTCGGCCTTGAGCTTGGCCTCCTTTTCCATCGACAGGGTCTTGGCCAGCTGCGCCAGTTCCAGATTCAGCGCTGCCAGGGCCTTGTCTCGGCCGCTGAGCGCATCGGACAGCACGAACTGACCGATGGTGAAGATCATCAGCACAAATACCAGCACCATCAACAGCGAGCTCAGGGCATCGACAAAGCCCGGCCAGAAATCGATCGAACGGCGGCGACGGGAGGCGAGGGTGCTCATGACGGCCGCTTGTGATCCATGGCCGCGGCGATGGTGCGTGTCAGCAGCCGGAACTCGGCGCGCAGTTCATCGCTGAGTTGATGGCCGCCGCCGGAGGATTGGGCAATGGTCTGCACCGCAGCGCGCAGATCCTGTTGCGAATGGGCCAGTTCGCTGATGCCGCGCGATTCCCGCGCCAGCAGCTCGCTGAGCTTGCCGAGCTGGGTGTTGAGCACACTCAATTGCTCGGCACTGGCGCGGCGCTCGCGTTCGCTGTCGACGATCGCCCGCTGCATCCGCTCCAGACCATCGGCAGTCTGCTCCAGCAGCGCCTGCACATAGGCTGGCACCGAGGTATCGCCCTCGACCGCCATGCCATCACCGCTGCTGAGCTTGGTCATGCCCGAAAGCCAGTCTTCCAGCTCCGTGTAGAAACGATTGGAAGTGCGCCCCGATTGCAGGTCGAGAAAGCCCAGCACCAGCGATCCGGCCAGACCGAAGAGCGAAGTCGAGAAACTGGTCGCCATGCCCGACAGCGGCTCCTGCAGTCGCGTTTTCAGGATCTCGAACATGGCCACGGCATCGCCGCCCGCGGTCATGCCACCGATGATCTCGCCGACCGAACCGATGGTGCGCAGCAGCCCCCAGAAGGTGCCCAGCAGTCCCAGGAAGATCAGCAGACCGACCAGATAGCGCGACAGATCGCGCTGCTCTTCCAGACGCAGGTGCACACTGTCGAGGATCGACCGCATCGAGGCGGTCGAGAGCGTGAGCGGTCGCCGGTCGCTGCGCACCAGCATCTGCGCCATCGGTGCCAGCAATACCGGCGGCGCGTGCCCGCGCTCCGGGTTGGATCGACGGAAGTGCGTGATCCAGTCGACCTCATGCTGCAGCCGCGACACCTGCCGCAGATTGGCCAGTACACCGACCAGAAACACCACGATGATGACGCCGTTGAAGGCCGGCGTGGCCGAGAACGCCGACAGCAAGGGACCGATGAGCAGCACGCAGACGGCCACGACCAGTCCCAGAAATCCCAGCATCCACACCAGGGCACGATTCGGTTTGCTCATGACGACTCCGTTCCTTGCAGCGCCGGGCCATCCTGCCCAAGCGCACCTGAACAAAGACGTGCGGAACGGAAACTTGGTTAGCCTGAATCTGGCCCAGCCGACCGTTGACTACTCGAAACCAGTCAGCAACAGAAATTCGTTGGGTCCGATGAAGTCTCCGTTTGTGCGCGGTGCAGGACCAACCGCGATGGTGTCGATCACACTGCGCGTTGCGGTGTCGATGACTGACACGCTGTTGCCCACGGCATTGGTGACATAGAGCTGATCGCCCGCCTTGGTGAGCGCGAGACTGGAAGGGCCGGCACCGACGCTGATGGTGTCCAGCACCATGGGTGCGCCACTGGTATCGACCACAACCACCGCATTCGCCGCCGGCGTGGCGATGTATGCCCGGTTGCCATCAGAACTCATGGCCAAGGCACTGGGGTCATTCTGCAAGGGCAGAGTGGCAGTGATCTCAAGTGTGGCTATGTTGACCGTGACCAACGTCGATGGCACACCCACGCCCAGACAGACGATGCGCAGGCTGCTCGCATTCGGGCTCACAGCGGCATCAACCGGATGCAGGCACTCCTGCCAACTCCACTGATTGCCGGGTGCCCAGGTATTGAGATTGATGTCGAACAGAGCGAGGTCTGGATCCGCGACAAAGGCGCGGGCGCCGTCCGGTGACAGCGCGATGTTGATCGTGCGCGTGGTTGGAACGCCGTTGATCAACTGCAAGCTTGTCGAGTCATAGGCGGCGAATCCATCGTTGCCGGATACAAAGACAGTGCTGCCGTCGGCGCTGACCGCAGCAGCCTGCGCACCGCCCTGGATGTCCAGTTGTTGAACAGGCCTGTTGCTGGCCGCATCCACCACCAGCAATCCGCGCAGGTTTGCCACGTACACGCGCAGCCCATCGGGACTGATGGCAACACCGCCAGCCACGGAATCTGTCGTTATGGTCGCGATTACCGCACGCGTACCCGTATCGATGACCGAAATGGTCCCGCTTGCGCTGTTGGGTACGTAGGCCCGCGCAGCCGCATGAGCGACGGGCGAGACCGCCGTTGACAGCAGAAGTGCCGGTAGGCAGGACCGCAACAAGACACTCATCGATAGGGGCATTGCTTTGAAATCTCCGAATCTGAAGGGTGACCAGGTTGAAGGTCTGAAGAAGTCAGCTCGACAGGAGCGAGGCTGTCGTCTCGGGTTGCACCAACGGACAGGTTCGCGCCGAACTGGACACTGTCCCTGCGAAGTAGATCATATATGTCTCGCATTGTAACCGTCGGCACAGTGGACATGGCAGTCTTGGGCTCGAGCGATACCCAGATGCCCGCAAGTCCATCTTCGGCAGCAGGCCTTGGCCCTCGCAGCTAAACTGCTCGCCACAAAGAACATCTGACCCCGGGGTTCACCATGCCTTCGTTCGCCGCTCGTTCTCGACTACGGCCGCTGGCGCACCTGATTCTGGTGGCGCTCGCCGCCTGCAGCACCACACCGACGAATGAGTGGTCGCCCGCTCAGGCCGATCTGGTGTTCAGTTCGAACCGGGGCGGCAACAGCGAGATCTATCTGATCCGCGGCGGCACCGCTGAATGGATCAATCTGACGCGCAGCGAGGCCGGGGAGAACTGGCCGGTGTGGTCGCCGGATGGCAGTCGAATTGCCTATCAACGGCGTGCACCCAAGGGCGACAGCGACCAGCTGGATATCTGGGTGATGGATGCCGACGGCTCCAACCGTCATGCGCTGACCGACAATCCGGCGCATGACTATCTGCCGGCCTGGTCGCCCGACGGCCAGCAGCTGAGCTTTGCCTCCTGGCGTACCGAGCCAGGCGACGTCGGCGAGGCGGCGGTGCATATCTATGTGATGAATGCCGATGGATCCGGTCAGCGCAGACTGTTTGCAGCTTCGTTGGGGCTGTCCGCCGGTGCCGAGTGGGCCGCCGATGGCCAGCGATTTCTGGTCAGTCGAAAGACCGGCGATTCGTCCTCCGAAATCCACATCACCGATGGCGCTGGCAATACCAACCGCCGCTTGACCCGGGACCAGGTCTGGACAGGCGCGCCGGTGTTTTCACCCACCGGCTCACGGATCGCCTTCTACGCGGACGACGGCACAGCGTCGGACATCAAGGTCATGAACGTGGATGGCACCTACCTTCGCACCGTACTGGCTGGCGGCAAGCACTACTACCCGCGCTGGTCTCCGGATGGTCGCTGGCTGGTGTGCACAACGACCCTGCCCGGCGATGCCGAGGGCGATCTCAGCCTGATTGCCGTGCCGGTGGATGGCAACGCCGAGCCGATCACGCTGGTGAGCGGTGGCGGTCGCAATGCCGAAGGCGCCTGGCGGCCGGCGTCGCCACGCTGAACGACTCTGGTCCTGCTGCGCTGAACAGGCTCCTGCCGTCACGCCGCCCCTGCGGGAGAACCTGACCTGCGGCGAGCCGATCAGGATGTTCACCAGCGATTGCGCAATTCCCGCAGTTTGATGAACACGGTTTCGGCGTCGGGCTGCTCGGGCATCTCTGGGAAGTTCTGCCGCAGACCGGCAATGATGCGGGCATTGTTTAGTCGGAAGAAACTGTTGTGCAGCATCTCCTGCGCCAGCGTTGTGATCAGCGCGCGGGCCGGATCGTGGCCACTGACCCGCGCCAGCAGTGTCGCCGCCTCGGTATTGTCAGGCTCGCGCGAGAGCGTGAAAGCCAGATTGTTCTCGATGTAGTCATGGCCCGGAAACACCCGCGTGGCGGCGGGCAGGCGCATCAGTTGATCGACGAAGGTGCGATAGAGCGCGTGCACATCGCCACCATTGTGGACATTGCCGGCACCGGCGTTGAACAGGGTATCGCCAGAGAACAGCGCCGGCTCGTCGGTGTGCGCCAGCAGGCAGACATGGCTCAAGGTATGGCCGGGCGTGTCCAGACATTCCAGCTCCACGGTCTTGCCCACCTTGATGACATCTCCGGCCCGGACGCCGCGGTCCACGCCGGGAATCCGGCTGGCGGCCAGATGATGGGCAATGACCCTGGCACCGGTGGCCGCAACCACCGCCGGATTACCGCCGATGTGATCATGATGCTCATGGGTGTTGAGGATCTGAGCGATCTGCCAACCCCGGGCCCTGGCCATGGCCAGGACCTGCGCGTGGTCCAGCGGATCAATCGCCAGCGCCTCGCCCGTGTCCGGGCAGGCAATCAGGTAATTGAAGTTGCGCAGCGGGTTTCCCACCCAGAGTCGTTCGATGATCATCGGTCGCGACTACGCTCCCTGGTCAAGATTTGTCGGCAAGCAGTGCACGAATGGACGCGAGTTCCTCCGCATTGCCGCGGTCCAGTTTGTCCAGCAACTCGACCAGCGCCGGATCATCCAGCAACAGATCGAAGAAACCTCCGTGGCGCACCTGCGCTGCGTTCCTGTAGCCCTTGCTGATCGCCAGTTTCAGGGCTGCGATGGCGCCATCGCCATCGCCGCGCAGGGCATAGGCGCTGGCCCGCAGCGTATGGATATATTGATTGTCGGCACCCTGCGCCACCAGGGTGTCCAGCAGCTCCAACGCCTGCAGACTGCAGCGCTCGAACTCATCCGCCTGCTCCGTGCGCAATGCAGCCAGGGCGGCCAGCGCCCAAGCCTCAGCTGGCCCCAGGCCATCGCCGTCCGCCTGCGCAGCCTGGCGCAGCGCTGCGGCCTGCAACAACGGCCACTGCTGGCGCTGCAGAGCCTCTTCGGTGGCGTAGGCCCGGGCGGCGTTGTCGGCCTCGGAATCACTCTGCGGACGCGCTGCCTCCCAGATGCTCGCTGCGCAGGCCGGATGCCCTTCGAGAAAGCAGATCTGCGCCTCCCAACGATATCGAGGTCCCCATTGCATACCCGGGTCCGTGACCACCAGTTCGGCCAGGCGCGCACGGGCACTTTCAAAGTCACCCAGATTCAGTAGCATCGACATCAGCCGCCAGCGGACTTCGTTGTCGTTGGGTGTTTTCTGCAAGATCGCCTGGTAGCGCTCGAAGGCCTTGGCAAGCTGTCCGGTCCGGTAATAGACATTGGCCAGCGCGTGCAGCCCCTCCAGATAGTCGCGATTGCGCTCCAGTATGGACAGCGCCAGTTTCTCGGCCGCGTCGGCGTCACCGGCAGCCACGAATTTGTGCACCGAATCGGCTTTCAGGGCGAGATCCAGCGGATCCAGCAGCATGGCGCGGCGAGCCAGCTCCAGCGCCGAATGGACTTCGCCCGCCCGCCATTCCAGTGTCGCCAGATCACTGAGCAATTGCGGGTGGTCGGGATAGACAGCCAGCGCGCCTTGCAGGATGCGGCGGGCTTCTTCCGGATCAGCCGCCAACACATCGGTCAGGCGGCCGAGCACGGCCTGAATGCCGGGCGCCGCAGGCGCCAGCATCGCCGCCTGCCGCGCCGCATCGAGGGCCTCCGCATCCAATGCCGCGTCGGCGATGCCGGCGACCCGGCCATGACGCACGATCAGCTCGGCCAGTGTCGACCACGCCAGAGCAAATTCACGGTCCAGCTTGAGCGCCTCGCGCAGCAACGCGATGCCATGCGCCAGTGCTTGTTCTTCACCCTTCCAGTAAGCCTCCCGCGCCCGCAGGTACAGATCGTAGGCCAGTGCATTGCGGGTACCGCCCTGCAGCTCAATCGCACTCGAAGCTGCCGTGGGCAAGCCGCCGTTGAGCGTGAGCGGGCTGCCGTTGACCGTATCTTGTGGACCGAGGGCGTGCAGCATCAGACTATTACTCAGGGTCTTGGCCACTTCGCTCGAAATTTCGTCCTGCACCGCGAAGATGTCGCTCATGTCGCGATCAAAATTGCGCGACCAGATGTGATTGCCATCGCGCGCATCGACCAGCTGAGCCGTGATCCGCAGCCGTTGCCCGGCGCGCTGCACGCTGCCTTCCAGCAAGCGGCTGACACCAAGCTGCCTGCCGATCTCGCGTACGTCGATGTTCTTGCCCTTGAAGGCAAAGCTCGAGGTGCGCGCCGTCACCTGCAGTCCATCGACCTGAGCCAGCATGTGCAACAGGGTTTCTGTCAGACCGTCGGCGAAATATTCATTGTCGGCATCGGCGCTCATGTTGACGAAGGGCAGCACGGCAATCGAGGTGTCGGTAGTGCTATCGGCACCCGCGTCGGTCGTGACATCGACCCGATTACCTGATGCCAGCTCGGAATCCACCAATCCGGAGGCCGGGACTACAGCCGCGGGACCTGTCACCGGCCACCAGAAGCGCTCGCCCAGCAGCAACACGACAATCAGGCTCATGCCCAGCAGCAGCATTCGGTCCAGGCGTCGTGCGGTGACCGGCGCGACCGGGTTTTCCTGGGTCCGGCCCAGATCCAGCTTCAGGCCTTCCGGGGTCAGCTCGAACACCCAGGAAAACACCAGTGCGGGCACAAAACCCAGCGCCAGAATCAGCACCAGTGCCTTGAGCACCCAGTTCGGCGTGTCAAAGATGGGCAACAGGGTCTCGGCGATCTGGATCAGCAGCCAGGCGGTGACCAGGTACAGTCCGGCCATACGGAACACATTGCGGCGTTTGAGTTCTGCCAGCAGTTGGCTCACCGCAGCCCCGTCAAGCGCACGACGGCGTTCAAGACAGGCAACGGTCGCGGCCATCCGGGGCTGGATGGCGTCGGTACTCGACGTCCACGAGCCCGTGATGTCGGCATGGGGTCAGATTCCTGTGCGCGCATTGACCTTTGGATACCCGTCGCAGCTCGTGTTTGCGGCTCTGCACCATAGTGCCACAGGGTCGCTCGCTTTCCGTCAATCACCGACGTCTGCTTGATTCAACAACCGTAACTTGGCGCCGAAAAGCCGGTGGACGGGCTCCAGATACGGCCCTTGATGCGTCATTGCGAGGAATGAAGTGACGAAGCAATCCAGAGACTTTCGACCGTACTTCTGGATTGTTTCCCCCGGATCAAGTCCGGGGTCGCAATGACGCCGGATGGAGGGCGCCGCGCTGCGGCGCCGCTTTGGTGCTTCAGGCAAATCAACAGCGGCCGCGCAGGCGCGCGGCCCTCCTCAGAGCCGCTCCGAAACTAAGCAATAAGGGAGTTCCCCCGGCACTGCTGGCAGGCTGGAGCCCCTGTCGCGGCTGAAGCCGCTCCCAAAGTAGGAGCGCCCTCGCGGCGCGACCGTCAGGCCGAATAGTCGCCATCTGTGGGAGCGGACTTTGTCCGCGATGGCTGCTGCTGGCAGGCTGGAGCCCTTGTCGCGGCTGAAGCCGCTCCCACAGGGGCGGCGACGGTCGCGACGCAAGGTCGCTCCTACATTGGAAAGGTTTGCGGCGCGGGGTTGTCAGCTGTCGCTGACGCGCGCCAGCAGCGCTTCGCGCACGCGCTCGGCGCCGGCGGCGTCGAGTTTCTGGCCGTCCTGGGTGGTGACGGTGAAGAAATCCTCGGCGCGCTCGCCGAAGGTGGCGATGCGGGCTGAATGCACTCGCACATCGGCATCCTTGAAGGCGTGGGCGACGCTGGCCAGCAGGCCAGGGCGATCGGCGCAGACCAGGGACAGCAGGGTGCCGCTGTCGTCGCTGCGCGATTCGAAGGCGATCCGCGGCGGAAACTTGAACAAGCGCTGCTCGCGGGTGGCGCGGCGCTTGGCCAAACGAGGTTTAAGCGGTTTTTCGGCAAAAGCCATGTTCAGCGCCATCTGGATTTCCAGATTGCGGGTCATCGAATCCTGCTCTTCCTTGCGCATGTCCAGCACTTGGAAGGTGTCCAGCGTGTGGCCGGATTTGCAGGTCATGATCCGCGCGGCGATGACCGACAGATCCATGCGATCCAGCATCGAGGTGATCGTGGCAAAGATGCCGGCCTGGTCGGGAACACGCACGAATATCTCGCGGGTGCCGCCGCCGCCCACGGCCCGTACCGCGATCAGGGGCTGGCCGGGCCGACCGCCGCTGACGATGGCATGGGTCAGCCAGCGCAGCTGATCGGGTGTGTAGCGCCAGAAACTCTGCTCCGGAAAATCATCCCAGAGCGCTTCCACGGCGCTGAACATGCAGCCTTCGCCGGTGAGCAGTTCCAGGGCCTTGAGGCGGGTGGCGCGCACGCGATCCTGGCGGTTGACCGGCTGATCGGTGCCGCGTCGCAGCTGGAATCGGGCGGCCTGGTAGAGATCGCTCAGCAGCTTGCTCTTCCAGCCGTTCCAGAGCTTGGGATTGGTGGCGCGGATATCGGCCACGGTCAGCAGGTACAGGCACTCCAGCCTTTCCCAGTCGCCGGCCTTCTCGGCGAAACGGCGCACGACTTCGGGATCCTGGATGTCCTGTTTCTGGGCGGTGACCGACATCAGCAGATGATTCTCGACCAGCCAGGCCACCATCTCGATATCGGCCCGGGCGCAGCCCATGTTTCGCAGGTAGCGGCGGGCATCGCCGGCACCGAGCTGCGAGTGGTCGCCGCCGCGGCCCTTGGCGATGTCGTGAAAGATGCCGGCATAGAACAGCAGCTCCGGCTGGCGCACGCGCTGGGCCAGTTCGTGGGCCAGTTCGAACTGCTTGTCCGGCTCGGACTCAAAGAACCGTTCCAGATTGCGGATCAGGAACAGCGTGTGCTGATCGACCGTGTAGACATGGAACAGATCGTACTGCATGCGCCCGGAGACGCGCGCAAAGGTGGGCAGCAGTGCGCCGAGCAGGCCATGCCGATGCATTTCGCTCAAGGCGCGGAAAGGACGGCGCGTGCGCAATATCGATTCCAGCGCCTCGTGAGCCAGGCGATCCTGGGCGAGCGCGCGCCTGAACCTGGGCAGCGCCTTGGCCAGCGCCTGGGCCAGATCCGGGCCCAGCGTGCGCGAACTGCTGTTGCGCGTGAGGCACTGGAAGGGTTCCATCAGATCCGCCGGGGCGGTGAAGCCCTTGTAGCTGTCGAGGGCTTCGATGGCCTCTTCGCGCAGGCCGAAATGCTGGCTGCCGGCTATGGTCGCCAGTGGCGTGTGCACCTGTTCCACCCGCCTGGCCATGCGCTCGATCAGGGCCTGCGACAGCCGGTCGATATCCCCGGCAGCGCGGAAGTAGCGGTGCATCAGGGCTTCGATCGGATGCTCGCGCGGATGAGAACCGGGGCGATTGAACAGCGCCGCCAGCGCCGGCTGGTGATCGAAGAGCACGCGCTCCTCGTGTCTGCCGCTGATCACATGCAGGGCAAAGCGCAGAGTGGACAGCCAGGCCTCGGCACGCGCCAGTCGACGGGCCTCGTCGGCTTCGAGCAGCCCCAGTCCCACCAGTGCCGGCCAGCGTGACACGCCGAAACAGCGCTTGGCGATCCAACGTGTGGTCTGCAGATCGCGCAGGGCACCGCGACCGTTCTTGAGATTGGGTTCCAGATTGTGGGCGGTATCGGCGTGGCGGCTATGACGCTCGTCGCGCTCCTCGACCTTGGCCCGCAGATAGTCCGCCGCGGGCCACAGATCCGGCGCCTGCAACTGCGCTTGCATCTGCTGACTGAGGCTGCGGTCGCCGCACAGGTAGCGGGCGTCGAGCAGGGCCGTGTAGCCCGCCTGATCCTCGCGGGCGAATTCAATCAGGCCGGGCAGGGTGCGCACCGCCTGGGACAATTCCAGCCCCAGATCCCAGGCCGCAGCCAGAAAGGCCCGGACTGCGCTGTCCAGCGTCTGGCTGCGGCCCTCGGCGCAGAGCACCAGGATGTCGACATCGGATCCGGGGAACAGTTGCCCCCGCCCATAGCCGCCGGTGGCGATCAGGCAGGCGCTGGGTGCGCCCTCGGACGATTCGGCGGGCACTTTCGAGGCCACGGTCTGGGCCCACAGCGCCCGCAGTTCCTTGTCGATACGGCCGGAGATGGCCCGTACGCAGGCGCTGGCGTGCCGGCTGTCGCGAAAGCGCTGCTTGATTTCGGTGCGGAACAGCTCCAGCTGTTCGCGACGGCGCGTCAGGTCCGTGGCCGGCGCAGGCTTCTCAGCCGCAGATCGCGTCAAAAATCTTCTCCGTCAGCCAGCGTCAGTACTTCGAAACCGTCTTCGGTCACCAGTACCGTGTGCTCCCATTGGGCCGACAGCGAACGGTCCTTGGTGACCACGGTCCAGCCGTCCGGCAGCAGCCGCACGTGGCGCTGCCCGGCGTTGACCATGGGCTCGATGGTGAAGGTCATGCCCGGCTTCAGTTCCTCGCCCTTGCCGCGGGAGGGGTCGTAGTAGTGCAGCACCTGCGGTTCTTCGTGGAAGCGCTCGCCGATGCCATGGCCACAGTACTCGCGGACTACCGAGAACCGTTCAGCCTCGACGAAACGCTGAATGGCACGGCCGATCTCCCCCAGGTGTTCGCCCGGCTTGACCATCTCGATGCCGAGTTTCATCGCCGCCAGCGTGGTGTCGACCAGGCGCCGGGCCAGCACCGAGGTCTCACCGACATGAAACATGCGACTGGTATCGCCGTGAAAACCATCCTTGATGACGGTGACGTCGATATTGATGATGTCGCCTTCCTTGAGCACCTTGGGCCCCGGAATGCCGTGGCAGACCACGTTGTTGACCGAAGTGCAGATTGAACGCGGAAAGCCCTTGTAGTTCAGCGGGGCCGGGATGGCCTGCTGCTGGTCGACGATGAACTCGTGACAGATCCGGTCAAGCTCGTCGGTACTCGCGCCTGGAACCACATGCGGTCGGATCATCTGCAGCACTTCAGCCGCCAGGCGCCCGGCAACGCGCATCTTCTCGATCTGTTCCGGAGTCTTGTAGGTGATACTCATGAAAATCCTGTCATTGTTCGGGCGAACACAGTTGGCCTGCGGTCGCCAAGCCTCGCATGCACTGACGGCTTGTCAAGCCTGACCGAGCAATTTGGGTTCTGTGGCGATGGATTGCAAGTGGGTCGTCGGGCGGCGATAGCAGCGGCGTAGCGACAACTGTGGTGCCGGCAGCGCCGCTCGTCTGTGGGAGCGGACTCTGTCCGCGATGCTTCTGCGCCGACGCAGGCACTGTTCGCGGATGAATCCGCTCCCACCGGCGCGCGGAGCTCGACTTGCCGGCCGCACCCGAAAAAAGCTATGCTCCCGCGGATTTTTGGATCGGGCTCATCCGGTCCATGTCCGCCGATCGCCGCAACTGTGTGGCGACGGTGACTCCACACACGCATGGTTGTCGTGGTCGGGTTGGTGCCCAGGAAGGGCTCCCGAAGCGCATGCGTGGAGGCCCAACCATGGGGATAATCCCCAAATGTATCAAGGACTTAAGTATGACCACCGTGACCATGCGGCAAATGCTCGAAGCGGGCGTCCATTTCGGACATCAGACCCGTTACTGGAACCCGAAAATGGGTCCGTACATCTTCGGCGCCCGCGGCAAGATTCATATCGTCAATCTGGAAAAGACCCTGCCGCTGTTCAATGACGCGATGAATTTCATCAGCGGTCTGGCACAGCGTCGCAGCAACATCCTGTTTGTCGGCACCAAGCGTTCGGCCCGTCAGACCATCAAGGAAGAAGCATCGCGTTGCGGCATGCCGCACGTGTCTGCGCGTTGGCTCGGCGGCATGCTGACCAACTTCCGCACCGTCAAGCAGTCGATCGCGCGTCTGAAAGAGCTCGAGACCCAGAGCACCGACGGCAGCTGGGAGCGTCTGGTCAAGCACGAAGCCCTGCAGCTCTCGCGCGAGATGGAGAAGCTGGACAACAGCCTGGGTGGCATCAAGAACATGAACAGCCTGCCCGACGCGCTGTTCGTGATCGATACCGGTCACGAAGAGATCGCGATCAAGGAAGCCAAGAAGCTCGGCATCCCGGTGATCGGCATCGTCGATACCAACCACAACCCGGATCATGTCGATTACGTGATCCCCGGCAATGACGACGCCATCAGCGCCATCCAGCTGTATGCACGCGCTGCCGCCGATGCCGTGCTGGAAGGCAAGGCCGCGGCGCCGGCCGCTGCTGTGGGTGCAGCGGATGATTTCGTCGAGCTCGACGCCGACGGTAATCCGCTGGCGGCAGCTGCCAAGCCGGACAACAACCGTCGCAACAAGCCCAATGACCGCAAGGGACCGCCGCGTCGCCGTCCCAGCGGTGGTCCGGGTGGCGCACCGCGTCGCTCGGATGACGCCAGCGAGTAATCCTGCGCGTTGATCATGGTCCGGCGCGAGTCGCCGGACCCTGAAATTCCCCGGGGTGCGTGCCAGTCGCGTGCCCCAGACAACTTTGTACGATTTAAGGAATGACCATGGAAATCACCGCTGCCCTCGTGAAGGAACTGCGCGAGCGCTCCGGCGCCGGCATGATGGAATGCAAGAAAGCGCTGGTCGAGAATGCTGGCAACATCGAAGCTGCAGCCGACTGGCTGCGCACGCAGGGTCTGACCAAGGCTGACAAGAAGGCCACGCGCGTGGCCGCCGAGGGTCGAGTGGCTCTGGGCCAGGCGGACGGCAAGGCGCTGCTGGTCGAGCTCAACTGTGAAACCGATTTCGTCGGCAAGGACGAGAACTTCGTCAAGTTTGCCGCCGACGTCGCTGCCGCCGCGGTGGCTGCCGGTACTGCCGAAGTCGAAGCGATCAAATCGCTGCCCCTGACTGACGGTCAGACGGTCGATCAAGTGCGCCAGGCGCTGGTCGCCAAGATCGGCGAGAACATGCAGGTGCGTCGCGCCGCCATGATCTCGGGTGGCAACATCGGTGCCTACATCCACAGCAACGACAAGCTGGGCGTGCTGGTGGCACTGGAAGGTGGTACGCCGGAGCTGGCCAAGGGTCTGGCCATGCATATTGCGGCGATGAATCCGCAGTATCTGGACATGAGCGAAGTGCCGGAAGAAGTGGTGGCGCGTGAGCGCAACATCGCCATGGAGCAGGCCAAGGATTCGGGCAAGCCGCCGGAAATCCTGGAGAAGATGATCCAGGGCAAGATTCGCAAGACGCTGGCCGAACAGACCCTGCTGGGTCAGGCCTATGCCGCGCCGGATGCCAATGGCATGGGTGTGGAAGAGGCGATCAAGAAGGCTGGCGCCAAGGTGACCGGCTTCGTGCGCATGAATGTCGGCGAGGGCATCGAGAAGAAAGAAGAGAACTTCGCCGAAGAAGTGATGAAACAGGTCAAGGCGAGTCAGTAAGCGGACACTGAAGGCCCCGGGTTCCGGGGCCTTCTTTTATCAGCTGCAGACGGACGGACAGAGTAGCTGGCGTCAGCCTCCTGATCGCATCGTATCGACCATCTGGACATTGGAGACCCCTTCGCATGAGTAGCGCCCCACCGGTATTTCGCCGCATCCTGTTGAAGCTCAGCGGTGAGGCTTTGCTGGGCGCGGAGGACTACGGTATCGATCCGGAGGTGTTGCATCGCCTCGCAGCCGAGATCATCGAAGTCTCCAAGATCGGCGTCCAGATCGGTCTGGTGGTGGGCGGTGGCAATATCTTCCGTGGCGTCGGACTGGCCAAGAGCGGCATCGATCGCGCCACCGCAGATCACATGGGCATGCTGGCCACGGTGATGAACTCGCTGGCGCTGCAGGATGCGATCGAGAAGCAGGGCGCAACCTGCCGGGTCATGAGCGCCATCAAGATCAACGAGGTCTGCGAGGACTACATCCGTCGCCGGGCCATCCGCCATCTGGAAAAGAACCGCATCGTGGTCTTCGCTGCCGGTACCGGCAATCCCTTCTTCACCACCGACTCGGCTGCCGCGCTGCGCGCCATCGAGATCAATGCCGATCTGATGCTGAAGGCCACCAAGGTCGATGGCCTGTACTCGGCCGATCCGAACAAGGATCCGAACGCCGTCCGTTTCGAGAAGATCAGCTACGACAGTGCCATCGAGCGCAAGCTTGCCGTGATGGACACGACCGCCTTCGCGCTGTGTCGCGACTATCGCATGCCGATCCGCGTTTACGATCTGCACCGCCGCGGCGATCTGATGCGCATCGTTCAGGGCGAAACCGTCGGTACTCTGGTCGATCAGAACGGCTAACAGGCTGTTGAAAAACAGCCTGTTAGCCCGGCCAGGGATGGCCGGGACGACGAAGCAATCGCGTAAGCGATTGATTTGTCGTGAGGCGGTACGGACCTGCGCCGGACCGCCGACTTGAAAAACTCCCCGGAAGGGAGTTTTTCAACAAGCTGCTAGTTCGGGCATCGGGCGGGGCGTCGTCGTGAGCTGCCTGGGTCGCTGCGACATGCCCACGGACGACACACCGAAATCGTAGGAGGCTCTTGCGGCGCGACCGGTTCCGCGACGATCCCGTCACAAGTCAGGTCGTTGCCAGAAGCTGGACGCAGAGAACACAAAGGAAAAGCAGAGAGAACACCAAGGAGAGCATCCGGGCCTCGGAGAGGCTCAGAGGGTGTTCCTTCTGGTGCCCAAGCCAACGAAGCACTCAGCAACACCAGCGCTGGCCGCCTATCCCGCTATACTCCGCGGCCATTCCATGGCTGTTACAAGGAAGGACCCATGACTAGCTCACTCGCCGAAATCAAGGCCGACGCGGAAACGCGCATGCACAAGTGCATCGAAGTGCTGAAGCAGGAGTTGATGAAGCTCCGTACTGGACGCGCATCGGCGCAACTGCTCGATCATCTGCGCGTGGATTACTACGGCACGGCCGTGCCGATCAGCCAGGTTGCCAACGTGACCGTGGCCGATGCCCGCACCATTACCGTGCAGCCCTGGGAAAAGCCCATGGTGTCTGCGGTCGAGAAGGCCATCATGACCTCGGATCTGGGCCTGACGCCGAATACGGCGGGTCAGGTGATCCGTATCGTGATTCCGCCCCTGACCGAGGAACGCCGCAGGGATCTGGCCAAGGTGGTTTCCCACGAGGGTGAGAACACCAAGGTGGCCATCCGCAACGTGCGTCGTGATGCCAATCATCACTGCAAGGAGTTGCTGAAGGCCAAGATCGCCACGGAAGACGAAGATCGTCGTGCCGAGGACGATATCCAGAAGCTCACCGACCGTTTCGTCAAGGAAGTGGACGCGGTGGTCAAGCACAAAGAAGACGAGTTGATGCAGCTTTGAGCGGAGCAGCCGCGCCGGCGCCGGAGGGGTCGGCTGCCGGTTCCGCTGCGCGTACGCCGCGGCATGTGGCCATTGTCATGGACGGCAATGGCCGCTGGGCCAAGCACAGACATCGGCCGCGTGCCTTCGGGCATCGTGCCGGCGTGCAGGCCGTGCGCAAGGTCATCGAAGCCTGCATCCGTGCCAAGGTGGAAGTGCTCACCCTGTTCGCCTTCAGCAGCGAGAACTGGTCGCGTCCGGAGGGCGAGGTTCGCCATCTGATGGACCTGTTCCTGCGGGCGCTGCGCAAGGAGGCGAGGGAACTGGCCGGCAACGGCGTGCGCCTGCGCTTCATCGGCGAGCGCAGCCGGTTTTCGCCGGAACTGCGGGCCGCCATGGCGGAATCCGAGTCGGCGGCGCTGAACGAGGTGCGTTTGACCGTGAACATTGCCGTCAATTACGGCGGTCGCTGGGACATCGTCAATGCCGCACAGGCACTGGCACGCGCCGCTCGGGCAGGGCTGATCGACCCCGACGCCATCGACCAGACCAGTTTCGAGCAGCATCTGTCGCTGGCGCCACTGCCAGAGCCGGATTTGTTCATTCGCACCGGTGGCGAGGCCCGCATCAGCAACTTCCTGCTCTGGCATCTGGCCTACACCGAACTTTATTTCACGCCAGTGCTGTGGCCCGATTTCGACGAAACTGCCTTTCGCGCTGCGCTGAACGAATTCGCCCAGCGTGAGCGTCGCTTCGGCAAGACCAGCGCCCAGGTCAGTGGCAAACCAGAGGCTGCGAATGTCTGAGAGCGACAAGCCGGTATCACGATGGCTGGGGGACAGCGGCTTGCGGGCCCGCGTCGGTACGGCGCTGCTGTTGGCGCCCTTGGCGATCCTCTCGGTGCTGTATCTGCCGAGCACCGCCTTTGCCTTCGGTTTTGGTCTGGTGCTGTGTTACGCCATCTGGGAATGGACGCGGGTCATCGGTTTCCGCCTGCGCGGCCTGCGAGCGGCGGCGGTGCTGGTCAACGGCGGCATCATGGCGGCCCTGATCCTGGTGCGTCCCGAGAACTGGCTGCTGCCAATTGCCTGGATCGGGGTGATCTGGTGGTGTCTGGCCATACTCTGGCTGCGCGCCTTCGAGTTCGGATCGGAGCCGACCCGACGCAATCGCGAACTGAAGATGCTGGTGGGCAGTGCCATGGTGGTGCCGGCCTGGGTGGCGGCCTGGCTCATCCACCGCGAGCCGGTCACGGGCCCCTGGTGGACGCTGTTCGTGCTGATGCTGATCTGGGTGGCGGATGTGTCCGCCTATTTTGCCGGTCGGCGTTTCGGACAGCACAAGCTGGCGCCGCGCATCAGCCCGGGCAAGACCCGCGAGGGTGTCTATGGCGCGCTCGGCGGCACCGTGATCTTTGCCGCGCTGGCCGGATGGCTGCTGAAGCCGATTCCGGTCGGCCATGTGCTGCTCATTCTGCTGGCCACCGTCACGGTGCTGTTTTCGATCGTGGGTGATCTCTTCGAGAGCCTGATCAAGCGCCAATCCAATCTCAAGGACAGTGGCTCGTTGTTGCCCGGTCACGGTGGCATTCTCGATCGTATCGACAGCATGCTGGCGGCCTTTCCGATTTTCGTCTGCGGCCGTTATCTGATCGGCCTATGAAGTCGATCTGTCTACTCGGGGCCACCGGTTCCATCGGCCGCAGCACGCTCGATCTGATTGCTCGCCATCCAGACCGCTACCGCCTGCACAGCGCTGTGGCGGCTCGCGACGATACGGCCATGGCCGAGATCTGCGAGCGCTTCCGGCCCGATGTGGCGGTGATGGCCGATGCCGAGGCCAGCCAGCGTCTGGCCGCACGTCTGCGTAACAGTGCGCCGGCAACCGTGGTAGCCAGCGGCATGCCTGCCATCGAGAGCGTGGTGGCGGACGCGGCCGTGGACACCGTGGTTGCGGCCATCGTCGGCGCGGCCGGATTGCCGGCCACGCTGGCCGCGGCGCAGGCCGGCAAGCGCATCCTGCTCGCGAACAAGGAGGCGCTGGTGTGCGCCGGTAGCCTGCTGATGCAGGCCGTCGCCAAGGGTGGGGCGCAGCTGCTGCCCATCGACAGCGAACACAACGCGATTTTCCAGTGTCTGCCGGATCCGATGCAGCGTCCGCTGGCGGGCGTGCGCCAACTCTGGCTGACGGCTTCCGGAGGGCCGTTCCGGGGCTGGAGCCAGGCCCAGCTGGAGCAGGTGACCGTCGCCCAGGCCTGCGCCCATCCGAACTGGACCATGGGCCCGAAGATCTCAGTGGACTCGGCGACCCTGATGAACAAGGGTCTGGAGGTGATCGAGGCGCACTTCCTGTTCGGGCTGGCAAGCGCGCAGATCCGCGTGATCGTGCACCCACAAAGCACGATCCACTCGCTGGTCGAGTACCGCGATGGCAGTTTCCTGGCTCAGCTTGGCAGCGCCGACATGCGTATTCCCATCGCCCATGCGCTGGCCTGGCCTGAACGGATCGAATCCGGAGCGCCCACGCTGGACCTGGCCGCTCTGGCACGGCTGGATTTCTCCACACCTGACCTTGAAGCCTTTCCTTGCCTTAAACTCGCCTATCAGGCACTGGATGCCGGAGGCACGGCGCCGGCCATGCTGAACGCAGCCAATGAAGTGGCGGTGGCGGCTTTCCTGAACGGCAGCCTTGGGTTTACCGGAATTGCCGCCACTGTTAACGAGGCTTTAAATCGTTGTGCCCTATCGTCTGTAGAGTCGGTGGCTGACGTGCTCGAAGCCGACCGGCACGCCCGTACCGTGGCGACGGCGGTCATCGATTCAGGAAAGCGGAGCTGATATGGAACTGGTGCTGGGCTCGATCTTCTGGTTTCTGGTGGCGACCAGCCTGCTGGTGACCTTCCATGAGTTCGGACATTTCTGGGTGGCCCGGCGCTGCGGGGTCAAGGTGCTGCGCTTCAGCTTGGGCCTGGGCAAGCCGCTGTGGTCCCGGCGGGGTCGCGATGGCACCGAGTACGTCATTGCCGCGGTTCCCCTGGGCGGCTACGTCAAGATGCTCGATGAGCGCGAGGCCGATGTCGAGGCCCACGAGGTCAATCAGGCCTTCAACCGAAAATCCATCGGCCAGCGCGTGGCCATCGTGGCGGCCGGCCCGATCTTCAATCTGGTGTTTGCGCTGTTCGCCTTCTGGTTGATGCTGCTCGTCGGCGTCAAGGATTACGCGCCCTATGTGGGCGAGGTCGAGGGATTCGCAGCGGAATCCGGTTTGCAGCGCGGCGATCTGATCCTGGCCGTCAACGGCGATCCGGTCAGCAACTGGACCCATGTGCTGGTGGATCTGACCACCAAGGCCTACCGCGGTGAAACCGTCAGCATCGATGTGCAGGGCGCCAGTGGCGGAATAGCCACCCGGCGCATGAATCTCGCTGAACTTGGCGAGGCCGTCGACGAAGAGCGCTTCCTGACGCAACTCGGACTGAAGCCCTGGCACTGGGTGCCGCCGACCGAGGTCGGGGCCCTGAGTCCGGGCGATCCGGCCGAACTGGCCGGCTTGAAGGTCGGCGACACCATTCTTCAGGTCGGTGACACCCCGGTTGATCGTTTCGCGAGCATGCGCGACGCCATCCAGGCCGAAGCCAGCGCCCACCAGGGCCGGGTGCGATTGCTGGTCGACCGCAACGGCATTCGTGAAACCGTGGAAATCCAGGCTACCCAGCGGACGGTCGGCGAGCAGACCGCCTGGCTGGTCGGCGTGGCGCCCGACATGCGCGAGACCACACGTCACTACGGGCCTCTGGCGGCGATCCCGCAGGCCTTCAGCGAGACCTGGCGGCTGACCGTTGGTAGTCTGCGGGTCATACAGCACATGATTTCCGGCGAGGCCCAGCTCAAGAATGTGTCGGGCCCGATCAGCATTGCGCAGTTCGCCAACTACTCGGCGGAAGGCGGCTTTACCCAATTCCTGCGCTTTCTTGGACTGATCAGTCTGAGCTTGTGCATCATGAACCTGTTGCCGATTCCCATCCTGGATGGCGGCCATTTGTTGTATTACTTTATTGAGTGGGTGAAAGGTAGTCCGCTGAGTGATCGAGCCCAGGCCTTAGGCCACTATCTGGGTCTTGGAGCATTGCTGGCACTGATGTGTCTGGCATTCTTCAACGATTTCAGCCGGATGTTGAGTTCCTAGGCACTACCTCGCCCCATTGAGACCACGCAAGCTGATTGATAAACACAAAGCGTGGCTCTTCCTGACGATGATTCGCCCTGAGGCTTTGCGCGCATGAAAAAGTTGGTCGCGTCCATTTTGTTGGCACTTTCCGGAGGCGCGGCGCTGGCTGCCGACGACTTCGTCATCAGCGACATCCGAGTAGACGGGTTGGAGCGCATTTCCGCCGGTACCGTGTTCACCTATCTGCCGGTGCAGAAAGGTGATCGACTGGACCGCTCCCGTGCGTCCGACGCACTGCGATCACTCTACAAGACCGGCTTCTTCAAGGACGTCCGGCTGGACCGTCAGGGGGACATCCTGGTGGTGACCGTGTCCGAGCGCCCGGCGATCTCGAATATCACGCTGGTCGGCAACAAGGACATCAAGACCGAAGAGTTGACCAAGGGCCTCAACAACATCGGTCTGGCCGAGGGTGAAACCTACAACGAGCTCAACATCGAGCGCGTGACCCAGGAGCTGACCCGGCAGTACAACAATCGCGGCAAGTACAATGTGCGCATCACCCCCTCGGTGAAGTCGCTGGACCGCAACCGCGTCGATGTCACCATCACGATCGCCGAGGGCAAGGCTGCCAAGATCCGGCATCTGAACATCGTCGGCAACACCACCTTTACCGACGAGGAAATCCGCAAGGAATTCGAACTCGACACCAGCAACTGGCTGTCGTGGTACCGTCGAGACGATCAGTATTCGCGCGAGAAGCTTTCTGGTGATCTGGAGAAGCTGCGGGCCTATTACCTGGATCGTGGCTATGTCGATTTCGACGTGGAATCGACCCAGGTCAGCGTCAGCCCCGACCGCCGCAACGTCTACATCACCGCCAACGTCAACGAAGGCGAGGTCTACACCGTCGGCGAAGTGCGCCTGACCGGCAAGTTCGTGGTCGATGAGGCCACCCTCAATCGCCTGGTGGTGTTCAAGACCGGCGAGACCTTCTCGCGCAAGAAGCTGGAACAGACCAGCGAATACATTGAAAAGCTGCTCGGCAACTTCGGCTATGCCTTTGCCAAGGTCTCGCCGGTGCCGAACGTCGATCGCGAAAAGCGCATCGTCGGCATCACCATGCTGGTGGATCCGGGCAAGCGTGTGTACGTGCGCCGCATCAATTTCGAGGGCAACGCCAAGACGCTGGACGAGGTTCTGCGCCGTGAAATGCGCCAGTTCGAGGGCGGCTGGTACAACCAGGCAGCCATCGATCGCTCCAAGGTGCGTCTGGAACGCCTCGGTTTCTTCAAGAAGGTCGAAGTCGAAACGCCCAAGGTGGCCGGCAGCGACGATCAGGTCGATGTGGTCGTCAAGGTCGAGGAACAGCAGACCGGCAACTTCCAGTTCGGCGTCGGCTACTCCGAGCTGCAGGGCGCGATTCTGTCGGTCGCCCTGAGCTTCGACAATTTCCTGGGTACCGGCAACCGCGTCGGTTTCGCGGTCAGCAACAACCGCGTGTACAAGCGCTTCGACGCCTCGTACTACAACCCTTATTACACCGACGAGGGTGTCAGTCGCGGCTTCAATCTCAGCTACCGCGAGCTGGATTCGGCACAGGCCAACCTTGCCAGTTACACCTCCAATGTGGCTCAGGTCGGCATGAATTACGGGTTGCCGCTGTCCGAATACGACCGCGTGAACTTCCGCCTGGCGCTGGACCAGACCCAGATCGACATCTACCCGGGTCTGACGCCGGTGGAGTACATCCCCTTCGTCTACGACAACCGCACCTTCAACTCCTGGCGCCTTGAGACCTCCTGGTTCCGCGACAGCCGCAACCGCTTCTTCTCACCCACGGCCGGTGCATTGACCAAGCTCACGGCCGAACTGGTGTTGCCGCCCAGCGAGCTGCGTTATTACAAGATTTCGGCGCAGTACCAGAAGTACTTCCCGCTGACCAAGGACTTCACCTTGATGCTCAACGGCGAAGTGGGCTACGGCGACACCTACAGTGGCAGCAAGAAGAATCCGGATCCGGATGGCAACGGCGAACAGCTGGGCTTCCCGTTCTGGGAGAACTTCTATTCTGGTGGTGTGCGCTCGGTGCGTGGTTTCCGCGACAACACCCTGGGCCCGCGCCTGATGTCAGGCAACCAGTTGCTGCCCGTCGGCGGAGCGCTCAGTGTGATCGGCAATGTCGAGTTCCTGTTCCCGACCCCGTTTGCCAAGGGGGCGGACACCATTCGTCTGGGCCTGTTCTTCGACGTCGGCAACGTCTACAAGGACTTCAACGATTTTGATGCAGGAGAACTGCGCTATTCGACCGGATTGACGATGCAGTGGCGTGCACCGGTGGGTCCGATTGTGATCAACTTGGCCTACCCCCTGAACGACAAGCCCGGAGACGACGTCGAACGCATCCAGTTCTCCTTCGGTAATCAGTTCTAGGCTGGGTGCTCGAGGCGGGGCGCCCGTGCTTAGTTCCACTCGATCGCGGTTGACGCGCCCGTTGCGGGCGCTGGCCGCGGCAGGGTTGCTGTTGCTGTTCGCCATTTCTGGGTGGGCCCAGACCGGTGCGGCCCGGATTGCCTATGTCGATACCCAGCGCATCGTCCGCGAATCCGAGCTCTTCGTGGTCGGACAACAGAAGCTCAATGATGAGTTTTCGGCCCGCAACCAGCTGCTGGAACTGGAGAATGCGCGTCTGCGGGAGCTCGAAACGCGTCGCGACCGCGATATCGACACGCTGTCCACATCGGACGCCCTGGCCTTGAGGCGCGAGATCGAAACCCTGGAACGCAGCATCAAGCGCCGGCGCGATGACACCAATCAGGCGCTGAACCGGCGCATCAATGAATTGACCGAGACCATCGACCGGCGCATTCAGGAGGAGATCGGAGCCTACGCCCGCGAACAGGGCCTGGATCTGGTGCTGACCTCAGGTGTGGGCTTTGCCCATCCGCGACTGGACATCACCGACGCCATCATGACCCGGGTCAACGCCCATGCCCAGGAGCTGCGGCAGCCGTGAGCGCGCAGCGTCTGTCGGAACTGGCGGAGACATTCGGCCTGACGCTGCACGGCGCCGGCGAGACCTTGATTGCGGGCGTGGGCACTCTGGAATCCGCCAGGGTCGATCAATTGAGCTTCCTGGCCAATCCGAAGTACCGCAGCCAGTTGCGTGATACCACTGCCGCTGCCGTAGTGGCGTCGGCCGAAGCAGTCGAAGGCGCACCTTGTCCAGTGCTGGTCAGTCGTAACCCCTACGCCGATTTTGCCCGCATTGCAGCGCTGTTCGAGCCGCAGCCGGCGCGGCCGCCGGGGATACACAGCAGTGCCGTGGTGTCGCCCGATGCCAAAATCGATGCCAGCGCCCACATCGGCCCGTTCGCGTTCATTGCTGCAGGAGCGTCGATCGGCGCAGGAGCTGTGATCGGCAGCCATTGCAGCATCGGCGAGGATTGTCAGGTGGGCCCGGGCTGCCATCTGGTGGCGCGGGTGACCCTGGTGACACGGGTGCGTCTGGGTGCCCGGGTGCTCATCCATCCTGGCGCCGTGCTCGGTGCTGATGGTTTTGGACTGGCCATGGATCAGGGCCGCTGGCTCAAGGTGCCGCAGCTGGGCGGGGTGATCGTGGGCGACGACTGCGAAATCGGCGCCAATACCACCATCGATCGTGGCGCCCTGGGCGACACCGTGATTGAAGAGGACGTGCGCCTCGACAACCAGATCCAGATCGCCCACAACGTGCGGATTGGCGCTCACAGTGCGATGGCGGGTTGTTCGGCGGTAGCCGGCAGCGCCCGAATCGGCCGCTATTGCCTGATCGGCGGCGGTGCAGGCGTGCTCGGGCATCTGGAGATCTGCGATCGCGTGACGATCACGGCCATGAGTCTGGTGACCCACAGCATCCGCGAACCCGGCGAGTATTCGTCGGGCACGCCGCTCATGGATAATCGCGACTGGCGTCGCAGTGCGGTCCGCTTCAAGCAACTGGATCAACTGTCGCGTCAGATCACACCCAAACGAGAACGCTGAAGATCATGACCGAATCAAGCAAGGCCCCGGCAGAATTGCCGGTGGATGTGCGCCGCATTGTCGAGCTGCTGCCTCACCGCTATCCCTTCCTGCTGGTCGATCGTGTGATCGCCTTCGAACCCGGCAAGCGGCTGACAGCCATCAAGAATGTCACCATCAATGAGCATTTCTTCCAGGGCCATTTCCCCGGAAACCCGGTGATGCCGGGCGTTCTCATCCTCGAGGCGCTGGCGCAGGCTTCAGGCATTCTGGTGCAGCTCTCCCAGGAGCAGCAACCCGATGCCAAGCCGCTCTATTACCTGGTGAAGATCGACAAGGCGCGCTTTGCCAGGATCGTTCGTCCCGGCGATCAGCTGCATCTGGAAGTGGAACAGAAGCGCATGGTCATGCGCATGGGCCAGTTTGTCTGCCAGGCCAAGGTCGACGGCGAGGTGGTCGCCAGTGCTGAAATGTTGTGTGCGGAAAGGGGGCCGTGATGGCGGTTCATCCCACTGCCATCGTCGACGCCCGTGCCGTGCTGGAACCCGATGTCGAGGTTGGGCCGTACGCGATCATCGGTGCTGACGTGCGCATCGGAGCCGGTTCGCGCATCGGGGCCCACTGCGTGCTGGAAGGCCCCACGGTCATCGGCAACAACAATCACATACATGCCCATGCGGCGGTCGGCGGTGCGCCGCAGGACAAGAAATACGCCAACGAGCCCACCGAGCTGATCATTGGTGATGGCAACACCATCCGCGAATTCGTGACCATCAACCGGGGTACGGTGCAGGGCGGAGGGGTTACCCGTATCGGTGATGACAACTGGATCATGGCCTATGTGCACATTGCCCACGATTGCGTCATCGGCAGCCATACCATTCTGGCCAATTCGGTCACGCTGGCCGGTCATGTCACGATTCACGATCACGCCATCCTCGGCGGCTTCTCGCTGATCCACCAGTTCTGCAAGGTGGGCGCCCACGCCTTCACCGGCATGGGCAGCAAGATCAATTGCGATGTGCCGCCCTTCATCGTTGTCGGCAGCGAGATGAGCGTGCCGCGCGGCATCAACAGCGAAGGCCTGAAACGCCGCGGTTACACGCCCGAGCAGATCACCGCCGTCAAGCGCGCCTACAAGACCCTTTACCTGTCCGGGCTCAGCCTCAAGGAAGCGCGGGAGAAGCTCGCAGAACAATCCTTGACCGCGCCCGAGGTGAAGCTGCTGGTCGAGTTCATCGACGCCAGCGAGCGCAGCATCTTGCGGTGAAACGGGACTCGGGACCAAGTCTGGTGAAGCGGGGCACGGGGCGAGGGGCAGGGGGCCGCAGGACCCGCTACTCCGCAGCCGATGTGTCCCTGGACCTTGCAGACAACAAGACCCACGAAACGGGCAGGTTCCCGGCTCCTCCCGTGCCCCGTGCCCCTTTCTCCCGTGCCCCTAAGCAATGACCACCATCGTCCTCTGTGCCGGCGAAGCCTCGGGCGATCAGCTCGGGGCCGGGCTGATTCGTCAATTGCGGGAAAGCCGACCGGATCTGCGCTTTGTCGGCATCGGTGGTCCTGCCATGCGGGCGGCTGGCATGGAGATCTGGTGGGAGGCGCAGGAGCTGGCGGTCATGGGACTGGTCGAGGTGCTGCGTCATCTGCCGCGGCTGCTGCGCCTGCGGGCGGCATTCCTGCGCCGCATCGCAGACCTGGGACCGGCCATGTACATCGGCATCGATGCCCCGGATTTCAATCTGGGAGTGGAGCGCCGGCTCAAGCAACAGGGGCTGCGCACCGTTCACTACGTCAGCCCATCGATCTGGGCCTGGCGCCAGCAGCGGGCCCGGAAGATTGGCCAGAGTGCCGATCGGGTCTTGTGCCTGTTTCCCTTCGAGCCGGCGCTGTATCAGCGCCACGGGGTCGATGCCCGATTCGTCGGACATCCCTTTGCCGACGAGATGCCGCTTGAGGTTGACAGGACCGAGGCGCGCAATTTCCTGGGAGCCATCGATGCCGACACCACGGTGCTGGCGCTGGTGCCGGGCAGTCGTCGCGGCGAGATCGAACGCCTGGCGCCAGATTTTCTGGCCACCGCGCGACTGCTGATGCAGCAGCGTCCAGGTTTACGCACGCTGATCGCAGCCGCCAATGAAGCCATCGCCGAGCGCTTGCGCGAGTTGCTGGGCGAGGAAGCGGCGGCCGCGCGCTGGCAGATCGTGGTCGGGCAGATGCGCCAGGTGCTGGCTGCAGCCGATGTGGTATTGGTGGCCTCGGGCACGGCCACGCTGGAGACCGCATTGAGTCAGCGGCCGATGGTGGTGGCGTACCGACTGGCGCCGCTGACTTACTGGATCGTCAAGACCTTTGGCGTGCTCAAGGTGCAGAACTACTCGCTGCCCAATGTGCTGGCGGGCCGCGCGCTGGTCGAGGAAATCAGCCAGGATCAGGTGCGGGCCGAGGTGCTGGCGCCAGCGCTCGAACATTGGCTGGACGATCCCGCTGCGGTCGAGCTGCTGCAGCAGGAGTTCGTCCGCATGCACCGGGAGTTGCGCCGCGACGCCTCGGCCCAGGCCGCTGCTGCGGTGCTGGAATTGTTGCCTTGAGTGCTCGGATTGCCGGTATCGACGAAGCGGGTCGCGGTCCACTGGCCGGCCCGGTGGTGGTGTCGGCGGTGATTCTGGACCCCGCACGTCCGATTGCAGGACTGGGGGATTCCAAGGTGCTGAAGAGCCGTCAGCGGGATGCGCTGGCGCCCTTGATCAAGGCTCAGGCGCTGGCCTGGTCGGTGATCGTGGTCGATGCCGAGGAGATCGACCGGATCAACATCTTCCAGGCCACCATGGCCGGCATGACCCGCGCCGCGCTGGCACTTGGCATTGCTCCCACCGAGGTGCTGATCGACGGCAACCAGGTGCCACGCGATCTTAGGTTGCCCGCGCGCGCCATCGTCAAGGGCGATGCCAGTGAAGCCTGCATCTCGGCAGCATCGATCCTGGCCAAGACCGCCCGTGACGCGCTGATGTGCGCCTTCGATCTGCAATTCCCCGGCTATGGCTTCGCCCAGCATTTCGGTTATCCCACGCCCGACCATCTGCAAAGCCTGCGCGAGCTGGGCCCGTGTCCCATCCACCGACGCAGCTTTGCACCGGTGCGCGAGTTGTTGCAGGGCAGCTTGTTGTAGGACCGTCCTCGCGGCGCGACCGGCGATGCGCCTGTCCCGTGTAGGAGCGCCCTCGCGGCGCGACCGGCGATGCGCCTGTCCCGTGTAGGAGCGCCCTCGCGGCGCGACCGGCGATGCGCCTGTCCTGGCCCGAGGCAGATCGTAGCCAGAAGCCGGACGCAAAACCGGCATGCGCTGGCGTAGGCCGGGTCCTTCGCGTCGACAGACGTCAATAGAGCTACAAGCCATACACGCGAGGCGCCCGGCGCTTTGCCGTTTACCGTACCGCGGCCGCCGGCGCGAACAACTCTGGTGCATCTTTCGTTCCTGCGCGCGCCGGAGCCGCGCTACCTCTACACCGGGTTCATGGCATGAGCGCAGCGACGACCGAAACAGGCAGCGCGCGTTGATCGCGCCCGCTGCCAGTGATGCTAGAAAAACAACTTCTCCAGCTCGGCACCCGGATCCGGGGCGCGCATGAAGGTTTCGCCGACCAGGAAGGCGTGGATGTCGTGGGCGCGCATGCGCTCGACGTCGGCGCGGGTGGCGATGCCGCTTTCGGTCACCAGCAGGCGGTCGGCCGGCACGCGTTCCTTCAGGGTCAGCGTGGTGTCCAGGCTGGTCTCGAAGGTGCGCAGATTGCGGTTGTTGATGCCGATCAGGCTGGCGCGGGTGGCCAGGGCGCGCTCGAGTTCCTCGCCATCGTGGACTTCCATCAGCACGTCGATGCCGAGATCGAATGCCAGATCGGTGAACTCGGACAGGCGCGAGTCGGGCAGGGCGGCCACGATCAGCAGGATGCAATCGGCACCGAGTTCGCGCGCTTCATAGATCTGGTATTCATCGATGGTGAAATCCTTGCGCAGGATCGGCAGCACGCAGGCACGCCGGGCCTGGGTCAGATAGCGATCGTGCCCCTGAAAGAAGTCCTCGTCGGTGAGCACCGACAGGCAGGCCGCGCCGGCCGAGGCGTAGCTCTGGGCGATGGCGGTAGGGTCGAAGTTGGGGCGGATCACACCCTTGCTGGGACTGGCCTTCTTGACCTCGGCGATTACTGCGGGCTGCCCGTGACGGATGCGCGCGCGCAGACTGGCCTCGAAGCCGCGCGTGGTCGGCACCTCGGCTGTGCGGCTGCGCAACTTCTCCAGCGGCCATGCGGCACTGCGAGCCGCCACTTCCTCGCGTTTGCGGGCCAGGATGCGCTCGAGAATATCGCTCATAGTGTCCGCGTCAGCTCGGCATACTGGCGCATGCGTTCCAGCGCGGCGCCGGTCTTCAGGATCTGCTGCGCAGCGGCCACGCCATCGGCGAGCGAATCTGCGCGATCGGCGGCATACAGGGCGGCGCCGGCATTGAGCGCGACAAAGTCCGAGGCCGATCCAGTTTCGCCGCCGAGCACGCGCTCGATGATCGCCAGACTTGCGGAGGGTGAATCCACCCGCATGGAATCGATCGAAGCCCGGGTGATGCCGAAGTCCTCGGGAGCGATGGAATAGACCCGCACTGATCCATCCTTGAGCTCTGCAATCTGGCTCGGCGCGGCGATCGACAGCTCGTCCAGACCATCCAGCGCGTGCACCGCCAACACATGCTTGCTGCCCAGATCGCCCAGCACCCGAGCCAGCGACTCCAGCCAGCGACGATCGAACACGCCCAGCACCTGATGCGGTGCGTGCGCCGGATTGGTCAGGGGGCCCAGCAGATTGAACAGCGTGCGCAGGCCCAACTCGCGTCGGACCGGCGCCGCATATTTCATGGCGCCATGGTGCATGGGGGCAAACATGAAGCCGAAGCCGAGTTCATCCACACAGCGGCGCACAGCGTCCGGACCGAGGTCCAGACGGGCGCCGGCCGCTTCGAGCAGATCGGCGCTGCCGGACTTGCTCGAAACCGAGCGATTGCCGTGTTTGGCCATGCGCGCGCCGCCCACGGCGGCGACAAAGCTGGCTGCGGTGGACACATTGAAGGTGCTGGCGTGATCGCCGCCGGTGCCCACCAGATCGGTCAGATGCTCGGTCGGCAGTTCCACCGGCGTCATCAGCGAACGCATGACCCGGGTGGCGGCAGCGATCTCGTCGGTGGTCTCGCCCTTCATGCGCAGCGCCACCAGGAAAGCCGAAATCTGCGCCGGCGTGGCTTCGCCGGACATGATGGTACGCATCGCGCCTTCGGCTTCGGCACCGCTGAGGTCCTGACCGCTGACCAGTTTGTTCAACACTTCATTCAACATGAGGGCTCCAGACAATGGGGGCAGCGCAGGGTGCCGGGGTGTGGCGAATCTGCGCGCTCGGACCGGTGGAATCTAGGTTCTCGACGGTGCCGGGGTAAAGGGGTCCATGGCGAAGCGGCCTGTTCAGGCCGCCTTGCGCTGCGACTGCAGGATGAAATTGCCCAGTAGCTGCTTGCCGACGCGCGTCAGTATCGACTCCGGATGGAACTGCACGCCTTCGATGGCGAGTTCGCGGTGCCGCAGGCCCATGATCTCGTCGATGCTGCCGTCCTCGTTCTCGGTCCAGGCAGTCATTTCCAGCGCTGGCGGCAGCGTTTCACGCCGGACGATCAGCGAGTGGTAACGGGTGGCCTCGAAGGGATCGGGCAGGCCGGCGAAAACGCCCGCGCCGCCATGGCGAATCATCGAGGTCTTGCCGTGCATCACCCGCCGGGCCCGGACCACTTCACCGCCAAAGGCCTGGCCGATGCTCTGATGGCCCAGGCACACGCCCAGAATGGGAATGCGCCCACCGAATTCGCGGATCACGTCCAGCGACACACCGGCCTCGTTGGGCGTGCATGGCCCCGGCGAGATCACGATCCGGTGCGGCGCCAGCGCGGAAATGTCCGCAACCGTGAGCGCATCGTTGCGAAACACCCGGACATCCTCACCCAGCTCGGACAGGTACTGCACGAGGTTGTAGGTGAAGCTGTCGTAGTTGTCGATCATCAGCAGCATGTCACGATGTCCTTTGGTGTGGCCGGCCTTGCAGGTGTCATCGCCACTGCCGCCTGAAGCAGAAACTAACCCAGAGGCGCGAGTCTAGGCTATCGCGCAAATCCAGAGTTTAAATGGAGGGGCTTGCCGGTCTCGTCGGCTTTCCTTGAACCCATATCGTAAGTCATTGAATTTCCATATTCCGGCAAGAGCCAGCTTTTGTAGCCCGAAGTGCGCGCAGCGCTCTGCGGGCGGTGACGCGAAAAAGCCCCGGGGAGCCGCTGTGCGGCACACCAGGCTACGCGCAGCAGGCGAGTTCATGGCCCGTCGGCAGTGTCGGTCCCACACATTCGGCTTGCACCGACATTCGCGGGCTCTGAATTCAAAGGCGGATGAAATACGGTCCGGCTGAGAGCAGCACACCGACGATGAACAGCATCCAGGTGTTGGCCAGGAACCAGGGGTACATCATCAAGGCGACCCCGAAGAGCATCGGCGAGATCACGCGTTGCTTCTTGCCGTAGAGAAAGTAGCCAAGGCCGATGGCGCTGAACAGCACTCCCCACAACAATCCAGCGGTGCTGCCCATAGCGGGTCTCCACGGTGGTCACGTACTTGGCGTTGGCCAGTATGAGCCGCCGAAGGTGGAAATGGTTTCCATAGTCAGGTGGTGACTTCTGGGACTGCATCATGGGCGGCGATTGAGGAAGAGTGGCTCCATGACGTCGATTGATTTCCAGAATGTGGATGAACGCGCAGCCAAGCTGTGGACCTGGCAGGCGCGATTGGTCCTGGCGCCGCTGCCGGTTGGCCTGGGCGTGCTGCTGTCGGCCTGGTCACCCGCTTGGGCCATTGCCGCGGCAGTGATGCTGGCCGCGGTATTGGCGGGGCTGATCGGGCCTGTCGTGCGCCGCCGCTACCAGCATTTGCGCTATGCCTTGAATGACGACGGCTTCTTTCTGCGCCATGGAATCTGGTGGCAGTCGGAGATCTTCGTGCCTCGGGACAAGATCCAGCACGTGGACGTGAGCGTGGGCCCCATCGCCCGGCGTTTCGGATTGGCCGAGCTATCGTTCTACACCGCCGGGGCCCATGTGCCGGAGGTTCAGATCTCGGGACTATCGGCAGAGCGGGCTTTTCAGCTGCGCGACTCCCTGCTGGACGCGCGCAACCCGGCTGGCGTGCCCGGAGCGGCGCCGACTTCGGCATGAACACGGCCGAGCTGGCGCGCCAGGAAGCGGTGGTCGAGGGTTTGCCGGAAGGACCCGGGAAGCGACTGCACCTGTGGTCCTTGGTGTTCGAGCTGTTTGCCGAACTTCGCGGCATGGCCGGCTGGGTGTTCCCGCTGTTGCTTGGCAGTTTCAGTGATCGCTTTGGCAGTTATGCGCTCTACGGCATGGCCGTGGCCGCAGCATTTGTCGTGGTTTCCAGCATCGGCAAAGTCTGGCTCTTCCGTTATTGGGTCACCGATGCACAGTTGGTATTGCGCAGCGGCTGGCTGCAGAAGACGGTGCGGCGCATTCCGTGGACACGGATCGAGAACCTGACCGTTACCCGCGGCCCGGCGCATCGCCTGCTCGGCGTGGCTGAAGTCACCATCGAATCGGGCGGCGGCGACGAGGTCGAGGCGGCCATGCGGGTGCTGTCGCGGCGCGATGCCCTGGCGCTGCAGTCGGCGCTGGGTGAACGCCGTGGCGGCGTCAGCGCCGGTGGCCAGGTCGAGGCCGCGGGTGAGCGTGAGCACTCGCAGACCTTGTTGAAGCTGGGTGCGGGCGAATTGCTGCGAGCCGGGCTGATCTCCAATCGCGGATTTCTGGCGATCGCCGCCGCCTTTGCCCTGGCCTCGCAGCTGGATGACGTGCTGCCGTTCTGGGACTGGATCACGGCGCAGCCGCGGGCCCTGGCGCAGGGCATCGGCCTCGAGCATGGCCTGGTGTTCTGGGCTGCGCTCGTGGTGTTCATCGTGGCCATCGGATTTGCGTTGATGCGCCTGCTCTCGGTGATCTGGTGGCTGCTGATCTACTGGAATTTCCGCCTCAGCCTGGAAGGCGACAAGCTGCGCAGCGACTACGGCGCCCTGACGCGGGTGCATGCCAGCGCCACCCGCGATCGGGTCAGCAAGCTGTTGATCGCCGACGGGCTAGGGCATCGGTTGATGAACCGCGTTGCCATCAAGGTCGGTGTCGCCGGTCAGCGCGAGTCGCAAACTGAGCACAGCGCATTGATTTGGGTGGCGCCGGTACTGGCGCTGGATCGGGTGAATGTTCTGGTGCAGGCCGTGTTTCCTGGCTGCGAGCGGGCCGGTCTGAGCTGGCAACCGCTGCATCCCAGCTGTCGTTTGCGGGTATTCCGGCTGGAACTGCTGTGGCTGTTCCTGTTGATACCGGTGGCGCTCAAGTTTGGCGCCTGGTCCTTGCTGTTGGTGCCTGTGGTGTGCGTGGCGGCGCACCTGACTGCTCGCAGCTATCAGCGCTATTCGGCCTATGCATTTGACGGCCGATTCCTGGCCTTCAGGTCGGGAATCATCGATCGGGACGAGTGGCTGGTGCCGGTGGATCGGATTGAATCGGTGGAGCTCAGGCGCTCTCCCGGGGATCGCCGACACGGTACCGCCAGACTGCTGCTGGATCTGCGCAGCGCCGGTCCGGGCGAACGCTGCGAGATCCGCTACCTGGACATGAACGAGGCACAGGCGCTGGCACTGGAATTGCGGGCAAAGATCAGCGGCAGCGGGCATCGGCGAAGCTGATTGCGCCATACTTCAGGATTTAGGCAGCAGGAGAGCCGACATGATCAAATTCAGTTGCAGTGCCACCGGTGATGTGCAGATGTTGCAGGCCCACGCCGAGATGTTGCTCCAGGCCATCGGCAAGGAACTGGGCGAGCGCGGTGTGATCACCCCCGCGGAAATGCCGGCTGCCATTGCCGCGTTGACAGCGGCCGGAGAGCGCGATCGGCATCAGCGCGCGGATGAAGAGTCCGACAGCAATGATGGAGACGACGAAGGCAAGGATGTGAACGCCAACCAGGTCGGCCTGTCGCAACGTGCATTTCCGCTGGTCGAGATGCTCAAGCGCGCGCTGGAAGCTGACAAGCCGGTCGTTTGGGGGTTGTAGCCAAGCGGCGGGACGGCGGGGTCATCGCGGCGCACCTGTTGGTCCTGGAGATAGGCGCAGGAGCGGCTTTGCGGAGGGACGCGCGCCTGCGCGGCCGCTCTTGATCTGCGGGCACCGGCAGCGCGACACCGTCCACAGACGAGCATTGTGTAGCCAGGAAGTGCGCGCAGCGCTTTCCGGGAGCTGATGCGAAAAGCGCCGGGGAGCCGCTGCGCGGCAAGCTCGGCCTACGCCCGTTCTGATGGTTCATGGCCCGTCGGCAGTTTCGGGCCGATACAGGGGGCTCTCCATGAACCCATGTCGTAAGTTGTTGATTTGCTGTTGTAGGTCACGTTGCTCGCGCAGCGAGCTACGTGACGCAACTCGATGTCACGTAGTCCGCTGACGCGGACAACATGACCTACGACGGCGGGTTCATGGCCCTTTGGCAGTATCCCGCCGCGCTCACCACATCAGATCATCGGGTACCACGAACTGGCTGTAGTAGTCGTCGTCTGACGTCGAGTCGGTGGTCGGCGGCGTGCTGGCATGATCCACCGCCAGGGTGCCGCCGCGTTCGCTGATCATGACGCCAGCGGCACGCGGCAGCAGTTCGTAGCCCTGGTCGAAGGCGACGATCACCAGGCTGCCCTTGGCCAGTTGTTTGCGCTGGCTGTCGTCGATCAGCAGGGATTTGATCTTGCCCTCGTGCTCGAAACGGTAGGCTAACTCGCCCTCGCGCTTGAGCCGGTGGGTTTCGATGATCTGCCGGATCTGCGCCTGCAGTTCCCGGGCGCGGGCCTGGGCATTGCGTTCGGCCGCCAGGGCGCGATCGCGTTCGGCGCGTTCGGCCAGCAGTTTCTGGGCATTGACCTGCTCAGAGGGCGGTGGCGGTGGCGCCTTGCCGTCTTTCTGCCGGTTCTGTTGGCGCACGGCGGCGTCGAGCTTCTGCTTCTTGATCAGACCGGCCTTGAGCAGCTGGTCCTGGAGTGGATTGGCCATGGATGCGGATTGCGTTGATGAAGGGTAGGGAGGAGCAGGCTTGCGTCAGCGTGGGCCGGCGCGGGTCTTGCTCCGCGGCGTAGCGATCTTGCTCTGCTTGCGTTGCGCGGCCTGCAGCGCCAGTTCGGCCCAGGGCTGCATCAACTGCGGGGATTCCAGTGCCTCTTCGGGCACCGACCAATAGCTCATGGCGGCGCTCTTGCCCTTGCTCTGATAGATGAAAGGCTGACTGCCGGCCTGTTCGAAGCGCGGCTGGGTCAGGGCATCGACCTTGAGGTAAAGCTGATCCCCGACCACGATGGCCATGAAGACTTCGTCGCAGTAGATGCCGTGGCCGCCGAACATTGCCCGGGTACGGATATGACCCAGGGGTGCCAACAGCTCCTGGAAATGCGCAAGCATGCTCTGGCCTCCTGTCTCAGATCGGTGCGCCGGGTGGCACAAGGGGCAGGGGTCGCAGCTTCACCAAAGCTGGATTCGCCAGGTAGCGGCGCACCCGATCGGCGGCGATACCCAGATCCGCGTTCGCGGTAGCCGATAGCGCCTGTGCCGCGGCCCAGCCGGCGAAGCCCTGCAGCTGCGATCGTAGCTCAGTATCGAGCAGAGGGTGCAGTTCGCCTGTATCCAGCAGTGCCAACAGGGCGTCCAGCACCAGCCACCGGGTACTGCGCTGTATCTGTGCCAGTCGCGCGTCATCGGCCAGGGTAGTACGCCAGGTGGCGGTCAGGAGTGCATCGATGGTGTCGCTGGCGCCCGGATAGGCGCTATCGCGCGCGTGCTGCAGGGCGAGGCGCTGCAATCGCGGCGGCGCCAGCAGGAACTGCAGGGTCAGCATCGCGGCGGCGTCGGCGGCTGCCAGGGAATCGAACAGCGGGGTGGCGCGCGTGCTGAAGTATTCGCGATCGCGGGTGTATTCCAGCGCCGGTGGAGTCAGTAGATTGAGCACGCTCAGCGGCAATGCCAGAAATTCCGGGCGCAGCGTGGCCAGCAGGCGCTCACGCGCCGCCAGCTGTGCCTGCGCGCTGACCGGTCTGGTGCCAGCCCGACCGTCACCGGCCAATCCCGATTCGTGGCTGGCGCCGCCCAACAAACGCGCTATCGCCTCGGTCTGGTAGCGATGCAGCAGGTACACCGGTACCAGACGGGCTTCCAGTTCACCGCTCTGGCGATCCGGCGGTAACACGCCGATGCTGAAGTTCCGCAGCGCTAGCTCGCGCACCGCCAGCAGCTGGTCGAAACCGGCTAGGGCGTCCGTGCCCCGCAGATCCCAAAGCGCGCCGGCAGGATGCGCATCGCCCGGAGCACGGGCATCGGCATCACCCACATATTCGTAGCCGGCAGCGCGGATGTCGCTGCGCAGCTGGGCCAGTGCGCTGGCCTCGTCGGCGTAAACGCCGTAGGCGTGACGGACCAGGAAGACATCCCAGGGACCGATGCCAACGCCGTAAGCCTGAGTCAGGTCGAGGCTGCCGTCTGCTCCCAACGTGATCTGTGGATGCGGATAGTCCATGACCGACCCGTTGCCCTGGCGGCTGCCTGCAAAGTTGTGACCAAAGCCGAGCGCGTGTCCGACTTCATGCGCAGCCAGTTGCCGCAGGCGCGCCAGGGCCATCTCCCCGGCAGCCGCGGCGCGGGCTTCGGCATCGGGCTTGTCATAGGGCGCGAGCAGGGATTCGGCGATCAGCAGATCCTGACGCACGCGCAGGGACCCCAGATTGACCATGCCCTTGATGATCTCGCCGGTGCGCGGATCGCTGAGTCCGTAGCCGTAGGACCAGCCGCGGCTGGCACGGTGGGTCCAGGTGATGATGTTGTAGCGGATGTCCATCGGGTCGGCGCCCTCCGGCAGCATTTCCACCCGAAAGGCGCCTGTCAGACCGGCCTGATCGAAAGCGCTGGCCCACCAGTTGGCACCGTCCAGCAGCGCCGAGCGCACCGGCTCCGGGGTGCCGGGATCAAGATGGAACACGATGGGCTTCAGTACCTTGCCGGAGGCATCTTGCTGGATGCGAAAGCGCGGTTGCCAGCGCACGTCGATAGAACTGGACAGCGGCTGAGCGAAATCGATCTGGCCAGTGCTGAGGCCGCCCGAACCCGGGTGATAGCGCCGCGGCTGGAAGCCGGGTGGCGGCAGACGGACGAAACTGATGTGCTGGCGCAAGCTGATGGACTGCGGATCAGCGGCCACCTGTTTGACAAATTCAGCCTCGCCGGGGCCCTTGAAAGTGAGCAGCGCTTCGAATTCGGCATTGTCCGGGAAGCTGCGCGCGGCTTCGGGCAGCGCCAGACTGCGCTCGGGATCGACCTGATAGTCGCCCTGGTCGACGGCCTTCAATGCTGCTGCGATGCCGTGGCGATCGCTGGCGAGAAAGCTGCCGATATCGACGATCAGAGCGCCGCCTGCGCCCTGTTCGGCGCCGCGTTGGCGGGATTTGCCGCTGGCTGTATCCAGCACGATCTCGCCGGCCCACAACACTGCCGGGGCAAACGCATCAGTAGCCGCTGCGCGCTCGGCGGCGTTGTCGGAACGCGCCACATGGCGGGCATTGTCGGCCAGCAGCAACAGCCGCGTTCCGACCCGCCGGAACCGGGCCAGGTACTGCTTGCCGCTCTGGCCACGATCGAGGCCGACATCGTTGGACCCAAGGCCGCCCGGCAAGGAGGTGATCAGCAGGAAGGGCTGGTCGAGTTCATGCACGCCGATCAGAACCCGGCCGCCTTCGCTGTCCCTGTAGACATCGACAAATCCGGACTCACGGATGCTGCCGTCCAGCGGATCAGCCGCCGCTTTGGCCAGAGCTGCCGGCGCCAACCAGATCAGCAGCAATAGCAATAGACGTGACGATGGCAGCATGGACGTCCCCGGGCTCAACAGAAGGGGTGAGTCTAGCCGCTGCGCCGCCTGCGAGTCGGGCAGGCAACGTGAGCAAACGAGCGCCAGCGTCTGGCAAGCTGCCAGCGATGGGGGGTAGCGCGGCTCCGGCGCGCAGACGTTGCGGTCGTAGCGACCGGGCCCATTGCGCCGGCGGCCGCGGCGCAGCCCGCCGGGCGCCGCGCGCTGGCCGGCCAGTGGCTCAGTCTGATGCTGCGTGCGCGCGGACCCGGCCTACTTCCGAAGCCGGCGGTTACTGTAGGTCCAGACTTGTCTGGACGCTTCTGGTCTTCTGTGAGGAAAGCGTCCAGACGAGTCTGGACCTACAGGATCAACAGCCATCGCCGAACCGCCGCGCGGGGGCTCAGAAACCGGAAATGGCGGCTTCGATTACAGCGCAGCGTTGTGATAAACGTCCTGCACATCGTCCAGGCCTTCCAGCCAGTCGATGAGATCCAGCAGGGTCTCGCGTGCCTCCTCGTCGGCCACCGCGACACGGTTGTCGGGGCGCATCACCACATCAGCGCTGAGTACGTCCAGCCCGGCTTCGGTGAGTGCCTTCTTGACGGCTTCGAAGTTGGCGTAGTCACACAGCACCAGACTTTCGCCGTCGGCGCTCTGCACGTCGTCGGCGCCGGCGTCCAGCGCCAGCTCCATCAGGCGCTCTTCGGCGGCCGCATCGGCGGTGGTGACCCTGATTTCGCCCAGATGCTTGAACTGGAATGCCACCGAACCGCTGGTGCCGAGATTGCCGCCGTGCTTGCTGAGCGCGTGGCGGACATCGGCCACGGTGCGGACCAGATTGTCGGTCATGGTGTCGATGATCAGGGCCACTCCGCCGGGACCGTAGCCCTCGTAGCGGATTTCCTGCATGTTGTCGGCGCCTTCGGCACCGGAGCCCCGCTTGACCGCGCGCTCGACCGTGTCCTTGGTCATGTTCGCCGACAGTGCCTTGTCGACAGCAATGCGCAGGCGCGGATTGGTAGCGGTATCGCCGCCGCCGCGAGCGGCCACGGCGATTTCGCGGATCAGTTTGGTGAAGACCTTGGCGCGCTTGGCATCCTCGGCGTTCTTGCGTCCTTCGATACTCGGGCCTCTGCCCATAACCTTGTCCTTCCTGGTCAGTCACGCCGGGCGTCTGGTGGCGCCCGTGCAAAGAATTGGAGGCGCGAATGCTAGCAGTCCGCCGGGCTTCAGGCAGTGCCTGCGACGGGTACCGCCCGTGGAATGATCGCCGCAGCCGGGTACATCAGGCGCTAAACTGACACGAATTCGCCGCTAGGGAGCCATGGATGGACTTGAATGCCCTGGGAACGCAGACCGGCATCGGCCTGGCCATCGCGGTCGCGTTGGGAATACTGCTGCTGGCACTGAAGCCCAAGGACCGGGCCGGCATCCGCAACATGCTGACGATGGCAGTGATCTTCGGCCTGCTGCTGGCGGCGGGACTGGCCATGAGCCGCTGGGGATCGCCCCGGGCTGCCAATCTCGCGGTGTCGCTGGCCGCGGTCGGGGTCGGCGCTGTCATCATCCGCCTGGGATCGGTACTGGCTTTCCGCCTGATCATGCCGGCTGTGCGCATGGAGATGCCTCGCATTGTCGAGGATCTGGTGGTCACGGCGTTGGCGGCAGCCTGGGTGCTCTATTGGCTGCACGGTGCAGGCGTGAACCTCGGCAGTTTGTTGGCCACATCCGCCGTGATTACCGCGGTGCTGGCCTTTTCCATGCAGGACACGCTGGGCAATGTGCTGGGCGGCGTGGTGCTGCAGCTCGACGCCTCTCTTCGTATCGGGGACTGGGTCAAGATCGACGACATCAGCGGCCAGGTCGTCGATGTGCGCTGGCGCCATACCGCCATCGAAACGCGCAACCGCGAGACGGTGATCATTCCCAATGGCTGGCTGGTCAAGAACCGTTTCACGGTGATCGGTTCCCGCACCGACACCCGGATGCGCTGGCGCCGCTGGCTCTGGTTCAACATCGAACTCGATGCCAATCCCAGCCAGGTGCTACAACTGCTGGAAGATTCGGTGCGCGACTGTGAGGCGCCCAATGTGCTGCTGGAGCCACCGCCGAGCGCGGTGTTGATGGACACCAGCGGCGGCTACGCGCGTTACGCACTGCGCTACTGGCTGGGTGATCCGCGCCCCGACGATCCCACCGATTCCGATGTGCGTCGCAACGCGCTGGCGGCATTGGCCCGTCAGAATGTGCATCTGGCCGTGACCCAGGAAGAGCGCCTGGTCATCAAGGAAAACGAACGTCGCCGCGCCGCGCTGCAGGCAGACGAAATGGCCCGGCGACAGGCACTCCTGGCCGAAGTCGATCTTTTCAGCGGCTTCAGTCCCGAGGAATTGCAGTCACTGGCCGAGAACCTGGTCGTAGCGCCCTTCGTCAAGGGCAGCACCATCACCCGTCAGGGCCGGGTGGCGCACTGGCTGTATCTGCTGGTGTCCGGTGAGGTCGATGTCTGGATAGAGCAGGGCGGCAAGCGCACCCATATCGCCACGCTGCAGGCCGGTAGCGTCATCGGTGAAATGGGCATGATGACGGGCGAACCGCGGCGGGCCACGATCACCGCCCGTACCGATGTCGAAGCGTTGCGTCTGGGCAAGAATGGCTTCCAGAAGGTGCTGCTTGCTCGCCCCGAGATCGCCCACGAAATCTCCAAGGTGATCACCTCACGCCAGAGCGAACTGGATGTCGCGCGCAAGTCGGCCAGTGCGGCGGCAGCCGACGAATCGCAGCAGGAGGCCATCGGTGCGCGCATCCGGGCGTTTTTTGGATTGGATCAGTAGGGTGGGGGCAGGGGGCAGGGGGCACGGGAAGAGCGTTGCGGTGAGGTCGTTGCTGGCAGCGGTGTCGGGGAATGGTGGAACGCAGGTCACGTTGGCTTGCAGGGCCTACGTGACGACGGGTACCGGTCACCGGCTTTCCTGTAGTCCTCGCGCCTTCTTGCCCTCGTAATCAATACTCCGGCTCGTCCGTTCCGTCGAAGGCTAGCGCTGATGCGAAATTCACGATGGCGCCCCTGGCGGGTCATCCCGGCGGGTCTGCTACTGCTTCTGGCCGGCTTGCTGATCTACGCCTGGCAGCCCGATCTCCCGGTGGATGGGCTCAAGGCTCGCTGGGCGCCGCCGCCGTCGCAGTGGATGAGTGTGGACGGCATGCAGGTGCACTGGCGCGATGAAGGGCGACGTGACGATCCTCGCCCCATCGTCCTGATTCACGGCACTTCGGCCAGTCTGCATACCTGGGACGGGTGGGTGGCAGCCTTGATCCCGAAGCACCGGGTGATCCGCATGGACTTGCCGGGCTTTGGGTTGACCGGACCAAGCCCCGACGGCGACTACAGTCTGCAGGCCTATGTCGATCACCTGAGTCATTTTCTCGATCAGGTATCTCTCCCGCATGTGGTGTTGGTCGGAAATTCGCTGGGGGGACAGATCGCTCTGGCCACCGCGCTTGAGCATCCCGAACGGGTCGACGGACTGATTCTGATCGACTCGGCCGGCTATCCCTTTCAGCCCAAGTCGATTCCCCTGGGCTTCAGACTGGCTCGTTCCGACTGGACCGCGCCCGTTGCCCGATATCTGTTGCCGCGCTCCCTGGTGGCAGCCAGCGTACGCAACACCTACGGCAACCCCGATCTGGTCAGCGAGGAGCTCATCGACCGCTATTTCGAGCTGAATCTGCGGGATGGCAATCGGGATGCACTGATTCAGCGATTCCGGCAAACCAACTATCACGAGGGCTCGGAACGCATTGCCGAACTCAAGCTGCCGACGCTGATCATCTGGGGCGGAAAAGATCGGCTGATTCCACCCGAGAACGGCGAGCGCTTCCACCGCGATATTCAGGGCAGCGAGCTGCGCGTGTTTCCTGACCTGGGCCATGTGCCCCAGGAAGAAGGCCCCAGGGTCACGGTGGCGGCAGCGCTGCGCTTCCTCGAATGCCTGCCATGCGACCAATCTCCGGAAACGACGCCCAAACCCGCAGCTGACCCGGTGCCGCAGTAAACATTCTCGCCCGATCAACTGATCGCCGGACAAAGGGTGTAGCTTGATGCTTTCTCGATAGCAGGCCCAGCCCCATGACCAGCACAGACATTCCCACGGGAGCAGCCGTACCGGCGGCGCCACCTGAGGTCATCACCTTGCGCGATCTTGCTGCCTGCCATGCACTGTCCGGGATGATCCCGGCGCCCAAGGTGCCGGGTGTATTGCCACTGACGCCCGACGGCATGGCCCAGGCGGCCTATGCCTATGCCGATGCCATGCTGAGGGCACGCCTGCTGCCGCCCAAGGTCGTCAAGTAGCACCGCGCGCGCCGGAGCCGCGCTACGGCCGCTGTAGATGCCATGAGGGCCGTGGACGCGAGATCCTCTGCGGTGCCAAAACCTCAAGGAGCTACGCTGATGTCCACGACCCTCGCTGCAAACGCTACCACTTTCAACATCACGCTTCCGGTGCTGTGC
>JBFWOF010000019.1:0-99926 GCA_050250665.1 Lysobacterales bacterium | reverse complement strand
GATCACTTGAGGATGACGACAGGATCGCCGCAACGACAACGGAAGTTCATGTAACGGAAAGCAAAACGAGCCGCAGATTCCTTGACGTTCGGAAAGCCCTCATAGAAGGCCGGGTCCGCGCGCCCGGCAGCTTGGGCAGCGCGCAGCGATGGCAAGCGCGCGGCGCCCGGCAGGCCGTGCCGCGGCCGCCGGCGCGAAAAACTCCGGCGCACATCCCGATTCGCCGCGCGCCGGAGCCGCGCTACCTCACACTCTGGCTCAGGCCGTGTCGCGGCTCGGGACGAGATCCCCGGGCGTCATTGCGAGGAGCGCAGCGACGAAGCAATCCAGGCTATCGCCGCACGATGATGAAGGAGGCCGGGTCCGCGCGCCCGGCAGCTTGGGCAGCGCGCAGCGATGGCAAGCGCGCGGCGCCCGGCAGGCCGTGCCGCGGCCGCCGGCGCGAAAAACTCCGGCGCACATCCTGATTCGCCGCGCGCCGGAGCCGCGCTACCTCACACTCTGGCTCAGGCCGTGTCGCGGCTCGGGACGAGATCCCCGGGCTTCATTGCGAGGAGCGCAGCGACGAAGCAATCCAGGCTATCGCCGCACGATGATGAAGTAGGCCGGGTCCGCGCGCCCGGCAGCTTGGGCAGCGCGCAGCGATGGCAAGCGCGCGGCGCCCGGCAGGCCGTGCCGCGGCCGCCAGCGCGAAAAACTCCGGCGCACATCCCGATTCGCCGCGCGCCGGAGCCGCGCTACCTCACACGCTGGCTCCGGGCCCGTGGGCAGTGTCGGGCACACACAGGTGGCTCGCAATGACGCGGACACTCCGTAGCTCTTCCCGTATCCCCGTGCCCCGTCGCTACAGCGGAAAGCGCACCCGGAAGCGGGCGCCGCCGTCGCTCATGTTGTCGACGCGGATATGGCCGCCGTGTTCTTCGACGATCTTCTTGACGATGGCGAGGCCGAGGCCCGTGCCCTTGGGCTTGGTGGTGGTGTAGGGCTCGAACAATCGATCGCGCAGGCTTTCCGGGATGCCGGGGCCATGATCACGCACGTCCAGTTCGAGGAAGTTGCGGCTGCCGTCCTGGGCGCCGTGCAGGGCCAGATCGACCTGGGCACGGCGATCGGGCTGGGCCTCCTCGGCATTGCGCAGCAGGTTGTGCAGCAGCTGGCGCACGCGACCGGTGTCGGCGCGCACCGGTGGCTCGTCCTCGGGGATGCGCAGATGGATGTCCACCCGCGAGGTGTCGCCGCTGTACAGATCGACCACTTCGCGGATGACCTTGGACAGGCGGATCGGCTTGAGTTCCAGCCGCGGCGGTCGGGCGTAGTCGCTGAAGGCGTTGACCATGGCCTTGAGTGCCTCGACCTGGGCGACGATGGTGTGGGTGGAACGGTCGAGTATCTCGCGGTCGGCTTCGGGCAGCCGCTCCAGAAACTTGCGGCGCAGGCGTTCGGCGGCCAGCTGGATCGGCGTCAACGGGTTCTTGATCTCGTGGGCCAGTCGTCGCGCCACTTCCGACCAGGCCGAATCGCGGGTGGCGCGGGCGTATTCGCCCTCGTCTTCGAACACCAGCACCAGACCGCCGACCTCGCCATCGCCACCGGGCAGTCGCGCGCCGCGTAGCAGCAGGCGCTGCTCGATCTGGCCGCGCTGGATGCGCACTTCCTCGCGCCAGTCGCCGGGCTCGCGCGCCAGCGCCTCGATCAGCCGCTGCACCAGCGGCAGCAGCGGTGGATCGGCCTTGCCCAGACGTTCGATCGGCAGGCCATTCCATGGGCTCAGATCCACGCCCAGAATTTCCTGCGCGGAACCATTCGAGGTGCGCAAGCGGCCGGCGCCGTCGAGGCTGAGCACGCCCGAGGAAATCCGGTCGAGCACGCCCTCGAAATAGCGTCGCCCGGCCTCGGCGTCGCCGGCGGCGCGCAGCAGGCGCTGATTGGCCTCATCGAGTTCGCGCGCCATCTGGTTGAAGGCCCGCGCCAGGCCGCCGAGTTCGTCGTCGGTGATCTCGGGGACCTCGATGCGGTAGTCGCCCTGGGCCACGGCGCGGGTAGCTTCGACCAGTCGCCGCAGTGGATCGACCAGCCCGCGTGCCAGCGCGAAGGCGAGATACAGCGCGAACAGGATGGCGGCGACCAGCACCACGCTCAGCACCACGCTCAGCGTGTACTTGAGCGCACCGCGCAGAAAGGCCAGCTGGCGATAGTCGTAGTAGTGCCGCTCGATGGCCTGTGCCAGCGTGGCGATCTCGTTGTCGAGCACGAAGCGGCCGAGCATGACCTGATCGCGATCGGGCATGTCGACCAGCGCCAGGATGGTCAGGGCCTCGCCGGAACGGTCGATGCTGGAGGCCGAGCCGCGCGTGCGCGCCGCGCGCCAGAGGGCGTCGTCGGGCGCGCTCGGCGCCAGAAAGCGCGGATCGGCGCTGGCGCGGGCGCTGAGATTGCGCTGGGCGTCGTAGATCACCAGTTCCAGCGCGTCCAGATCATCGAGCACATTGGCCAGGCCGACATCATCGCCATCGGCTTCGCCGGCGTCGATGCGGCGGCTCTGCATACGCACTCGCCGCAAGGCCTGTTCTTCACTGAGGTCGATGGCGCGCTGGGCCACGGTCAGGCTGTCATCGAGCGCTGCCGCCACATCGACCTGAAACCAGCCGTCCACGGCGCCGTGGACAAAGCGCAGCGAGAAAATGAACAACATGCCCAGCGGAGGCAGCACCAGCAGCGCCAGACGCTTGAGCAGTCGCCAGCTCAGGCGGGCGCCGGGTGCGCGGGCCAACACATCGCGGCGCAGGCGCCAGGCTTCCAGGCCCAGCGCGCCCAGCAGCAGTGCCAGCGACAGGCCCATGCCGACCAGCACCCAGGTCCATTCCGGGCCCATCCGCGGGCCGACCTCGGCATCGCGCCCCGACAGATAGACTGCGCCCAGGGCCAGTACCGACAGGGCCAGCAGCGGCAGGGCCCGCTTCCAGACATTCACGGTCCGGCTCCGCTGGCGAGCGCCTGCCAGCCACTGTCGAAACGCCAGTCGCTGTCGACCAGCGCCGGCAGCCGCAGCGGCGCCGGCAGAGCGGCCGGATCCAGGCTTACACGCACGCGTCCACCGCAGTCGCCCTCGCAGGCGCGGGCCGCAGGCCAGCGCAGGCGGGCGTTCTCCATCGCTGCCAGCAGCGAGTTGCGCAAGGCGAAGGTCTGCACCACTTCCGAACCGATTCCAAGCTGATAGCTGCGCAGCAGGGGTGAATAGCGCAGCAGCAGATTCTGTTGCAGCTGACGACCGTCAGCGAGTTCCCAATCGACCTTGAAACTCAGCACCAGACCGGCCTCGATGGCTTCGGTGGCGCGGGTGCCTAGCTTGATGCTCATCACCAGTTGCAGGGTGGGTGCCGCGCCGGCGACTGCACTGGCCCGGCGAATACCGAGATCCTGAGCCGCCAGCAGCGCCGGCAGCATCAATCCGAACGCTGCAAGCAGGCGTAGTAAAAGCCGTCCTGATCGAGGCTGCCCGGCAGGCACTGCAGGCCGGGGCCAGCGGCGATGAAGCCGGGCAAGGACAGCGGCAGCACGCGCGCCGAGGGCGTGCGCTGGCAAAAGGCCTCGATCTGGGCCTGATTCTCTGGTTTGAGGACTGAGCACGTCGCGTAGGTTAGACGTCCGCCGGGTGCGAGCAAAGGCCAAAGCGCATCCAGCAGCCGCGATTGTTCGCGCGCCAGCGCCGCAACATCGCTGGCGCGACGCAGAAACTTGATGTCCGGATGGCGCCGGATCACGCCGGTGCCGGTGCACGGTGCATCAATCAGGATGCGATCGAAGCACTCGCCGTCCCACCAGCTGGCGGTGTCGGCGGCGTCGGCCACGACCAGCTTGGCCGAGACCCGACAGCGCCGCAGCGTGTCCTCCAGGCGTGGGCAACGCTGGGCGTCCTTTTCAACCACGGTCAGCACCAGATCAGGCACCTGTTCGGCCAGCGCAGCGCTCTTGCCACCGGGCGCCGCACACGCATCCAGCACCCGCTGTCCGGGCTTTGCATCCATCACTGCCACCACCTGCTGTGCGGCCGCATCCTGCACCGAGACCCGGCCCTGCGCGAATCCGGGCAGCCGTTCCACCGCCACCGGCGTCGTCAGCAGCAGCGCCAGCGCGGGTGATTCCGGTGCGCTGGACTCGATACCGAGTTCGGCCAGCTCGGCCTGATAGTCCTCGCGGCTGCCCTGACGCGGATCCACCCGCAGCCACATGGGCGCGGCCTGGTTGCCACCGGCGCAAATGGCCTCGACCTGATCGGGCCAGTCTTCCTGATAACGGGCCAACAGCCAGGCCGGATGGTCGAGACGAGCCGCCGGGTTCTGCTGCAGCTGCAGCTCCAGGGTCTCGCGCTCGCGCAGAAAACGCCGCAACAAGGCGTTGGCAAATCCGGCCGCGCCGGCATCCAGCAGCCGTGCCGCAGCGACACTTTCGGCCACGGCGGCGTGCACCGGCGTGGCCAGAAAGCGCAGCTCGGTCAGCGCGGCACCGAGCAAAGCCGCGATCAGGGGTTTGGGCGGTCGCTGGCAGAGCTGCGCCACCAGAGCCGCGCTGGAGACGCCGTGGCGCAGACTCTCGTAGCAGAGCGCACGGGCGAAAGCCGGATCGCGCTCGTAACCCGCGGCCGGCGGCGCCAGATGTCGGGCCAGCGCCTGATCCAGCGAGCTGCCGCGGGCGACCGCGTGCAGCACGCGGGCCACTTGCACGCGGATCGGTTCAGCGCTTGAGTTCGGGGCGCGCATTGACATAGTCGGTGGCGTCGATGACCCGCCCGCCAGCGCGTTGCAATCGCAACAGCGCCAACGCACCCTCGCCACAGGCGATCACCAGCCGGCTGCGGCTGGCATGCACCGGTTCTCCCGGAGTGCCGCTGGCCGCGACCGGTTCGGCCGCGTGGATGCGCACACGCTCGCCAGCGATCACCGCCTCGGCCACCGGCCAGGGTGAGAAGGCGCGGATCTTGCGGTCCAGTTCGGTCGCCGACTGCTGCCAATCCAGCAGCGCTTCGGACTTCTCCAGCTTGTGGGCATAGCAGACGCCTTCCTCGGACTGCGGCTGCGCGTTCAGGGATTCGCCGGCGAGCACCCGGCTCAGGCCTTCACGCAGCAGCTCGGCACCGAGCCCGGCCAGGCGATCATGCAGCCGTCCGCTGCTGTCATCTGCCGCAATCGGTGTGCGCCGCTGCAGCAGTACCGGGCCGGTATCGAGTCCGGCTTCCATCTGCATCAGATCGACGCCGGTTTCGGCATCGCCGGCCAGAATGGCGCGCTGGATCGGCGCCGCGCCGCGCCAGCGTGGCAGCAGGCTGGCGTGCACATTCCAGCAACCCAGGCGCGGCATCGCCAGCACCGCGCGCGGCAGGATCAAGCCATAGGCCACCACGATCATCAGCTCTGGCGCATAGGCCGCCAGCTGCGACTGCACCTGCGCATCCTTGAGCGTCAGCGGCTGTTCCACCGGCAGACCGGCCTGCAGAGCCCGTTGCTTCACCGGGCTCGGCTGCAACTGGCGACCGCGTCCAGCCGGACGATCAGGCTGGGTGTACACGGCCACGCAGTCGGCGCCGCTGGCGAGCACGGCTTCCAGGCACGGCACGGCGAATTCCGGCGTACCGGCAAAGACCACGCGCAGTGACATCAGGCGCTGGCGCTGGCGGCGGGGGCGCCCTGACGGTGGCGCTTCTCCATCTTGCGTTTGACCAGCTGCCGCTTCAGCGGCGACAGATAATCGACGAAGACCTTGCCGGCCAGATGATCCATCTCGTGCTGGATGCATACCGCCAGCAGACCGGTGGCATCGATGCGGCGCAGCTCGCCGTGACGGTCCAGCGCTTCGACCACCACGCGTTCGGCGCGGACCACGTCGGCGAAGATGCCGGGTACCGACAGGCAGCCTTCCTGACAGGTCTCGGTGCCTTCGGATTCGACAATGCGCGGGTTGATCAGCACCAGCGGCGCGTTCTTGTCCTCACTGACGTCAATGACGATCAGCTGCCGGTGGAAATTGATCTGGGTGGCCGCCAGGCCCACGCCTGGTGCCTCGTACATGGTTTCAAACATGTCGTCGATGAGGCGCTGCAGGGCGTCGTCGATGTGATCGATCGGCTTGGCGACGGTACGCAGTCGCTCATCGGGATATTCGAGTATGGGTAATAGGGCCATGCCAGCGTATCTGGAGACAAGTCGGAGGGATTCAATAGCGTCCCATGCCGAGCGCCTCCGGGGAAGCCCCCGGAAGGCGTCGGCTCAGTCTCGATCCAGCCTGCGGTTCAGCGACGGCACAGGCGCGAGCCGGTGGTCGGCTTGCAGCGCTCGCCGGGCAGCAGCGGGTCACGGCGACCCGGGCGTGCATCCACCAGACAGAAGCGGCTGGCGGTCTGCATGGTGCATTCGCCGTGGGTTTCACCGGCGACCAGGTCGCGAAACTCGAAGCGATGGCGCAGGCGCCCGCCGCCAGTGGCCGCATCGGCCGGATAAATCCATTGTGACAGCGCGCTGGTGGCTGCCGCGACAAAAGGTTCGGAACCACTGGGCGCCTTGGCGACCCGGATGTCCCGGACCGCACCGTCCGCGGCCAGGCTGAACTCCAGCTCCACCGCCAGCGGACCATCGGCAAGCCGCTGATCGCGGGGGTAGATCGGTCGCACCGCATGCACGGGCTGGACCGGATCCGTCGGCACCGACTCAATTTCCGGCGCGACCGGCACGCTTGGCGGCTGTACGCGGGCCACCACCAAGGGTTGGACCTCCGAGCGCAGTGCCAGCGCCGGCGAGGGGCTCATCGCTTGTGTCTGGATCGAAGTCACCACGGCAGGCACCGACGGCTGCACCTCGGCTGCGTACTCGGCGTCGCTGAGTGGCGGCAGCTGCACATCCCAGGCAAAGCGCACAGGCGCTGCCTCGCGCTGCAGCAGGGACGGCATCAGCAGCGTAGCCTGCGGCAGCACCAGATCACGCGGACCCGAACCCGGGCGGATCTGCACGCCGCCCGCCAGCATCAGCACCAGCAAGCTGGCGATGGCGGCAGGCAGCACGATCTTCTGCAGGGAACCACGGTGATCGGGCGCGCGGCCGGCAATGCGTTGCACGCGCCAGAGCAAACCCCCGGCGACCGCACTCGGCGCCAGCAGTGGCGCGTCGTGACGGGACTCCTCCAGCGCCAGCAGCGCGCGGGTGTAATCGCCGCGGCCACCGGCGAATGCGACCACCATATCGTCACAGCAGGCCTCGCGCAGCCGCCGCAATTCTTCGCTGAGCCAGCGCACCGCGGGATGGAAGAACAGCAGCACTTCGAGCGCGATCTGCAGCCAGTTGATCAGATAGTCGGCGCGCCGCAGATGGGCAATTTCATGGGCCAGGATCAGCCGCAACTGTGACCACGGCATGCCGGTGGCGACTGTCAGCGGCAGCACGATGACGGGTGCAAAATGACCGATCACGAAGGGTGCCCGGGCCAGCGCCGAGGAGACCACGGCAATCGGCCGGTTGACACCGAAATGCTGCGCCAGCTCGATCACCGGCTGTGCCAGATCCGGCAGACCCACGCCCGCAGTCACCAGCCGCCGCAGCGCCAGCTGCGAGCGCACCAGTCCGGCCCCGATCACCGCCACCGCCAGCGCCCAGGCCAGCACCAGCAGCGGCAGGATCTGATCGATGCCACGGGCAATGCTCGACGGTGCCGGCGTCACGTCCATGCTGCTCGCCGCGCCCGATTCCACCGGCAACGCCGCATAGGCCCGGGCGATCGCCTGGGCATCGGCGCTGTCCCTCAGCCGATCGAATTCATTGGCGAAGATCAGACCCAGGGACAGCACCAGCGCCAGCAGACACACCAGACCCCAGCCATAAGCCAGTTGTGGCGCCTGATTGCGCAAACGCGCCGCCGGCAGTGCGTAGGCCGCTGCTGCCAGCGCCCCCAGCCACAGCGAGTGAATCAGGGTCCAGCCGATGGCATTGATGGCAACCGACAGGGCGTCCATCACTCACGCTCGCTTTCGATGTTCTTCAGCAACTCCCGGATCTCGGCCAGTTCGCTGTCATTGGCGCGGGCGTCGTTGCCCAGCGCCTGCAACACCAGGCGTGTGGCCGAGCCGTCGAAGAGCTTGGAAATCAGTGCGCCGACAAAGGCGCGCTCGGTCGCTTCGCGGGACACGGCCGCCGCAAAACGGTGTGCCCGTTGCGACTCATCGCGGATCACCAGGCCCTTGCCATACATCACCTGCAGCAGTTTCAGGGTGGTTGTGTAGGCGGTTTTTCGAGTCTTGCTCTGCAGCGCTTCGTGGACATCGCGCACGGTGCAGGGGCCGCGATCCCACATGACCTTGAGCAGCTCGATCTCGGCTTCTGTCGGCTTCTGCAATTCAACTCGGCTCACGGACGCTGTCCTTGTGATCACTCCACGATGACTATCGTAGCGACTTTTTGCACTCGTTGGAAATACACCTGCAATTCCGGATTGACAGACTACGAAGCGAGCCGTAGTTTTCTCGCGAAGCCTACCCAGGGAGCAAACCCGATGACCCAGAAGCTGCTGATTGTTGCCCTAGTTGCTGCCGCACTGGCAATGTCGACCACGGCCCACGCCGAACGCGCATCCACGACTGCGGTCAAGGTCGAGACTTCCAAGTCGGTGACCGAAATCCGCGAGTATGTGGAGGATGTGGATCGCCGTTTCCAGAAGGGTCGCTATGACGTCGCCGACAAGCGCGATCAGAAGTGGTTGGCGCAGATCATCCCGGCCTTGCGTACCGAGCTGGACAAGGCCGATGTGTCGCGTGAGCCCAGCCCGAAACTGCGCGAGCTGGCCAGTGAATTCGAAACCGGCATCATCGGCATCGAAGAAGGCGGCATCGTCTGCCGGCAGGAGCGCAAGACCGGAACGCGCATGTCCACCCAGCGCTGTTTCACCCGCAAGCGCCTGGAAGATGACACCACCAAGTCGCAGGATCAGCTGCGCAAGCTCAATCGTCAGCCCCTGGTGCCGGTGGGCCAGTAAGCCCTCATCCACCCCGATTCGCAGGCAGGCTGTGCCCGGTGGAGCAGCCTGCTCCTGTGTCTGGGCCTTACTCGGCCAAGGTGGATCCAGGCAACCCCGAGTCTGCCTCCCAGCGGTGGCTGCCCTCGCGTGCCGCCACAGACGCGAGATCGCGTCTGCACCCTGATCAACTCCTTTTCATCCGTGCCGCCCGCGCTTTTCCCGGAGGCTCCGGTCACTTCGCGGACCGGATCGCTTCGGCCTCTGTCTTCGATCAACGATGCTTTTCGTACGTGATTTCGCCATTTTGGTCATTAAGGCCAATTCCACAGCGTTGACAAGCTACGAAGGTAATCGTAGTTTCTGATCCGGGACTTCCCCTGGAGCGAAATGCCATGAACCAGAAACTGTTGCTTGTTGCCCTCATGTCCGCCACGCTGGCGATTTCAACCACGGCTCAGGCCGAGCGCGCCGGCACCACGGCCGTCAAGGTCCAGTCGTCCATGTCGGTCTCCGAGATTCGCCAGTATGTGGAGAACGTGGATCGACGCTTTCAGAAGGGGCGCTATGACGTCTCCAGCAAGCGCGATCAGGAATGGATGATCCAGATCATCGCTGCCTTGCGTCAGGAACTGGAAGCTGCCGACAGTGCGCGCGATCCCTCTCCGAAACTGCGTGAGCTGGCCAGCGAATTCGAAACCGGCGTCATCGGCATCGAAGAAGGTGGCATCGTCTGCCGGCAGGAGCGCAAGGTTGGTACCCGCATGGCCACCCAGCGCTGCTTCTCGCGCAAGCGTCAGATTGAGGACAACTCGAAGTCACAGGAGTCGCTGCGTCAGATGAGAAAGGGCCAGGGCCTGGTGCTGATTCCGCCCAACGGTTGAGCTTCGCAGCGGATCAAGGATCTCCGGCATGGCCAGGGCACTACTCCGAAACTGCATCGTCAGCCTGTGGCTGGCATGGATTGCGATGTCGACCGCCAGCGCCGATCCAGGCTCCTCGTCCGCAACCGCCGAGGAAGCGGCGTCGGCTGTGCCGATGCCGTCAAGATCTGAGGATTCGATAGACATGGTGGCCATCGCCGCGTATGTCGCCCAGGTGGACGGGCGACTACGCGGCGGCCGTTACAAGCGCCTGGATGCAAGCGATCAGGACTGGATTCGAGCGCAGATCCGGGCACTGCAACTGGCGCTCCCGCAGGCGGTTGACAGTCCCGAGGCCGGGCTGGCCCTGCGACGTCAGGTCCTTGATTTCGAATCGCGGATGGTCTTGCTGGACCAGGGCGGCATCGTTTGCAGGCTGGAACGCCGCACCGGCAGTTCCTTGATGAGCCGACGTTGCCTGACCCGAAAGCTGCTGGAACAGCAGACGCTGGCGGAACAGGAACGCTGGCGTCGAATGAGCCGTCCTGGAACCGGCACCAGCAAATCAATGGCTCTGACCGCCTTGCGCTAGCGGGGTCCCAAAGCGGAAACAGTTCAAGGAAATTTCGGGACACCACCCCAGCGCCGACTCCGGCCGTTGCCCGTGGGACCTGAGCCGGCGACAGCCATCCCAGGCTCCGGGCCGGAGCATCGCCTTGCCGAGTGACCCCTTTCTGGACATGGTCGATTCTTAATCCCGGGCCCATCCGGACTGGATTGTTTGATTACGAAGAAAGTCGTAGGTTGAGACCTCCGAAACGCAGATGGATGGGCTCCATGCTCTTCCCCGTCCTTACTGCGGCAACGAACTGGAGGTATCACCTGGAGACAGGTGAATGCGGACAGTGGCTCGTGCCATCACCGCCGAGCTCACCTGAAGGCTCAATTTCCCCCGGCGCGGCGCATGGACCCCCCTTCGATGGTCATCCCCTGCATCGAAATCATGCGTTCGCGCCACTTTCTTTTGATTTAGTGGGCTGCTCCTCATTTTCACCAAGACAATCTTCCGCTACACTCAGGAAGCCCTTGGGAATCAGGCAGATGGCTGCCATGCTTAAAAAAGCACTTTCAGTTTTTGCCGCAATGCTTGTCGCCGCTACGGTTTACGCCGCTGGCCCGGAGCTTCGTGCCGATCATCCCGACACTTATGTCGTGAAGAAGGGCGATACGCTGTGGGACATCTCCGGACGCTTTCTGAAGAGTCCGTGGTACTGGCCGGAGATCTGGCAAGCCAATCCACAGATCGACAATCCACACCTGATCTATCCGGGTGATGTGATCAGTCTGGTCTATATCGACGGTCAGCCGCGGCTGATGGTCAATGGTGCGCCACCCGGCGAGCCAGCACCGGACATCGGCCCACGCATGCGTGAGGGCGACGATGGTGAAGCCATCCCACCGCTGCCGCTGTCTTCGATTCGCAGCTTCCTCTCACGCCCCCGGGTGCTGAGCCAGGAGGACTACGAGAACGCGCCGTACATCGTCGCCAACGAAGAAGCCCGCATCCTCGCCACCGACCAGCAGCTGGTCTACGGACGCCGCTTCAACGACGGCGTGGAAGTGGGACAGCAGTACGTCATCGCCCGGCCGACTCTGGTCTACCGCAGCGTGCCGGACGGCTGGCTGTGGCAGAAGGACAAGCGCCGCTCGAAGACCGACGCCTGGGAGGCGGCCGATCAGTACCGCAGCAACTGGCGGGAATGGATCGCCAATCGCGGCGAGGACGTGCTCGGCTACGAGGTTGAGGAAGTCGGCAACGCCACCGTCACCCGAGTGGGTGATCCGGCAACCTTGTACGTGACCTATGGCGACAAGGAAATCCGCCGTGGCGATCTGTTGCTGCCGGTGGAAGAGTCGCCGCTGCCGATGAACTTCTACCCGCACGCGCCGGCGTCGGTGCCTGCAGATGCACGGGTCATCGGCATCAGCGGCGACTTCGACCATGCCGGTCCGGCCGACGTACTGGCGATTTCGGCAGGCGCCCGCGAGGGTGTCGAGGTCGGCGAGGTTTATTCGATCTACCAGCCCGGCGAAACCGTGCAGGATGAGACCAGCTATCCCAAAGGCACGGTGCGCGAATTCTTCAATCCGCGCGACAAGAAGGTCACGCTGCCCGACGAGTTCATCGGTCACGTGATGATCTTCCGTACCTTTGACCGGATCAGTTACGGACTGGTGATGAACGGCGTGCGGCCAGTGAATCTGGGTGCGATCCTGAAGGAGCCGACCCAGCTCTGACAGCCGCCAATGCGTGCTCGACAACGACCGCTGCGGCGGTCGTTGTCGTTTCTGGCGCCACCGGCGGCCCTGGCAATGCGAGAATGGCGCCGTAGTCACCGCCATTGCAGCGGTCCCCATCCTGAAGTTCGGCCATTTCCTCGCGAGCAAATGAAAGATGCCGGCTAGCGCCGCCACTGCATCCAGCGCGGACGACTCCCAGCTGCATTGGCTGACGCTCTACCGTGCCTATGGCTGCGGCAGTGTTGGCAGCGGACGCGCACTGGACAGCGCCGGTGGCGATATCCGACTGGCGCTCGAGCGTATCGCGCTCGCCGCGCTCGGCGCCGCGGCGATCGATCGGGCCCGCACCGAAGCCGAACTCGACCAGCAATGGCTGAATGACTCCGGCGCCTGCGTGCTCAGCATCCAGGATCCACGCTATCCGCCACTGTTGCGCAGGCTCGCCGGTGCCCCATTCCTGCTGTTCGTGCGCGGCGATGTCGACGCCCTGTGGACGCCGCAGCTGGCCATCGTCGGCAGCCGCCAGGGCACGGCCGGTGGACTGGCCACTGCGCGCGATTTTGCCGCCACCTTTGTCAGCCGTGGTTTCGCCGTGGTCAGTGGCCTCGCGGCCGGGATCGACGCCGCCGCCCACCAGGGCGCCATCGACGCCGGCGGCACCACGGTGGCCGTACTCGGCACTGGCCTCGATCGCATCTATCCGGCCCGCAACGCCGATCTGGCGCGGGCAATCGTCGAGCACGGCGCCCTGGTCACCGAGTTCCCGCCGCGCACGCCGGCGCGCAAGGAGAACTTCCCGCGTCGCAACCGGGTCATCAGCGGCTTGTCACTGGGCACGCTGGTGGTGGAAGCCAGTCTCGGCAGCGGCTCGCTGATCACCGCGCGCGTAGCCGCCGAACAGGGGCGGGAAGTCTTCGCCATCCCCGGATCCATTCACAATCCGCTGGCCAAGGGCTGCCATCAGTTGATCCGAGACGGCGCCAAACTGGTGGAAACCGCCCAGGAAGTCATCGAAGAACTGCAGCCGCTGGTGCGGGAATGGGCCGACACGCTGGGCCCGCTCGAAACCCGGGCCAGCGAACCCAAACCCGTGTCTGCCCGTGGCGACAGCCTCGATGATGCCGAGTATCAGGCGCTGCGGCGGGCACTGGGACACGACCCGGTGGCGCTCGATGCCCTGGTGGAACGCACTGGATTGACCGTCCCGGTGCTTTCCAGCATGCTGCTGCGCATGGAGTTGGAGGGGGAAGTCGTAGCCAATCCCGGCGGCACCTACAGCCGCTGCGCCGGATGAGGATGAATGAAAGAGAACATACTCGACGTACTGCTCTATCTGTTCGAAAACCTCATGATCGACGAGCCTGAATCCGATCAGGACCGCGATTCGCTCCAAAGTTCGCTACTGGAAGTCGGTTTCACCCCGCAGGAAATCCGCAAGGCCTTTGACTGGCTCGATGAACTCGCCGAGCTACGTCCCGCCTGCGAGCCGCGAACCCTGGATGCCGGCGGCCCGATCCGTGTGCTCGCCCCGCAGGAACGCGAGAAACTCGATCCCGAAGCGCAGGGCTTTCTGATGTTCCTCGAACAACAGGGAGTGCTGTCCCCGGCACAGCGGGAGCTGGTGCTCGATCGGGTCATCGCCCTGGATGTGGGCGAGGTCGATGTCGAAGAACTGAAATGGGTGATCCTGATGGTGCTGTTCAACCAGCCCGATCAGGAAGCCGCCTATTCCTGGCTGGAAAACCTGATGTTCGACCACGACGAGTCGGTCAATTAGGGATTAGCGGTTAGCGGTTAGGGCGCGGTTGTGGTCGGTGGGGCAAGTGTTGAACCGGCGTCCACGAAACTGCCTGTAGGAGCGACCTTGCGTCGCGACCGGCAGGTCGGACGTCCGCAGCGGTGGTCGCGCCGCAAGGGCGCTCCTACAGGATAACAACGTCGGCGATGCAACCACGCTGATGCCAGATCAACAACCTGCGATCTGCCTTCATGGAGAGCGCTGCGAAGTAACCCAGACGCGCGGCTCCGCAAGCGCTGGATTGCTTCGTCACTGCGTTCCTCGCAATGACGCACCATCACGCCGCGACCGAAGCGCCCCAATCGCTAGTTGCTAATTGCTAGTTGCCAATCGCTAGTTGCCAATCGCCAGTTGCCAATCGCCAGTGGCCAGCGCCCGCTGCTAACCACCGCCCCGGCGCAAACGCGCGCGCATGGCCTCGACACTGAAGCTGGCGACATCGCCCTTGGGTCCGCGCAAGGGGGCACCGGCTTCGGGGGCGCGGGCCTGGCCGAAGATCACTTCATAGCTGGCCGGTATCCGGCCACCGCGACGGTGTGCCTCATAGGCAGCGAGCATGCGTGCGTAGGCGCTCTTGCCGGTGAGGCCGCGACTGCGATCGCTGAGCGCGTTGCCGGCGCCGATGGCCTTGAGCTCGCGCATCACTTCGCCCACTTCGCCGTACTCCAGCGTGTAGCGCTCGGTGTCGAACATGGGATTGACGAAACCCTGCGCCAGCACGCCATCGCCGACATCGTGCATGTCCAGAAACACATGCACATGCGGATTCTCGTCGGCTGCATGCCAGGCCGCGCGCAGCTCCTTCAGCGTGTCCGGCCCGAAGCTGGTGAACAGCAGCCAGCCACCCGGTCTCAGCACGCGCCGGAACTCATGCCAGATGGCGCCGAGATCCGGGCACCATTGCAGGCACAGATTGGAGATCAGCAGATCCATCGAGCCGTCGGCAAAAGGCAGGGCCTGGGCATCTCCGGCCACGCGCCGGAAGGGTCGCCACCAACCCGCGTTGGCCTTGGCTTGCCGCAGCATGCCCATGGCCAGATCCAGCGCAATGACTTCGGACCGGGGCAGGCGCTTCTTGATCTGCGCCGTCAGCCGCCCGGTGCCGGCACCCACGTCCAGCACCCGTTGCGGGACCGACTCCAGCAGCGCCAGGCGCTCCAGCAGGAGGTCGCCGACCTGTCGCTGCAACACCGCTGTCTGCTCATAGCCGCTGGCGGCGCGAGAGAAGGCTGCACGGACACGTTGGCGATCGAAGGACATTGGCAATCGGAAAAGGAGAAGCCGGGCGCGAAGGCTAGCAGGGTGGTGGGGCGGGTTGTCGGTTGTCGGTTGTTGGTTGTGGGAGCGGACTCTGTCCGCGATCGGCGTATCCACCAATGCACAACGCAGCTCGCGCCCGAAGCGGTTATCGCGGACAAAGTCCGCAACCGACAACCAACAACCGACAACCGACAACCAGCCCTACCGCAGCCGCACTTCCTCCCGATAGGGCGAGATGTCGAAGAAGTGCCCGGCATTGAGCTTGTCCTGAACGTCATGCCACCAGAGCACCGTGAAGATCTCGCCGTGGCGGGCGATCAGGACCTCGCGGAAACGCCGCGGCAGGCCCAGGAATTCGGTGAATTGCTCGGGGAACACATCATCGTCGCCGACGAAATACCAGGCGCCATGGTGCATTTCCTCGTCGTCGTCGCGGGCTGCGGGCAGTTCGCGGAAGCGGCATTCGGTGACCAGGCAAAGCTCGTCGTAGTCGTAGAAGATCACCCGACCATGGCGGGTGACACCGAAGTTCTTGAGCAGCAGATCGCCGGGGAAGATGTTGCTGGCGGCCAGGTCCTTGATCGCCAGGCCGTAGTCGATGACGGCGCGTTCCACCAGCTCCGGTGGCGACTCCTTGAGGAACAGGTTCAGCGGTCGCAGCCGGCGCTCCACGTACATATGGGTGAGGATCAGATCGTCGCCGTCCTCGATGACGCTGCTGCGACAGCTGTCCAGCAGTTCCTCCAGCAGCTCCGGCGCGAAGCGTCGGCGCGGAAAGCGCAGGAAGCGAAACTCCTGGGCGTCGATCAGTCGGCCGGCGCGATCGTGCTTGAACACCAGCTGGTATTTGTCGATGACGTCCTGTCGGGTCATCAGCTTCGACGGTGCAAAACGATCGCGGATGACCTTGAACACCAGCGGGTAGCTCGGCAGCGTGAACACCGCCATGACCAGACCCTTCTCGCCGTCGGCCAGGGTCAGGGCCTCGTCACTGGCTTCGAAGTGCCGATAGAAATGTCGATAGCGCTCGGTCTTGCCCTGCTTGGCGCGGCCGAGCACGGTGTAGATCTCGTTGACCGGCTTCTTCGGCAGCAGCGTGCGCAGGAACACCACGGCATCGCCCACGGTTTCCAGATCGGCCTGGAAATAGCTGCGGGTCACGCCGAACAGCGCCGAGACATCGTCGCGCTGCACCATCACCGCATCGGCCCGCAGCCCGGCGTCCTCATGCACCAGCGCGATCACCAGCGGCGCGTATTCGCGCTCGCCGAAAATGCGCCCCACCAGATAGGCGCGACGCTCGCGATAGAACACGGTTTCCAGCATCTCCACGGCCCGCACCATCGGCGTGCCATCCCAGCGCGGCAGTTGTTCGGCCACCGACTTGGAAATCCGCTGGGCCGAGGTGGCGATATCGGCGAAGGGCACTTCGAAATGGAAATCTTCCAGCAGGCGCTGGAACAGCTCTTCGGGCGAACGCGTGGCGCTGTAGTTCAGGCGCGGCACCGGGTGGGTCAGTCGGTCGGTTGGCTCGATGTTGAGCGCCACGAATTCACTGGACGGATCGACGCCGCGGGTCTTGAAGAAACGCCGGGTCAGGGTGTTGAAGAAGGTCTTGTTGAGCTCCTGATCGAGCAGCGGCGAGATCAGTTCGGCGTAGCGGTCACGTACGCGAGACCACAAGGCCTTGTCGCCGACCCGCTCTCCCAGCTCGGCTTCCAGTCGCCGCGAGGTCTCGGCCACACAGACATCGTAGAGCTCGATGCGCTCGATGGCGTCGAGTCGGGCCGCGGTCCACTCGCGGCGTTCGAAACGGCGCTTGGCGCGCTGGGTGATGGCGCGGAAGCGGGCGTTGTAGTCGGCGAAGGCATCGCGCAGATCGGTGGCGCAGGCTTCGGCCAGCTCGGCGTCCGGTGGCGGCCGCGGGGCAGACAGAAAGGTCATTGCGATCTCCGCTACCAGAATGCTGCAAGTCTGGCGCGCGGGCCCTAGAGCTTGCAAATGTGGTCCCGCGCGCTGGCATGCGCCCGGCACAGACGGGCAAACGGCTGGGTGATGCGCACTCGGACAGCCTCAACTCCCGCCGACTTGACCTGCGTCATTGAGCGCCCGCGCCGATCAGGCGGATCGTGCCCTCAAGCCCGCAACCGTTGTCGGGCGTTCCTTGGAGGTTCCGGTCATGTTGATGCGCAAACCCCTTTTTGTAGTGCTGGCGCTCGCCCTGGGTGGCGCAGCGCTGGCCGATGATGTGGTCAATGAGCGATTGCCCAAACAGGGCAATCAAGCCGGTGAGGCGGCCTTTCTCGCCAATTGTGCCGCCTGTCACCAGCCCACCGGCGTCGGCTTGCCGGGGGCCTTTCCGCCGCTCGCCGGCTCCGACTTCCTGAAGAACAGCGACAAGACCAAGGTGCTGTCTTCGATCCTGCAGGGCATCACCGGCAAGCTGGTCGTCAATGGGGTCGAATACAACAATGTCATGCCGGCGATGAGTCATCTGGCTGATGGAGATATCGCCAATATCGTCACCTACGTCTATGCCAGCTGGGGCAATCCGGGCCATGTGGTCACAGCTGCCGACGTGTCGGCAGCGCGCAAGACCCTGGCGGTGTCCACGGACCCCGCGCAGGGCTCGCGCCATCCCGGCACCAAGGAAGGCGAGATGAAGTACCAGGCTGGTGCCTCGGCAGTACCGACCGAAGGCATCGAGATGGTGGTCAATCCCGATGCGCCGCCGATCAGCAAACCTGAATTTGCCCGCGCCACCCAGATCTTCTTCCAGCGCTGCGCCGGTTGTCATGGCGTGCTGCGCAAGGGCGCCACCGGCAAGCCACTGACGCCGGACATCACCCGGGCCAAGGGCACCCAGTATCTGGAGGCGCTGATCAACTATGGTTCGCCGGCCGGCATGCCGAACTGGGGAACCTCGGGCGAGCTGAGCAAGGAAGAGGTCAACATCATGGCCCGCTTCCTCCAGCACGATCCGCCGACGCCGCCGGAATTCGGCATGAAGGAAATGAAGGACAGCTGGAAGGTATTCGTGCCTGTCGCCGAGCGCCCGACCCAGAAGATGCACCAGCGCAACACCGATAATTTCTTCGCCGTCACCCTGCGTGATGCCGGTGAAGTGGCGCTGATCGACGGCGACACCAAGGAGATCGTCAACACGCTGAAAACCGGCTATGCAGTGCATATCTCACGCATGTCCGACTCCTCGCGCTACATCTACACCATCGGTCGCGATGCCAAGATCGATCTGATCGATCTGTGGATGAATCCGCCGGCCATCGTCGCCGAAATCAAGGTGGGCCTGGAAGCGCGCTCGGTGGAGACCAGCAAGTTCAAGGGCTATGAGGACAAGTACGCGATTGCCGGCAGCTACTGGCCACCGCAGTTCGTCATCATGGACGGGCCGACACTGGAACCGTTCAAGATCGTCTCCACCCGCGGCATGACCGTGGACACGCAGGAATATCATCCGGAACCGCGCGTGGCCGCCATTGTCGCCAGCCATGAGCACCCGGAGTTCATCGTCAACGTCAAGGAGACCGGGCGCATCCTGCTGGTCAATTACTCCGACATCGAGAACCTGCAGATCACCACGCTCAACGCTGCGCGCTTCCTGCATGACGGCGGCTGGGATTCCACCCATCGCTACTTCCTGACGGCGGCCAACCAATCCAACAAGATTGCCGTGGTCGACTCCCGGGAACGCAAGATGGTGAATCTGGTGGATGCCGAGAAGATTCCGCATCCGGGTCGCGGTGCCAACTTCATGCATCCGCAGTTCGGTCCGGTGTGGGTCACCAGCGCCCTCGGCAGCGAGGCCATCACTCTGGTCGGCACCGATCCGGAGAAGCATCCGCAGCAGGCCTGGAAGGCGGTGCAGGTGCTGAAGGGTCAGGGCGGTGGCTCGCTGTTCGTGAAGACGCACCCGAAGAGCCAGCACCTGTATGTGGACACGCCGCTGAACCCGGATCCGAAAATCAGTCAGACCGTGGCGGTCTTCGACACCCAGAAACTGGGTGCGGGCTACAAGGTATTGCCGATTGCCGAATGGGCCAAGCTCGGCCCGGGCCCCAAGCGCGTGGTGCAGCCTGAGTACAACGCGGCTGGCGATGAAGTCTGGTTCTCGGTCTGGAGCGGCGCCAAGGAAGAAAGCGCCATCGTGGTCATCGATGACAAGACTCTGAAACTGAAGAAGGTCATCAAGGGCCCGACGATGATCACGCCGACCGGCAAGTTCAATGTCCACAACACGGTCAAGGACGTCTACTGAGAGCAAAGCCGCCGACGGTCGCACCGGCCGTCGGCATTGCCCATCTTGCGGGTCGGGACAGCCTTGCAGCTACCCGACCCGTTTTCCCTGGGGTGCCGACTACCAGTCCAGTTCCTGACCCTCGTGGCTGAAAAAGCGCCCGTTGTCTTCGGGCTTGAGCCCGGCGATCAGGGCCAGCACATCACGCACCGATTGCTCCGGCGTCAGCGGCGCCTTGGCGCCACCCATGTCGGTACGAACCCAACCCGGATGGACGGCGACGCTGCAGATCCCACGCTCGCTCAAGGGATAGGACAGCTGGCGCATGGCCATGTTCAGCGCCGCCTTGCTGATGCAGTAGCTCGGCACGTAGAAACTGTCGCGGGCGCTGATCGAGCCCAGCACCGAGCTGATGTACACCATTCGCGGCTGTTTCCCGGCCGCCAGCAGCTCGGTCAGTGCCTGCGCCAGCAACACCGGGCCCACGGTGTTGATGGCGAAGCTGCGCTCCAGGTCTTCGGCCTTGAGCTGGCCGAAGCGCTCGCCGCTGACGTTGACCGCGGCATTGGCAATCACCAGATCCAGCGTCGGTGTGACCAGCACCAGCTCACGCGCCAGCTCGGTGATGGAATGCGGGTTGGCCACATCCAGCGGCAATACGTGCAGATGCCCCGGATAGTCGCCGCAGAGATGGTTGAGCTCGGCGCAGCGCGCCGGATGCCGGGCGGTGGCCACCACCCGCTCGCCGCGCGCCAGCAGTTGCCGGGTGAATTCCAGTCCCAGGCCGCGGTTGGCGCCGGTGATCAGTGCGTGCATGGGATGGCTCCTGATTGCGGGTCGGCCGCCATTGTCGCGCGGAATGGGGGACGGAGGGGAATCGGGACTCGGGAATCGGGAATCGGGAAAGGCCTAAACCGTTCTTGCCCCGGTCCTGAGCGAGACGCAGAGGCGCCCGGACCCACAAGAGCCTGGGCCTGGCGTCATTGCGACCCCGGACTTGATCCGGGGGAAGCAATCCAGGGGCGTGCGGCAATGCCCTGGATTGCTTCGTCGCTAAGCTCCTCGCAATGACGCCGGCCTTTCCCGTGCCCCGCGCCCCCTATGCCACCGGCACGCCGCGCTCACTCTTGACGTTGGCCAGCACGAAACTGCTGTTGATGTCGCGGACGCCACCGTGCTTGAGCAGCTCGCCCATGATGAACTCGTTGAAATGGGCGAGGTCGGCCACCGCCACGTGGAGCAGATAGTCCATGTCGCCGGTCAGGGCGTAGCAGGCCAGTACCGCATCCCAGCTTCCGACCAGCTCGGTGAAGCGGTGCACATGTTCGGCGTCGTGGCGCTCCAGCTGTACCCGCACGAAGGCGCTGAGGCCGCGACCGAGTGCGCCCGGATCGAGCACTGCGCGATAGCCGCGGATGACGCCGGCGCGTTCCAGCCGCTGCACCCGGCGCAGACAGGCCGAGGGCGACAATGACAGCGCCTCGGCCAGTTGCACATTGGTACGTCGGGCGTCGTGCTGGAGCAGATCAAGCAACAGGCGATCGACACGATCAAGGTCTGCCATGGTGATTTGTTGCTCTAAATTCGACTCATATGCAACCAGATTGCGCCAAAAGCCGTGCTCTGCGCAAGAAACGCACGCTCGCTGCACGCACTTCGCGCTAAGCTAAAAGGCTGAAACCAGCATCGGGAGGGATGTCATGGAGCAGCCACGCCGGGTCGAGAATCTGCTGACCGACAAGGGCTATGTGCCGGTCTACACGACCAACGTGGTCGAGCAGCCCTGGGATGACTACACCGAGGCCGAGCATCAGACCTGGGCGACCCTGTTCGAGCGCCAGATGGCGCTGTTGCCCGGCCGCGCCTGCGACGAGTTCTTCGACGGACTCAGGCAGCTCGGCATGAACGCGCACGCGATTCCACGCTTCGCCGAGCTCAATCCCATTCTCAAGGAGCGGACCGGCTGGCAGTTGATTGCGGTCGAGGGCCTGCTGCCGGAAGTGGCCTTCTTCGAACATCTCGCCAACCGCCGCTTTCCGGTCACCTGGTGGATACGCAAGCCGGAACAAATCGACTACATCAGCGAGCCGGACCTGTTTCATGACCTCTTTGGCCATGTGCCGCTGCTGCTGCTGCCGGTGTTTGCCGACTACATGCAGGCCTATGGCGAGGGCGGCCTGAAGGCTGCGCGCTACGGCGACGAGCCGCTGACCGAACTGACGCGGCTGTACTGGTACACGGTGGAATTCGGCCTGATCAACACCCCGGCGGGCTTGCGCATCTACGGCTCGGGCATCGTCTCCAGCAAGGGCGAGAGCCTGTACAGCCTGGAAAGTGCGGCGCCCAACCGCATCGGCTTCGAACTCAAGCGGGTCATGCGCACGCGCTATCGCATCGACACCTTCCAGAAGACCTATTTCGTCATCGACAGCTTCGAGCAGTTGTTCCGGGCCACGGTCGATCCTGATTTCGGGCCGATCTACTACGATCTCAAGGGTGCCTCGGCTTTCCCCGCCGGCAGCGTGCAGCCGGAGGATCGGGTTTTCCAGAAGGGCACAGGTGAGGGCTGGCCGGCCGACGGCGACGTCTGACGGTCGCCAATCTGGTATCATTGTCCGGACATTCCGATCAACGGTACTTTTGTCCGGACAAACTTTCGGCGAGACTGCGCACCCCCGAAGTGAGCAGGAGCCGTCGATGATGAGCCATCGATCGATGCAGCGTCTGGCTGCAGGCATTGCCGCCCTGGCGCCAGCGCTGGCCATTGCCGGCGGCGCGCCGTCCAACGACAACTGGGCCAATCGCATTCAGATCAATCCGGCCACGCTGCAGATGGCGGGCGGATTCAGTGACTCCCAGCCGGACATTGCGCTGGCCACCACCGAGGGCACCGATCCGATCCTCGTCTGCAAGAACGGTGATACCCAGCAGCGCGGAAACACCGTCTGGTACGGCTTGAATTTCGCGACTCCAGGTCAGAATTTCCACGTCAACCTGAGCGCGCTCGGGTACGACGACATTGTCGCCATCTACACCGGCACACCCGGCAATTTTCGGCCAGTGGTTGGCGCCTGCAACGACGATGGCGCCGGCGGTTTCGCCGCGGCGCTCGCTGGCGTACGCCTGGAAGGCGGTGTCGATTATTCGATTGTGGTGGCGCGCCCCGCACAGAATCCCAATCCGGCCAGTCTCAGCTTCAACATCCGCTCGGCGCCCGTGTACAGCGTCACCAAGACCGCTGACACGCTGGATGGCCAATGTGAAGCCGACTGCTCCCTGCGCGAAGCGATCACGGCCGCGAATGCTGCACCCGGCGCGATCATCATCCCGGCTGGCGACTACACCCTGACCCGCATCGGCAGCGACAACAGCAACGTCAATGGCGATCTGGATCTGACCACCGGCATGGCCGTCTATGGCGCTGGTCGCGACAGTACCCGCGTGCTCGGCAACGGCGCCGAGCGGGTCTTCGATCTGGATCCGGGTAACACCCTCGGGCACACCTATGCCTTCAAGGATCTGTCGGTGCGCAACGGTGTCGCCGGCTTCACCTTTGGCGGCGGCATCAACGCCAGTTCCGGTTCCACCCCCGGCAACGAGCATCTGGCCGTGCAGCGGGTGGAGATCAGCAACAACAGCACGCAACTGTCCGGCGGTGGCCTGCGGGCGAACGGGCCCACGGTGGTGATCGATTCGGTCATCAGCGCCAATATCGCAGCCAGCGAAGGCGGCGGGCTGTCTTTTGGCGGAGACGCCAACACCCGCGTTGATGTCGCCTTCAGCACCATCGATGGCAACAGCTCGACCTCGGGCTTTTCCGGTGGCGGCGGCGGCATCGCCTCGACCTCGAACACCTTCATCTACAACAGCACCATCTCCGGCAATCAGGCCCGATTCAACGGCGGCGGCGTGCTCTCGACCACCGCCAGCGGCCGCATCAACCTGATCAACGTGACGCTGGTCGGCAACCGCGCCGACAGTGACGGCAATGCCGCCGGTGTCGGCGGCGGTCTGCGCATGGAGGGCAACTTCGGGCTGGTTCAGAACAGCGCCTTCGCCAGCAATCTGGTGGGAAGCGGCAGCACTGTCGATGACTGCAGCAAGAGCCCCTCGCTGAGCAATATCACCTTGGCCTCCAATCATCTGGAGGCGCCCAGCTCCAGTTGCGGATTCAGCAGCGGCACCGGCGATGTGCTCGGTGTACCGGCGGGACTGGCGGCCCTGGCCGACAACGGCGGCGGCACCCGGACCCATCTGCCGCAGGCTGGCAGCGCACTGATCGACACCGGCTCGGATCTGCTCTGTCTGGGCAGCGATCAGCGTGGCGTTGCCCGCCCCCAGGATGGCGACAACAGCGGCACGCCGCAGTGCGACAAGGGTGCGGTGGAGGTCGAGCCGTCAACGCCCGATTCGGTGTTCGCCAACGGCTTCGAGTAGCAGCGGCAAGCGCGGAGGGCGGTGCCTGCCGCCCTATATAGGCAGAGAGGCGCGGCTGGGGCACAGGGCAGGTCATTGATTAGACGTCCGCGTGAGTAGAGCGCCGGCCTCGTCCACCTGTAGGAGCGCCCTTGCGGCGCGACCACTGCTGCGGACGTGCGACTTGCCGGTCGCGACGCGAGGTCGCTCCACAGGCCAGCCCCGCGGTGCTTCAGGAGACGCCCCTTCGGGCCCCCGTTCACCGTATGTTGCGCTTCGGGCTGGCATTCCTGAACGTGAGTTCCCGGCACGCGTGGTCTTGATGCACTCTGTCCCCCGGATTCTGGGCCGCCTGATCGGCAGCGGCGTCGCTGCAGTTCTGTGCCTGTCAGCGCCAGCCCAAGCCGCCAGGGCCGATCTACTGGCCATGCTCGACGCTGCGGGTGCAGGCGCTCATTCGCCGTACGTCAACTGCAGCGCATCGGCCGATGCGCCGGAGGTGGTACTGGAATCGGCGGTCCAGTATCTGCCGCAGGTGCAGGACATGCTGGCTTGGCGGGTACTGCAGACGTCGCGGGGCCCCTGCCTGCGTCTGGACTGGCCACAGCAGGTCGATCTGAGCCCACAGCAGGCGCAGGGCCTGCAGCGATTGGGCCTGCCGCCGGCCGAACTGGCTGAGGATCTGAGGGCCAGTGCCTACCCGAGCGCGGATGTGCGCGCCGTCCGCGAACGCGAGCGAGACCCCTTCTGGCAGACACGGCCGCCGATCCGGTTGGCGGCGGACCGCCCCAGTCTGCCCTGGTGCCCGGTCACGTTGCCCAGCCGCGAGTTGCTGCCCCTGTCCCTGCCCGATCCAGTGGCACCTTTGGCGCTGAGGGTGCGGCCGCATCGCTGCAATCCCGGATCGCGGCCTACCGCCGGCAGTGGGGTGCTGCTGTCGCCGGATCTGGCCATGACCGCGGCCCACGTGGTGCTGACCAGCGAAGGCGTGGTTTGCGACCGCTATCGCCTGGTGCCCGGCGGCCGTCGCTATTCGGACCCGCCGGCGGCGCCCTTCGGCACCGCCATGGTCTCGCGGGCTTTTCTCAGTGAGCGGGGCGGCTGGCATCGGGATGCAGACGCACCGCCCGATCTCAACCAGCGTTTTGCCGAACGCACCGCGCACGATTTTGCCTTTCTGGTGCTCGATCAGCCGGCCGATCTGCCCAGCGATCTGGCCTGGCCGCGACTGCGCTTCGGCGCCCCGCGGGTCGCACCCGGCTTGCGCGTGCTGCGGGCCGGCTACGGCGTGATCGGCCCGGCCGGACGCATTGCGCCGGGCGCAGCCGTCAACCTGTTCGGGCAAAGCGCCTGTCCACGCGGAGCCGAGCCCTTCCAGCGCTTTGCGCTGTGGATGTCTGCGGGCGCCAGCGGCGGACCGATCTGGCGTTGGCCGGCGACAGGCGCGCCCTTGGAATTGCTGTCGTTGGCGGTGCGCATGGAGACCTTCAAGAATGAGCAGCACGAGACCCTGGGTCCGCGTTTCGACCAGACCGACTACCGTCGTCTGCTCGATCTGCTGGCGCAGACCGCGCGCGAGCGGGCAGCGCAACGGGCTGCCGCCAGGCTGGAGACGCCGACGGCCTCACCGACCCGGGACGAGGCGCCAGCCGAGCGTCGCGAAACCGCGCGATCGAAGATCTACAAGCGTCAGGGATGGCGTGTGAAGGACTGTCTGCGTTGCAGCGACTGAACGCGCATCCGGCGCTGCCCGGCCGGGCTCAGCCGCCCAGAGCCGACCGGATCTCGGCGGCGCTGAACCAGCGGCCGGCAGGTGCGCCAGAGACCAGACGCAGCAATGCCGCATTGGCTGCCGCCGTCGCTCCGCTGCGCTCGGCGCAGCGCACCACCGCGCCGCAAAGATCGTCGATCTCGGTGGGGCGGCCGGCCAGGCGATCGTCGTACATCGACGAGCGCGCCTCGGGGCTGATCTTCAGCATCCGCGCCGCCAGCGGCTTGAACAGCCAGGTTGGCAAACGCAGCAGGCGTGGCAGCCAGCGCGGCGGCAGCGGGGTCACCTGCGCGACCGGCTCGGCCGCCCGGTCGAGAACGGCAAGGGCCTCCTGCTGCAGATCGGCCAGCAGGCAGCGATAGCGCCGATCCAGCAACTGCTGGCGCAGCGGCAGGCCGCTCAGCGCATTCAGCGGATTGTTGAGATTGAGCAATAGCTTGCCCCACTGCACTGCGCGCATGTCGCTGCGCAGGGCCAGGGCCAGTCCGGCTTTGGCGCAGATCGGCAACAGCGCCTCGGTGATCGGCGCGCGTTCGGCCATCAGCTGACCATCGCTGGTGCGTCGGACCTGACCGGGAGCGATCTGGACCACGTTGTAGGGCACCATGCCGGCCAGAGCCGCGAGGCCTGGTGCAGCGGCGCTGATACGGGCGACATTGTCGACACCGTTCTGGAAACTCAGCACCGGCGTGGCCGCCGGCACATGCCTGGCCAGATCAGCGGCGGCCTCGGCCGTGGCCGGGCCCTTGACCGTGAGGATCACCAGGTCCGGATTCGCCGGGGCTTCAGCCAGGGCGGCGCTCACCGTGAGCTTGATCGTGTGCACGCTGCCATCCAGATCCTGGACTTGCAGCGGCGCGGCCGCCAGCGCCGAGACCAGTGCCGGCCGGCCGATCAGATGCACCTCGGCGCCGCCGTGGGCCAGCATGCCGCCGACGTATTGACCGATGGCGCCCGCGCCGTAGACCAGAATCTTCATTTCGACAGGTACTCCCGGATCTGTTGTTGTGCCAGTCGCTCCGGCGGATTGAGATCGCCCCACGGGGTCTCCCGCAGATAGTCGAGCTCGTGGTCGATCAGCGCCTGCGCCTCGGCCTTTCGCTCCAGACCCAGATAGACGCGGGCCAGATACCAGGCCGTCAGCGAGCGTCTGCCGGCGTTACCGGCCTCCGGCTTGCGCAATTCGGCCAGCTGTTGTTCCAGCAGCGGCAGTGCGTCGGCATAGCGTTCTGCTGCGGTCAGTGCCCGGGCCAGACCTTCCTCGGCACCCAGCACGGCCGGATGATCGGCGCCGAACAGTCGGATACGTTGCTCGCGGGCTTCGCTGGCCAGCTTCACGGCCTCGGCGGCGTGGCCTTCGATGATCTCGAAATCGACCTGGTTCAGCGCCGCCGTGGACACGTCCGGATTGTCCGGGCCGAGCACCCGACGGCGCCGCTCATAGCACTCGCGGGTCAGCCTGGAGGCCTCGGAGATATCGCCATTCATGGCCAGGAAAGCGCCCAGATTCAGCATCGAGCGCAGCGTCAGCGGGTGGTCCGCTCCGAGCGTGCGGGTGCGCAGGGCGAGCACATCGCGGGCCAGAGCGATGGCCTCGGGCAGACGACCGAGCTTGGCCAGACTCACCGAGGCGCCGTTCATGCTCTGCAGCGTCAGCGGGTGCTCATTGCCCAGATGCCGACGTCGCCAGTCGGCGGTTTTCAGATGGATAGGCAAGGCCTGCTCGTATTCGCCGAGCATGCCCAGATTGGAGCCCAGGGCGTCCAGCGCCGAAATGGTGCGCGGGTCGGATTCACCAAAGCGCGCCTGCAGCTGGTCCAGCGAGCGTTGCCACAGCGGACTGGCGTCTTCCAGATCGCCGCTGCGACCCAGCAGCGCTGCCAGCACCTGTAGGGACTGGACGGTCTCCAGGGCATCGACGCCGAAATAGGCCTCGTGCCGGCTCAGCAGATCGCGCGCCATCTGCACGCTCTGCGCCAGCTGGCCCGCTTCCAGACCCAGCACTTCCACCCGCAGCAATTCGGCGCTGAGCATGACCCCGGTGGCGCCCGATCCCTGTGCCCGGGCGTCGCTGATCAGCTGCTCCAGCGCCGGCAGATCTTCGCGGCCACGACCCAGAGCACGCATGACCTCGCTGCGGCTGAGACGGGCCTGCAGCGTCTTGGCGGCACTATCGCCGAGTTCGCGCCGAAGGCTGTCGACTGCGGCATCGATGACTTCCAGCGCGGTATCGAAGCTGCCCAGCGACAGATAGGCCTTGCCGATGGCCAGCCGCAGTTCGGCGCTGACCTTGGGTTGTCCGCCCAGTTCGGTATCGATTGCGCCGAGCGCGCGCCCCAGCAGATCGTCGTCGATCAGCTGTCGCGCGGCTTCGGTGGGGTTGGCCAGATTCAGATTCTGGTCGAAGGCCTTCAGGCGTTCCTCCGCGGCCGGATCCGACTTCAGTGCCGCTGCGAGCTGCTGGTGCAGGGAACTGCGCAAACTCTGTCCCAGGACGGCGGGGTCGAGACCGGCCAGCATCGATTGCTGGAACTCGCTGACCTGCTCCAGATCGCGCTGGCGGGCGGCCACCTGATCGCGCTCGGCGCGAGCCTGCAACAGGCCGTAGGTGGCGGCGCCGAGGCCAGCGATGAGGCTCAGAGCCAGCCCGGCGGCCACGCCCAGCGACAGCCGGTTGCGGCGAATGTACAGTCCGAGCCGGTGGCGGCTGCTCGGCGCCCGCGCCCGCACTGGCCGGTTTTCCAGCCAGCTGCGCAGATCGTCGATCAGATCGCTGACCGATTCATAACGCTGGTTGCGCTGCGGATGCATGGCGCAGGCGACGACTGCATCGAGATCGCCCTGTACCCGCCGCGCCCGCGCCCTTTCGCCCAGTTCGAGCAATCGCTGCGAGACCGCCACCGGCTCGAACCCGATCAGGGCCTGTCGCAGCTCTGCGCTGCTGAGGTCGCTGAACTGGCCGATGGCGAAAGGCGGGGTGTCGGCGATCAGCTGGTACAGGATCACGCCCAGCGCATAGATGTCGCTGCGGGTGTCGACATCGACCGACTCCCCGTCCTGGGCCACGCCGGCCTGTTCCGGGCTCATGTAGCCCGGAGTGCCGGCCATGGCCATGCCGCTGCGCTGGCCCGGCAGCCGAACGGAAGACGAGGCCAGGCCGAAATCGATGATCTTCGGCTGGGCGACCCCATCCACCGTGGCCACCAGCACATTGGCCGGCTTCAGATCCAGATGCAGGATGCGCTTCTGATGCGCATGCTGGACCCCGAGCGCGACCCGGATGAACAGCTGCAATCGGGAGCCCAGATCCAGCTGGCAGCGACGGCAATAGTCGTCGATGGGCTCGCCCGGAACGTATTCCATGGCCAGATAGGGGAAGCCGTCGGCGGTGGTACCGGTCTCGTAGACGTGGGCGATGGCTGGATGGCTCATCCGCGCCAGCGCCTGGCGCTCGATGTCGAAGCGCACCGAGGCTTCGCCGTCACCCAGGCGCAGCTGACTGAACTTCAGCGCCACCTGGCGCTGCACCGGATGCAGCTGATCGGCGAGGTAAACCTGGCCCATGCCGCCGGCACCGAGCAGATGACGCAGCTCGAAGGGCCCCAGGCGTTGGCCCGCGTGGAGCTCGATCCGGTCGGACTCGAGCTGGTCGCCGACCCTGGTCAGCGTGACCAGATGCAGGCTGGGCGCCGGCGTCAGCAGAGTCTGGTCGGACACCCGATCGCTCATGCCTGGAGCCTTCGAATGCGGCGGCGTGACGGCAAAGACTGGATCAAGCGCGCACTTCCTTCGATCAGATGGCGACATTGTCCACGCTGGACAGTGAAGCTTACAGCGGCAATGCTGCCCGGACCGACTCTGGCCCGGCGCCGGAGAGATCGCCCCGCCCCCCATGGAGCGCCATGGATACTGCTGCAAGTCACAACGGCGCCGGCACGGCACGCCGGCAAGCCTGGCGCCACGAGAGTGCCACCACGACGACCCCGCTGCCCGTGATCGACCGCCGCGCTTTTGCCGCGGACATCGCAGCGCTGCGGGCGGAGCTGGTCCAGGATCTGGGCGCGGCGGATCTGGCGCACCTGGCGCGGATGGAGCGCTGGGGCCGGATCTGCGGCGCACTCGGCTATGCCCTGGCCTGGATTCCCTACAATCCATTGGCCTGGCTGCTGCTGGCGATGGCCAATGTGGCCCGCTGGACCATGGTCACTCACCATGTCATGCACCGCGGCTATGACCGCGTGCCCGGTGTCCCCGATCGCTACCGCAGCCAGCGTTACGCCCGCGGCTGGCGACGTTTTCTCGACTGGCCGGACTGGATGGATCCGGCGGCCTGGGCGCACGAGCACAATCAGCTGCATCATTTCCACACCGGCGAGATCGAAGATCCGGATCTGGTCGAGCACAATGCCTGGCTGCTGCGGCTGCAGCGCCTGCCGCGCCCGCTGCGTTGGTTTCTGGCGCTGCTGCTGATGGCCACCTGGAAACTCGTCTACTACGCGCCGAATACGCTGTGGGCCCTGCAGCAGCAGCGACGGCGTGCCGCGGCGCCGGCTGCCGGCCTGCCGACCGCCGGGACGGTCTGGCGCCTGCTTTATCCGGGCGAGCGCCTGCTGCTGCCGATCAGCCGCCGCGGCCTGGAATTCTGGGTCCGCTGTGTGCTGCCCTATGCGCTGCTGCGCTTCGGCCTGATTCCGGCACTGTTCCTGCCCTTTGGCGTCGAGGTCTGGACGGCGGTGCTGATCAACAGTCTGATCGCCGAAGTGATCGCCAATGTCTACGCCTTCGTGATCATCGTGCCCAACCATGCCGGCGATGATCTGTGGCGCTTCGAAGGCCGGGTCAAGGACAAGGCCGAGTTCTACCTGCGCCAGATCGTCGGCTCGGTGAACTATCCCGGCGGCAGTGACACTCGCGATTTCCTGATGGGTTATCTCAACTATCAGATCGAGCACCATGTCTGGCCCGATCTGCCGATGCTGAAATACCGTCAGGCCGCGCCCAGACTGAAGGCCATCTGCGCCCGTCATGGCGTGCCCTATGTGGAAGAGCCGGTCGCCACCCGCTTCGGCAAACTCTGGGCCATCCTGATGGGCGATGCCAGCATGCGCCGGGCGGGTTCACCCTACGGCGGCGGCTGATCGAGCAAAGCCTGCCATTCCTCGGGCGTATTGACGCCGCGCAGCCGCGCCCGTGTCGCCGCGTCCGCTGGCAGCGCGTGAATGCGCAGATGTTCCTGCAGGGCCTTGAGCGAGCGATGACCGGGGCTGTCGCCGCTGACGGCGTAATGCATCCAGCGTCGGGTTTCCGGCGCCACCAGCAGCGCCATCGGCAGCGGATCCTCACCGTAGCGGCACACCGCCCGCCCGGTCTCGGCAGCCACCAGCAGGCCGTCGAGCAGTGCGCGCAGCAGCGTGACATCCAATAACGGCTGATCGACAGCGCTGACCAGCCAGCGTGACTCAGCCTCGCTGGCTGCAACACTGGCCAGCCCGCCAAGTGGGCCACGATGGGCGTACTGGTCCGGCACGTGCGGATATTGTGGGTAGTCGCCACTGACCACTACACGGCTGCAGCCCGCCGTGCGCAACAACTGCGCGCAGCGGTCGATCAGGCGCTGTCCGTGCCACACCAGCTGTGCCTTGTCGGCGCCCATCCGCCGCGACTGGCCACCGGCCAGCACCACACCCAGGCAATCGCCATTGCTGTCCATGTCTGCATCATGGACCCAGTGCGACGTCGAGCGCCAGTCGGCGCTTGGTGGTGCGGCAATCGAGCTCTACGATGCCGGCTGCGGAATCCGCACCAGGGTTTCAGTGTCGACGCCGAATTCGCGCAAGCGCGCCAGCGCCGCCTGATAGCTGGCCTCGTCGATGGTCGGCGTGCGTGCATACACCCAGGCCAGTTTGGCGTCGGGCGTGGCGATCAGCGCGATCTGCCGATCCTGCTGCAGGGCGATGATCCAGAACTCGGTTGCGAAGGGCCAGATGAAGCGGGCCTTCATGCGCGCGCCGGACTCGTCCACGGCCCAGGCCACGCCTTCCCAGCGCTCCTCGGGCGAGTCCATGGTGCGGCGAAAGTAGTAGAGATCGTCAAGACGGCCGTCGCTACGCTGCACATACTCCACCCGTGCCGCGACCTTGCCGCGTTCGGCGAAATAGGGCACGTTCGCCAGGATGTACCAGTTTCCGAGCATATGCTCGCGGGCTATCGGCGACAGCGCGGCCCGCGCCTCGGTGTGGCGGGTTGGACTGGCTGCGCAGCCCAGGATCAGCGACAGCAAGAGCAACAGCGCCAGCCAGCGTATCGAGATCATGCGAGCAGAGTTCATCAGGGGGATTCCGGTGGTGCAATCGATGAGAGGCCACAAGAGCTGCCGGCCCGAGGCAACAGCCGACGGCGTGGGGTGCACCGTCGACGCCCTGAAGCTTAGTCCTTGTACTGTCTACGGCGCCTTCATTCCGTGCCACGACGGTGTGAGTGTGAGGCCGTGAGCGCATCACCGGCACTGATTCTGGTGGTGGCCATGTTGCTGCTGGGCAAGATCTATGCGCGCTCGGGCGTGCTTCCTGCCTATACCCCGGATGTCATCAACCGGCTGGTGATCTGGCTGTTCCTGCCGGCGCTGGTACTGAAGGCCGTGCACGGCCTGCACTTCGACCCCAGCCTGCTGGTGCTGATCGCCACGCCATGGCTGCTGGCAGCGGTCACCGTGGCCGTGGTTCTGTCGCTGCAGAGACTGCTCGGCTGGCCGCGGGAAGTCAGCGCCTGTTTGCTGCTGTGCGTGGCGCTGGGCAACACCGCATTCCTGGGCTATCCCATGGTCGAGGCCACGCTGGGGCCTGCGGCACTGCCCTATGCCGTGGTCTACGATCAGCTCGGCTCCTTCCTGCTGCTGTCGAGTTTCGGCGTCGTCGTCGTCGCCGTGTACAGCGGCGCAAAGCGGCCGCCATGGACGACGGTGCTGCGCAAGATTGTCACCTTCCCGTCTTTCGGCGCCCTGCTGCTGGGCCTGCTGCCGTGGGCCAGGCCGCCACTGCTGGAGGGCCTGATCGACAGTCTGGCCAGTTTGCTGGTACCGCTGGCCATGTTCGCCGTCGGCTTCCAGCTCAAGCTGGTGCCGCCGCGCGCCTACGCCCTGCCAATGCTGGCCGGACTTGGGCTCAAGCTGGTGCTGCTGCCCGCCGTCGCCTACAGCATCGCCCAACTGGCGGGCGCCGAGGCCCTGCTGACCGCCGTCAACACCGTGCAGTCGGCCATGCCAGCCATGATCACCGCCGGCGCCCTGGCCATCGACGCCCGCCTGGCCCCGGATCTGGCCGCAGCCCTGGTCGGCTACGGCATCCTGATCTCGGTGCTGTGGCTGCCGCTGCTGGCGAAACTGGTGCTGACGGTGGTGTAGCCGTAGCGGCGAGGGGAGTGGGGGGAGCGAAGGGGACTCGGGCTCTGGGCTCTGGGCTGTGGTGGGTCCAGACTTGTCTGGACGCTCTTTGCATGGTGATGGAGAAGCGTCCAGACAAGTCTGGACCTACCAGAGCCCGATTTCCTTCAGCCTTTCCCGAGCCACCAACTCCCACCGGCGTGTCTCGCGTCGGCGCTACAGCCCGATCGACTGCGCCGCACCCATCAGGGTGGCGGCACCGAGCAGCGCGAACATGGCCGCGACGATGGCATGTACCAGTCGTACCGGCATCTTGCGGGCGATGCCCTCGCCCATCAGCACGGCCGGCACGTTGGCGATCATCATGCCGAGCGTGGTCCCCGCCACCACGGCAAACAGAGCCTGATACTGGGCGGCGAGAGCGACGGTTGCGATCTGGGTCTTGTCGCCCATCTCGGCCAGAAAGAAGGCCAGCAATGTGGTCAGGAACACGCCGTGTCTGGAGACCGGCTGCTGTTCTCCGTCAAGTTCGTCCGGGATGAGAATCCAGATCGCCATGGCCAGGAACGAAAGGCCAAGCACCCAGCGCAACGCCATCGGGCCGAGCCAGGTGGTGATCCAGGTGCCGACCACGCCTGCCAGCGCGTGATTGGCGAGGGTCGCCACCAGAATGCCGAGAATGATCGGCCATGGTCGGCGATAGCGAGCTGCCAGCACAAAGGCCAGCAGTTGCGTCTTGTCGCCGATTTCGGCGAGGGCCACGATGCCGGTCGAAACCAGAAATGCTTCCATGGGGAACTCCAGGGCCGGCGCAAGGCAATGACCACAACGCACCCCGGCCCTGGCGGCGCATTCTGGTCAAAGGTCTGGCCAAGCTCGAACTGCGTGCGCCATGGTCGGTAGACCAAGCATGTTGACGCAAGCCCCTGTCAGCCTCGACAGGGCGGCTACTCCCCAGTGACGCGCTCAAGGCTAGCACAAGGCCATGGAGCTCCGTCTCAGTCCCTGAGACGGGTGGCACCGAGATTGGCGTCGTCACCCGCACCGGAGTTGCCCCATGAATCGCGAACCCAAGCCCTCGTCCCTGCCGCCCCGTCTGCTGCGTGCCCTCTGGATCTGGCTGGCGCTGACGCCGCTGGTGGCCTTGCTGCCGCGGTCCAGCACCGAGGCGGTTGGCCTGCTGGCGCATCCGGTGTTCTGGTGCGCGCTGTTGCCGGCACTGGCGCTCTTGCCCTATCTGAAACAGATCCTGCCCGGACCTGCCATCGAAGCTCAGCGCCGCACCCGCCGCCCTGCCGGACAGGCTCGCCGGCGCGCGCGTGCTCAGCGCAGTCTGCGGGTTGCGGCGTGACCGATCCCGCCCGGGTGCGAGGCTAGAGGCATCACCCCCGGTCGCGACGCAAGGTCGCTCCTACAAACGGGGCGCAGCTTCTCGTAGGAGCGCCTTCACGGCGCGACCAGCGATGCCGCGGGACATCACCCCCCGGTCGCGACGCAAGGTCGCTCCTGCAACAGGGCGCAGCTTCTCGTAGGAACGCCTTCACGGCGCGACCAGATCACCCCCGGTCGCGACGCAAGGTCGCTCCTACAGCAGACGGGGCTTCTCGTAGGAGCGCCTTCACGGCGCGACCAGCGATGCCGCGGGACATCACCCTCGGTCGCGACGCAAGGTCGCTCCTGCAACAGGGCGCAGCTTCTCGTAGGAGCGCCTTCACGGCGCGACCGGCGACGCCGCGAGACAACTCACCCGGTCGCGACGCAAGGTCGCTCCTACAACAGACGGGGCTTCTCGTAGGAGCGCCTTCACGGCGCGACCTTTACGGCGCGACCGGTGACGCCGGGACTGGCTCAGGCCTGAACCGGCCCGGTCGAACGCCGCAGGCGCAGTGTGTAGGGCACCCGCACCATCTGCCCGGAATGTGGCGTGCGGATGCTTGCCAGCAGTTCCATGGTTGCAATGCGCCCCATCTCGTCGGTGGGCTGGTGCACGGTCGTCAAGGCCGGGAAGATCTGGCTGGACATCGGTGTGTCGTCGAAGCCGCAGACCGAAAGATCTCCGGGTACCCGCAGATTGCGCTCCAGGGCGACCCGGATCACGCCGGCAGCCATATCGTCGTTGGCCGCGAACACCGCCGACGGACGTTGTTTCAGATCGAGCAATTCGGTGGCCGCGCGTACCCCGGAATCGAAGGAGAACTCGCCCTGGACCACCAGCGCCGGGTCGAACTTGATGCCGGCCCGCTCCAGTCCCTGCTTGTAGCCATTCAGTCGCCAGCCGCTGGCCCCGTGAGCCGGATGGCCGACAATGTGACCGATACGGCGATGACCCAGGCTGGCCAGATGGGTGACGATGTCGAAGGCCGCCCGGGTTTCGTCCATAGCCACGCCGATGACCTCGTTCTGTACCTTGGGCGAGACGCTGGCAAAGGGAATCTCCAGTTCGGCCAGTCGCTGCAGCAGCGCCGGCGAGTCGGTGATCGGTGGCGTCAGCAGCAGCCCGTCCGGGCGCGAACGGGCGATCAGATCTTCGGTCGCTGCGACGATGCGCTCGTCCTCATCCTCCAGAGGACACAGCATCATGTGGTAATTCTCGGCCTCGCAGGCTTCGAGCACACCCTCGATGACGCCCATCAGATAGCTGGCCGAGGGATTATTGTAGAGCAGGGCGACCAGATAGGACTTGCTGCCGGCCAGGCTGCGCGCGGACAGATGTGGCGTGTACTTGAGCTCGTCCACCGCCTTCATCACCCGCAAACGGGTATCCTCACGCACATTCGGCTCACGATTGAGCACCCGCGATACGGTCTTCATCGACACGCCGGCCGCTTCGGCAACGTCCTCGATCCGCACTCTGACTGCCATGATTGCTCCTGGGTGTCGTGCCTGCAGGGCCTGAAAATCCGGATTTTAGCTCGGAGGCGAAAGCTGACAACGCTGTCGGTCGCGCAGTATAGCCTTGATCCGAGTGGCTCTGACGACTGGCAATCCATGCAGCGACGCCCGGGCGCCGCGAGGGTGCTACGGCCGTAGCGCGGCTCCGGCGCGCGTGGGCCTGGCCAAGGTGCGCTGAGGGACTTCGCGCCGGCGGCCGCGGCTCTGGGGTCAGCAAGGCGCCGGGCGCCTCGCGTGTGTGGCCTCGGGCTTGAGCAAAGGACGTCGACGCGAAGGACCCGGTCTACGCCAGCGTAAATCTGGGCCTAAGGCGCGCGGCCGCGCCGGATGCCTGCGCCCTTGCCAATGCCGAGCCGAATTGACAGCGCTATCATTTGCCGTCTTTTTGTCCCAGAATGTCGGCGCCGTGGCTTCGGGCGCGGCGCGCCTGTCTTGGCGGGCGCCTCTCGTCGGTTCCAGCATTGGGGAGCAAGGCTCATGACACCGCATTCATCCTCCGCGCCAACGTCACTGGCGCCGACCGGCGAGGGTGCGCACACGCGCTCGCTGATCATCCTGACCTTGCTGTTTTTCATGTGGGGTCTGCTGACCTCGTTGAATGACGTGCTGATTCCGCACCTGAAGTCGATCTACACCTTGAGCTACACCCAGGCCATGCTGGTGCAGTTCTGCTTTTTCGGTGCCTATTTCATTGTCTCGGTGCCAGCGGGCGCCTTGATCAAGCGCATCGGCTATCAGCGCGGAGCGGTCACCGGCCTGATGATCGCTGCCAGTGGTTGTGCGCTGTTCTATCCGGCCGCACAGAGCGGCTACGGGCTGTTCCTGTTCGCCTTCTTCATTCTGGCCGCGGGCATCACCATTCTGCAGGTGGCCGCCAATCCCTATGTCACCGTGCTGGGTGACCCCAAGACCGCTTCCAGTCGGCTGACGCTGACCCAGGCCTTCAATTCCCTCGGCACCACCGTCGGCCCCCTGTTCGGCGGCATGCTGATCCTCGGTGGCGCGGCTGCCCTGGTGAGTGGTGATATTTCACAGATGTCGGCGGCCGAACAGGCCGCATTCAAGGCCCAGGAAGCGGCCACGGTGCAGGGCCCCTATCTGATGCTGGTCGCCGCCCTGCTGGCGCTGGCGGTGTTCTTTGCGCTGGCGAAGCTGCCGAAGATCACCCATGCCGACGATCCCGCCGACGCTGCTGCCCCGGCAGCCGGCAAATCCATCTTCCAGCATCGCAATCTGGTGCTCGGCACCATTGCGATCTTCCTGTACGTGGGCGCCGAGGTCAGCATCGGCAGTTTCCTGATCAATTACTTCGGCGAGAGCCGGATCGCGGGCCTGGAAGAGGCGGCGGCCGCCAAGCTGGTAGCGTATTACTGGGGCATGGCGATGGTCGGTCGCTTCATCGGCTTCGCAGTGATGCGCAGGGTCAGTCCGGGCAAGACCCTGGCCTTCAACGCTGCCTGTGCGATGGCCTTGATCCTGACCAGCATCCTCAGTCACGGTCAGCTGGCGATGTGGTCGATCCTGGGTGTGGGCCTGTTCAATTCGATCATGTTTCCGACCATCTTCAGCATGGCTCTGCACCGCCTCGGCAAGTTCACCGGTCAGGGATCGGGGCTGTTGTGCATGGCCATCGTCGGCGGCGCACTGGTGCCGCTGGTGCAGGGCGTGGCCGCAGACCGCATCGGCATTCAGACCTCCTTCCTGGTGCCCTTGCTGTGCTACGGATTCATCTTCTATTTCGGCGCCAAATACGCGCGTCTGCATCAGGGACCCGTGGCCACCGTCGCCCACTGAGCATGCCGAGACTCTCCATGCAGATGGCCGTCCGGACCTGGCTGGGTTCGCTGCTGGGCCTTGCACTGACGGGGTCGATCATGCCGGCGGCGATGGCGGCCAGCATGCGCCCGGCGCTCGTGCAGATCGTCAAGATCGACGCCGGATACCAGCTGCTGGTGGATGGGCAGGCCTTTCGCGTCAAGGGCGCCGGACTGGAGTCCGGCAACCTGGAGGCGCTCGCAGCCAGTGGCGCGACCAGCTTCCGTACCTGGCGCTCCGACGGCGGCCGCCGCCTGCTCGACCGCGCCCGGGAGCATGGTCTGATGGTGGCGATGGGCATCGAGATAGCCCGCGAGCGCCATGGTTTCGACTATGACGATGCCGCCGCGGTAGCCCGCCAGTTTGCGCGGGTGCGCCGGGAAGTATCAGAGCTCCAGGATCACCCGGCGCTATTGATGTGGGTGGTCGGAAACGAGCTCAATCTGGACGGACGCAATCCCAAGGTCTGGGACGCCGTCAATCAGATCGCCGAGTGGATTCACCAGGAGGATCCCAATCATCCGGTGATGACCACGCTGGCCGGCTTCAACCCCGAACTGGCTGAGCAACTGCGAACGCGCGCGCCAGCCCTCGATCTGATCGGAATCCAGCTCTACGGCGACATCGTGCAGTTGCCGGCCATGTTGCGCGACAGTGCCTGGGACGGCCCCTACATCGTCACCGAGTGGGGCCCCAGCGGCCACTGGGAAGTGCCTCTGACTGCCTGGGGCGCGCCAATCGAGGATGACAGCACGCGCAAGGCCGAGCTCTTGCTGGATCGCTACCAGCGCTACATCGCCAGCGATCACCAACAGTGCCTGGGTTCCTACGTCTTCCTCTGGGGCCAGAAGCAGGAGCGCACACCTACCTGGTATGGCATGTTCCTCAAGACCGGCGAGGCCACCGCCGCGGTCGATGCGATGCACTATCTGTGGACCGGGGCCTGGCCCGGCAATCGCAGCCCGTCGATTTGGCCGCTGCAGATCGATGCAAGACAGGCCGCCGACAGCGTGGTGCTGGCGCCGGGGCAGAGCTACAGGGCCGCCGTTTCTGCCAGCGATACCGATGGCGACACGCTGCAGTTCGACTGGCGGCTGCTGCGCGAGAGTGAGGCCCGTAGCGTCGGCGGCGATGCTGAGGAGGTGCCGCGGGCAGTGCCGGTACGCATGCGCGCGGATGGCGCGGGCATGTTGCAGTTCACCTCGCCGCGTCGTTCCGGCAACTACCGCCTGTTCGTCACCGTGCGCGATGGTCGCGGTCATGCCGCGCATGCCAACATGCCATTCCGGGTGGACAAGCTGCCGGCCAGGCCTTAGCGCGAAATGGGCCGCTGTGGCAGCGGGCTCTGCCCGCGATCAAAGTCCCGACAGGTTTGAGGTGCTGCGATCGCGGAGGAAACTGCTCTCACCAAGCATGTTGTAAGCCAATGCTTTTACTGCTGAAAAAAAGGCGGCAGGGGGCAGGGGGCAGGGGACCCACTCCGCCGCACGATCTGACCATGCCGCGAGCTTGGGCCCCTGCCCCCTGCCCCTCGCCCCAGTTTGTTGCGCGAATAAGCGCACCGCCAGGGGCGACCGGGACTCCCACAGGGTTGCTGCCCAGACTCGGGCTCGCCGCTCAGGCGGCCGACCGCAGTGCCGGCCTGAGCGCCGCTGCGGCGGCACCCAGCAGACCGGCGTGGGGATGCAGCACCGCCAGCGTGGGTACCTGGGCCATCGCTGCACGGAAGCGGCCCTTGGCTTCGAAGCGCTCGCGGAAGGCCGAAGCCTGCAGCTGCGGCAGCAACTTCGGCACCAGGCCGCCGCAAAGGTATGCGCCGTCCCAGGCACCCAGCGTCAGTACCAGATCGCCAGCGACGCTCCCGAACACTTCGCAGAACATCTGCACTGCGCGCAGGCATAGCGGGTCACCCTTGCCGGCACCCGCGGTGACGTCCTCGGGGGCGAGGGCGACCGGCGGCGGCTGTCCGTGGCTGATTCGGTGCAGCGCGCCATGGAGGTTGACCAGGCCGCCACCGCTGAGCAAACGCTCATTGGAGACCCGACCAAACTGCCGGGCGAGAATGTCGAGTACCTGCGCCTCCTCGGTGCTGGACGGAGCAAAGCCGACATGGCCGCCCTCGGTTTCCAGTGCGAAGCTGCGACCATCGCGGACCATCAGCGCGCTGACCCCGAGACCGGTGCCCGGACCCAGTACCGCATGGCTGCGCGAGGCCGATGCCCGTGGCCGCAGCAGCGACCGGCCGATGGGCGCGAGGTCAGCTTCCACCAGCAGTTCCGTCGCCAGCGCCTGGGCGGTGAAATCGTTGATCAGCGTCAGCGTATCGACCGCCAGTGCCCGGGCGGTATCGGCGGCCGATATCAGCCAGGGGTGATTGGTAATCTGCGCCGTATCGCCGTCGACCCGACCTGCCACCGCAAACACGCCGGCGCGCAGATCCCGTCCGGGCACACCGACCGCCGCCAGATAGTGCTGCGCGGCAGCCACCAGCGTGGGGAACTCCGCTGCCACCCTCTGCCGCACGCTGTCCAGCAGCAGCGGCGCCGAGCGCGTTGGGTTGCCCAGTGCGAAGCGGGCATTGGTGCCGCCGATATCGGCCAGCAGGACGAGGTGAGCGCTCATGGTGTCATGGTCGGGTGCGGGAATCCTGGATGTCCGAGGACGACACTGCACCCGAGTGGCCAGCGAGCGCTCGCCATCGGGGTGCAATGCCGGGGATAGGCGGTCTGTACCCCGCCGCTGCCTGCCGTGAATTGACTGGCCCGAGTAAATCCGATCGTTGACAACGCTGTCAACAAGCGCGTATTAATTCCGCCTCAACGATCGACCATCCGCCTTGCGGTGGCCGATCCGTCGCGAATGTCCGGGGAGGGAGATTCATGCACAGCGCGATCGCAGTCGCTGCGACCAGGTTTCCGTATACCCGCGGCACGACGCACATCGGTCTTGCATGGATGCTGTCTCTGGCGCTCGGCAGCGCCGCCTTCGCCGACACCACGGCAACGTCTTCGGTCGCCGATCCCTCGCGCTGGCCGGCGCTGACTTCGCCCATCGCCAACGATGCCGGTATCGAAGCGCAGGTTCGCGAGCTGCTGGAGACGATGACGGTGGAGGAAAAGGTCGGCCAGATCATCCAGGGCGACCTCGGCAGCGTCACCCCGGCGGACCTGCTCGAATACCGGCTGGGCTCGGTGCTGGCCGGCGGCAATTCCGATCCGGGCGGACGCTACAACGCGACGCCGGCCGAATGGCTGGCGCTGGCCGACGCCTTCTATCAGGCCTCGATGGACACCAGTCGCGGCGGCAAGGCGATCCCGGTGCTGCTGGGCATCGATGCCGTCCACGGCCACAACAATGTGGTCGGCGCCACGCTGTTCCCGCACAACATCGGACTCGGCGCCGCCCACGATCCGGAGCTGCTGGCCCGGATCGCGCAGGCCACCGCCATCGAATTGCGCACCACCGGCTTCGAGTGGACCTTCGCGCCTACGGTCACGGTGCCCCGTGATGACCGCTGGGGTCGCACCTATGAAGGCTATTCGGAAGATCCGGCGCTGGTCGCCAGCTATGCCACCGCGGTGGTCGAGGGTCTGCAGGGCAAGGTCGGTTCGCCTGAGTTTCTCGACGCCAGCCACGTGCTGGCCTCGGCCAAGCACTTCATCGGCGACGGTGGCACCCACGGCGGCAAGGACAAGGGCGATACCCGCGTCTCCGAAGTCGAATTGCGCGACATCCACGGCGCCGGACACATCGAGGCGCTGAAGGCCGGCACCCAGACCGTCATGGCGTCCTTCTCCAGCTGGAACGGCGAGAAGATGCATGGCAATCGCAGCCTGCTGACCGGCGTGTTGAAGGAGCGTCTGGGTTTTGACGGATTTGTGGTCGGTGACTGGAATGGCCACGGCGAGGTCAGTGGCTGCAGCAACGAGAGTTGTCCGGCCGCACTCATGGCGGGTCTGGACATGTACATGGCGCCTGATACCTGGAAGGCCCTGTACCACAACACCCTGGCCCAGGTGCGCGACGGGACGATCCCGATGGAACGGCTGGACGATGCGGTCTCGCGCATCCTGCGCGTCAAGTTCCGTCTCGGCCTGTTCGATGCTGGCGCTCCCTCGGCACGTGCCCTCGGTGGTCACTTCGAACAGCTGGGCAGCAGCGAACACCGGGCGCTGGCCCGGTCCGCCGTGCGCCAGTCGCTGGTATTGCTGAAGAACAATGGCGGCCTGCTGCCGCTGTCAGCGGACAGCCGAGTCCTGGTAGCCGGCAATGGCGCCGACAACATCGGCAAGCAGGCCGGCGGTTGGACGCTGAGCTGGCAGGGCACCGGCGTGACGCCCGCTGATTTTCCCAATGCCGAATCCATCTGGGACGGCATCCAGGCTGCGGTTGCAGCCGGCGGCGGGCGGAGCCAGCTGTCAGTGGCTGGCGACTACAGCGAGCGACCCGACGTCGGCATTGTGGTCTTCGGTGAGGATCCCTATGCCGAGTTCATCGGTGACATCCCGGCGCTGGCCTATCAGCCCGGACAGGCCGACGATCTGGCCCTGATGCGCCGGCTCAAGGCCGACGGCATCCCGGTGGTGGCGGTGTTCCTGTCGGGCCGGCCATTGTGGGTCAATCGCGAGATCAACAGTGCCGATGCCTTCGTCGCCGCCTGGTTGCCGGGATCGGAAGGCGGCGGCATCGCCGACCTGCTGTTCCGCACACCGGCGGGCGAGATTGCCCACGATTTCAGCGGACGGCTGTCCTTCTCGTGGCCGCGTTCGGCGGTGCAGACACCGCCCAATCAAGGCCAGAGCTGTTATGACCCCCAGTTCGCATTGGGCTACGGACTCAGCTATGCCCAGGGCTCCGAACTGGAGCTGCTGTCCGAGCAATCGGGTCTGGCCAATCTCGATCAGCAACCGGGTCTGTATTTTGGTCAGGGCAAAGCGGCGCCGGGCTGGACGATGATGATCGCCGACGCCAATGCCGACGGCGCTCCGTTGTCGGCGCTGCCCAGTGGTGATCTGGCGCAACATCTGACGGTCGCTGCGGCAGATCACAAGGCCCAGGAAGATGCCCGCCGCCTGCAATGGAAGAGCGGTGGCGAAAGTCGCTTCTGGCTGCAGGCGGCCGCGCCGCAGGATCTCAGTCGTGAGGCCCAGGCCGGGGCCATGCTGGTGCTCAGCCTGCGACTGGACAGCAAGCCCGAGGCGCCGGTCAGCCTGTCTCTGGGCTGCGGCGATGCCTGCTCGGGAGCGGTGTCGCTGGATGCAACGCTGGCCGAGCTGCCGCTGTCCACATGGACGCGTCTGGCGGTGCCCTTGTCCTGCTTCCAGCGCGCCGGCGCCGATCTGTCGCGCATCGAGCGCCTGGCCGAGTTGCGCACCAGCGCCCCGCTGTCGCTGTCCTTCTCGGGGCTGGCGCTGTCGACCGAACACGACCTCGTGCTCAGCTGCGATGCGGCTCAGTGACGTGCCAACGCTACCGTTTATCCGATCCCGGGCCTGATCCTGCATGAAAGCAAGCCTGAATTGTCCATTAACGATTGACAACGCTGTCAATTCATCGTGCAATGCCCACCCACCTGGCGTCGGACCTGCTGTCGTCCGCGTCTGTCCACCCGTCGTCTGTGAATGTCCCTGGAGGGAGAGTCCATGAAGCAAACGCACCCATTTCCGAAGCAGCGGTTGCTGACTGCCGCCCTTCTGCTGGCCCTGGCGAGTCAATCGGGCCATGCCCAGAACGTCGATGCGGACAACGATGAGGCCAAGCAGGCGGCCGAACTCGACGAGATCGTGGTCAAGGGTATTCGCGGCAGCATGACCTCGTCGATGAACCTCAAGCGCGACTCGACCGGTGTGGTCGATGGCATCGTCGCCGAGGACATCGGCAAGTTCCCGGACACCAATCTGGCCGAATCGCTGCAGCGCATCACCGGCGTGTCGATCGACCGCTCCAACGGTGAGGGCTCACGGGTCACGGTGCGTGGCGTTGGCCCCGACTTCAATCTGGTGCTGCTCAATGGCCGTCAGATGCCGGGATCCAGCATCGGCGAAACCGGCCCCAGCAACTCGCGTGCCTTTGACTTCGCCAATCTGGCTTCGGAAGCCATCGCCGAAGTCGAGGTCTACAAGACCGGACGCGCAGCAACCCCCACCGGCGGTATCGGCGCGACCATCAACATCAAGACCGCCAAGCCGCTCGAAGCGCCGGGTTTCCGTGCCAATGTCGGCGTCAAGGGCGTGCACGACACCTCCAACGGCAATCTGCCGGATTCGCTGCAGGGCAGTGACTTCACCCCCGAGATTTCCGGCATCTTCAGCAACACCAGTGAGGATGGCCGCTTCGGCATCGCGCTGACGGGCAGCTATCAGGAGCGCGACCTCGGCTACAACCAGGCTGCCGTGCCGGGCGGCTGGCGCGCCTTCGCCGGTGACGAGAACAACTGGGGCACGATTCCGCAGCCGGGTACGCCGGGCTCGGAGAACATCATCAATCGGCCTGATCCCACCGATACCTACTCGGTGCCGCAGAACCTGCTGTACAGCGTCAATGGTCTGAAGCGCCAACGCACCAATGGCCAGTTGACGCTCCAGTTCGCCCCCTCGGATACGGTCACGACCACGCTCGACTACACCTACTCGCAGAACAAGATCCAGCAGCAGCGCAACGAGTTGTCGGTGTGGTTCAACTACGGTCCATCCGCCAGCTCCTGGACCGATGGTCCGGTGGCGGGCCCGAACTTCTATTCGGAAACCATCAATCCGGCCAACAGCGATCTGGCCATGGCCGGTGCCGAGTTCGCCACCAAGAGCGAAAACGACTCGATCGGCTTCAATGTCGAGTGGGAAGTCAGCGACAGCCTGGGCCTGGAATTCGATGTCCACAGCTCGCAGGCAGAAACCGGCGCCGACAGCCCCTACGGCTCGAATGCCGTTCTCGGTACCGCCGGCTTCTTCCGCGGCACGACTTCGGTCGACTTCACCCGCGATTTTCCGGTGTTGAGTGTCGCCTTGCCGCCGGGCATGACCACCATCGACCCTGCCGGCATGCTGGTGACCGGTTCCAGCTTCCGCAACAGCTACATGAAGTCTGAAGTCGACCAGGGCCAGATTCGCGGCCACTTCGAATTTGCCGAAGCCTCGCGCCTGGACTTCGGCGTCAGCGCCACTACGGTCAAGAATCGCACCGCCTTTTCCAACGTGCAGCGCGACACCTGGGGCGGCGCCACCAGCGTAGACGACTACCCGGACAGCATCTGGCGTCTGGACAACATGGGCAACTATTTCGACGCCATCAACGGCGGCGGCAGTCCTGATCTCTTCGGTCAGTTCTTCACCTTCGACTTCGAAACGGTGCGGCAGCTGGCAGCGGCAGCGGCCGGCGACGAGTCGCTCTATCTGCGCTCGGATGTGTTCACCACCGATCGCCGCGTGGAAGAGAAATCGAAGAGTGCCTATCTGCAGTACAGCACCACCTTCGACACCGCCATGCCGGTGAATCTGAATGCCGGCGTGCGCTTCGAGAAGACCGATGTCACCTCGACGGCACTGGTGCCGACCGCCACCGGCATCCTCTGGGTGTCGAACAACGAATTCGCCGTGCAGTTCGGAGATCCCGACTACACCACGCTCAAGGGCGACTATCAGTACACGCTGCCGAATCTGGATCTGTCGATCGAGACCACGGCCGACACCATCCTGCGCTTCAGCTACGGCCAAAGCATCGGTCGACCAGGCTGGGGTGATATCCAGGGAGGCCAGACGCTGAACCAGCTCGCGCGTATCGACGGCGGCAGCGGCGCCCAGGGCAACCCGGGACTGAAACCGCTCGAGTCGGAGAACTTCGACGTCTCCTTCGAGTGGTACTACGGTGAATCCAGCTACATGTCGCTCGGCTATTTCCGCAAGAACATCGACAACTACATCGGTGTGACCACCATCGCGGCTACGCCCTTTGACCTGAATACGCCGGCCGGCGGCGTGTACTTCTCGGAAGCGGTTGCCAATGGCTGTGCGACGTCCGACATCACCTGCATCCGCAACTACATCTTCGACAATCACGCCGGTGATCCGGGCGTTGTGCGCGGTCCGGACGATGCCAATGGCAACCGCACCGGCACCATCGCCGGGCAGCCGGGGGATCCGATCGCCACCTTCCGCATCACCACACCGGCCAACCAGCGCTCGGCTTCGCTGGACGGCTGGGAATTCAACATCCAGCACGTCTTCGGCGAAACCGGCTTCGGTGTTTCGGCCAACTACACCATGGTCGACTCCAGCCTGGATTACGACAACTACAACCGCGGCGAACAGTTCGCGCTGGAAGGCGTCAGCGATTCCGCCAATCTGGTGGGCTTCTACGAGAAATACGGCTGGTCAGTGCGCCTGGCCTACAACTGGCGTGACGAGTTCCTGGCCGGTCGTTTCGATGGCAGCGGACTGCCCAATCCGGTCTACACCGAAGCTTATGGTCAGTGGGACATGAATGTCGGCTACCAATGGAGCGATCAATTGTCCTTCCAGTTCGAGGGCATCAATCTCACCGACGAAATTCAGCGCCTGCACGGCCGCACCCAGAATCAGGTGCTGTACGTGACCCAGACCGGCCCTCGCTATATGGTTGGCTTCCGCTACAAGTTCTGATCCGGGAAGCTTTGCGGAAAGTGCTGCATGATTGAACAATCAGGCAGCGGAGAAGGCCGCTGATTCAGCGGCTTTCTCTTTTGTGCAACGCACACCTGTGGGAGCGGGCTTTGCCCGCGATCGGTGCTCGGTTATCCGCGGATGATCGCGGGCAAAGCCCGCTCCCACAGGGTCGTCACGGTCTGGATCGGAGCGACAAACTACACTCTGAACGACCAGGCCTGGAAACTCGGGTGAGAGCAAAACGGTGAGTGCTGCCATCAACCATGTGGTCATCGTCGGCGGCGGTTCTGCCGGCTGGCTGACCGCTGCCGTCCTTGCCGCAGAGCACGGCCGCGCCGCCGGTGGCGGTTTGCAGGTGAGCCTGCTGGAATCGCCCGAGGTGCCGCCCATCGGGGTCGGCGAGGGCACCTGGCCGACGATGCGCGACACGCTGAGCCGGATCGGCGTGTCCGAGAGTGCTTTTTTCCGCGAGTGCGATGCTGCTTTCAAGCAGGGCTCGCAGTTCATCGGCTGGGTCAATGGCCAGCCCAATGACTACTACTTCCATCCTTTCGTGTTGCCGCAGGGCTATGGCGAGGCCAATCTGGTCGCCGAATGGCTGCGCCATCATGCCCAGGTGCCGTTTGCCGATCTGGTCAGCTTTCAGCCGCATCTGTGCGCCGCCGGCAAGGCCCCCAAGCAGGCACAGACGCCGGAGTATGCGGCGGTCGCCAACTACGCCTACCACCTCGACGCCGGCAAGTTCGGCCTGTTCCTGCGCAGGCACTGCGTCGAGCAGCTGGGCGTACGACACGTTCCGGATCACATGGTGGCCGTGAATGCCGCCGAGAACGGCGATATCGCCTCGGTGCAGACCCGCGAGCATGGTGCGCTCGCCGGTGATCTCTACATCGACTGCACCGGATTGCGCTCGCTGCTGCTGGGGCAGCATTACGGCGTCGGCCTGATCGATCAGAAACAGGTGCTGTTCAACGACTCGGCGCTGGCCCTGCAGCTACCGTACCCGCAGCCCGACAGTCCGATCGCCTCGCATACGATCTCCACCGCCCAGAGCAGCGGCTGGATCTGGGATATCGGCCTGCCCACCCGACGTGGCATCGGCCATGTCTATTCGAGTGCGCACATCTCCGACGAAGCCGCCGAAGCCGAGTTGCGCCGCTATGTGGCAGCCCATGGCGGCGGGGTCGAATGTCCCAGCCCGCGCAAGCTGAGCTTCCAGCCCGGCTACCGACAGCGCTTCTGGCACCGCAACTGTGTGGCGGTGGGTTTGTCCTCGGGCTTCATCGAACCGCTGGAAGCTTCGGCCCTGGCCCTGGTGGAATTGTCGGCCGCCATGATCTGCGACCAGTTGCCGGCCACGCGCGAGCGCATGGACATCGTCGCAGAGCGCTTCAACGATGCCTTCAGTTACCGCTGGAGTCGGGTGATCGATTTTCTGAAGCTGCACTATGTGCTGACCCAGCGCAGCGACTCGGACTACTGGCGCGACAACTGCCGCCCGGAATCGGTGCCTGAGCGTTTGCGCGCACAGCTGGCGCTGTGGCGGCAGCAGTCGCCTTCGCGTTACGACCTGCATCGGGTGGACGAGATGTTCCCCTCGGCCAGCTACCAGTACGTGCTGTACGGTATGGGCTTCAGGCCCGATGCCAATCTGGCACCGCGGCACTCGGATCAGCCCGAGCGGGCCGACCGCGCCTTTCGCGAGGCGGCCAGTCTGTCCAGACGTATGCTGGCGGCGCTGCCAGGCAATCGCGAGCTGCTGGCGCACATCCACAATCGGGGTCTGCCCAGACACTGAGCACCCGCCGCCGAATCCATTGCCCCAGGAAACCCAGCGCAACCATGGCCAGACACCAACTGCTGAACAATATCGACCACAAGGCGCTGCGCATCCTGACCGGCCGCAGCGCGGCACTGGGTGACGGGCTGATGTGCGCGCTGACCTTTCCCGCCGAGTTCCGCAGCATTCAGGCGCATTACCCGATCGTGTTCCGGCAGTCGGCAGACGCTGCGAGTTTCCAGCCGCTGGCGCTCTTGGGTTTCCGCGAGGGCCAGAATCTGTTCCTGGACGGCGAGCACTGGGATGCCAGCTATGTGCCGATGGTGATCGAAAGAGCCCCCTTCCTGATCGGCCAGAGTGGCGGCGAAGCCGTGATCCACATCGACATGGACAGCCCGCGCGTCAGCAGCAGCGAGGGCGAGCCGGTGTTCCTGCCGCATGGCGGCAGCACCGAGTACCTCGACCGCATCAATTCCCTGTTGCTGGCCCTCCATCAGGGCGTCGCCAGCACGCCGGCCTTCGTCGAAGCCCTGATGCGACTGGATCTGCTGGAATCCTTCGTGCTCGACATCGAACTGGGCGACGGCTCGCAGAACCGCCTCGTGGGATTCCACACCATCAACGAAGAACGACTGCAGGCGCTGCCAGGCGCCGAGCTGGAAGCGCTGGCAAGCAGCGGTCATCTGCTGCCGATCTACATGGCCATCGCCTCGCTGTCGAATTTCCGCGAACTGATCGAGCGCCAGCAGCGTCTCCACGCCGCCCATGCCTGAGGCTATCCGCGAACTGCAGCTGGACGATCCCGCCGCGCTTGGCGATTCCCTGCTGCGCTCCAGCGAACCGCTGCTGCTGCGGGGACTGGTCAGAGATTGGCCGGCGGTGCGCGCCGGGCGCGAATCCGCCGCCGCAGCGATGCGCTATCTGGCGGGTTTCTACCGCGGCGAGCCGGTGGTGGCCTGGCACGGCGATGCCGACATCGATGGCCGTTTCTTCTACAACTCCGAATTCAACGGCTTCAATTTCCGGGTCGAGCGGCAGCGCCTGGATCAGGTGCTGGACCAGATCGGCGCCTGCGCCGAGCAGCATCCGTCGCCGGCGATCTATGTCGGCTCGACCACCGTGGACAGCTGTCTGCCCGGATTCCGCGCTGGCAATGACCTCGATTTCGGCGATCGCAATCCGCTGGCCAGCATCTGGATCGGCAACCGCAGCCGCATCGCCGCCCATCACGATGTGCCCGACAACCTCGCCTGCGTGGTCGCCGGCCGCCGCCGCTTCACGCTGTTCCCGCCGGCGCAGATCGGCAATCTCTACGTCGGTCCGCTGGACTTCACGCCCGCGGGGCAGGCCATCAGTCTGGTCGATTTTTCCGAACCCGATCTGACCCGTTTCCCGCGCTTTGCCGAGGCCCTGAAGCATGCCCGGGTGGCCGAACTGGAGGCCGGCGATGCGCTGCTGTTACCGAGCATGTGGTGGCACCATGTGGAGGCGCTGGAGCCCTTCAATGTGCTGCTCAACTACTGGTGGCGGCAATCGCCGGCCTATATGGACACGCCGATGAATGCGTTGATGCTGGCACTGATGATCGTGCGCGATCTGCCGGCGGTGGAGCGTCAGGCCTGGCAGCAGATGTTCGACCACTATGTGTTCGACGCCGATGAGCACACCGCCGCGCACATCCCCGCGCACGCGCGCGGCGTGCTCGCGACCATGGACGCCGACGCCACCCGCAGCCTGCGCGCGCGGCTGCTGAAGCGCCTGAATCGATAGAGGGAGCAGAGATGGAAGCTCAGAAGGTCAAGCGCGTCGTCATCGCCGGAGGCGGCACTGCCGGCTGGATGGCGGCGGCGGCGGTATCGAAGATTCTTGGACGACAGCTGGACATCAAGCTGATCGAGTCTGACGAAATCGCCACCGTCGGCGTCGGTGAAGCCACCATCCCCACCCTCGTCACCTTCCACCGTCTGCTCGATATCAACGAGCAGCAGTTCATGGCCGCAACCAATGCCACCTTCAAGCTCGGCATCCGCTTCGAGAACTGGCGCGATCGTGGCCTCGACTACATCCATTCCTTCGGCCTGACCGGCACCGACCACTGGACTGCCGGCTTCCAGCACTTCTGGCTCAAGGGTCGCGAGCGCGGGCTGGCGGGTGACTACGGCGACTATTGCCTGGAGCTCAAGGCCGCGCTGGAGAGTCGCTTCGCCCATTTGCCGCGCGGTGGCATGAACTACGCATTTCATCTGGATGCCGGTCTCTACGCCCGCTTCCTGCGCCAGTTCAGCGAGGGCTATGGCGTCCAGCGCATCGAGGGCAAGATCGTCGAGGTGCGCACCGATGCCGAATCGGGCTACATCCGCAGCCTGCGCCTCGATTCTGGAACCGAGATCGAGGGCGATCTGTTCATCGATTGCACCGGTTTTCGCGCCCTGCTGATCGAGAAGACGCTGAACATCGGCTATGAGGACTGGTCACACTGGCTGTTCTGCGACAGCGCGGTGGCGGTGCAGACCGAGTCGGTCGCTCCGGCACTGCCCTATACCCGATCCATCGCCCACGGTGCCGGCTGGCAATGGCGGATTCCGCTGCAGCACCGGGTCGGCAATGGCCTGGTCTACAACAGCCGCTATATCGACGATGAGCAGGCGCGGGCCACGCTGATGGGCAATATCGAGGGCCAGATCCGCACCGAACCGCGGGTGATCCGCTTCCGTCCCGGACAGCGCCTGCAGACCTGGGCCAGGAACTGCGTGGCCATCGGCCTGTCCAGCGGTTTTCTGGAGCCGCTGGAATCGACCAGCATCCATCTGATCCAGCGCGGCATCATCCGTCTGATGCAGATGTTCCCCGGCAATGGCATCCGTCAGACCGACATCGACGAATACAATCAGCAGACCCGCGCCGAAATCGAGCACATCCGCGATTTCATCGTGCTGCACTACCACGTGACCGAACGCCAGGACACGCCCTTCTGGCGCGCCTGCCGCGAGCTCGACATTCCACCCAGCCTGCGTCACCGCATCGAGCTGTTCCGCCAGACCGGTCGGGTCTTCCGGGTACCGAACGAGCTCTTCGCCGAGAATTCCTGGATCCAGGTCATGCTCGGCCAGGGCATCACCCCCGAGCAGCACCATCCGGTCGCCGACCTGATGGGCGATGCCGAACTCTCAGGCTTTCTCGAAGGCATCCGCAAACAGGTGGCCATGAGCCTGCGGCAACTGCCCGCCCACCAGGAATACGTCGAGCGCTACTGCCCGATGGCGAAGGTTTGACGCTCGGCAAGCACGTATCGCCAAAGCCCAGCCTAGGCAGCGGAGCAAGCTCCGCTCTACCAGAGCATCGGTTTACGAGGCCTTTGTAGTGCCGAGCTTGCTCGGCAGGAACTGCGGCTATTGCAGGCCCAGACTCGTCTGGACGCTCTCCGCGCACCCCGCCCAGAAGCGTCCAGACAAGTCTGGACCCACCAAAGCCAAAACCAAAGCCCAGCCAGAGCAGCGGAGCAAGCTCCGCTCTACCAGAGCGTCGGTGTGCGAGGCTATGGTAGTGCCGAGCTTGCTCGGCAGGATCTGCGGCTCTTCGGGCATGCGACAACAGCCCAAGCACAAGCCCGGCAGAAGCAGCGGAGCAGGCTCCGCTCTACCAGAGCGTCTGGTGTACGAGGCTCTGGTAGTGCCGAGCTTGCTCGGCAGGGATTGCGCGTCCTCAGCCCTGCCGCTTCATCGACTGGAAGAACTCGTCGTTGGACTTGGTGCTCTTCATCTTGTCGAGCATGAATTCCATCGCCGCGGTCTCGTCCATCGAGTGCAGCAGCTTGCGCAGGATCCAGATCTTCTGCAGCGGTTCGGCGGCCAGCAGCAACTCTTCGCGGCGGGTGCCGGAGCGGTTGATGTTGATGGCGGGGTAAATGCGCTTCTCGGCGATACGACGTTCCAGATGCACTTCCATGTTGCCGGTGCCCTTGAACTCTTCGTAAATGACCTCGTCCATCTTCGAACCGGTTTCGACCAGCGCCGTACCGAGAATGGTCAGCGAACCGCCTTCCTCGACCTTGCGCGCGGCACCGAAGAAGCGCTTCGGGCGCTGCAGGGCGTTGGCGTCGACGCCGCCGGACAGCACCTTGCCCGATGAGGGCACCACGGTGTTGTAGGCGCGCGCCAGACGAGTGATCGAATCGAGCAGGATGATGACATCGCGCTTGTGCTCGACCAGACGTTTGGCCCGTTCGATCACCATTTCCGCGACCTGCACGTGGCGGGCGGCCGGTTCATCGAAGGTGGAGCTGATGACTTCACCGGTGCGCACCATGCGCTGCATCTCGGTGACTTCTTCCGGGCGCTCATCGATCAGCAGCACGATCAGATGGCTTTCCGGATGGTTGGCCATCAGCGCCTGGGCGACGTTCTGCAGCATCATCGTCTTGCCGGCCTTGGGCGGCGACACGATCAGACCACGCTGGCCCTTGCCCACCGGCGACATCAGGTCCATGACCCGTCCGGTGATGTCCTCGGCCGAACCGTTGCCGCGCTCCAGGTTGTAACGCACGGTCGGGTAGTAGGGCGTCAGGTTCTCGAACAGAACCTGGTTCTTCTTTGATTCCGGCGGCTCGTCATTGATGTCGTCCACCTTGAGCAGGGCGAAATAGCGCTCGCCTTCCTTGGGGGGTCGGACCTTGCCGCGGATGTAATCGCCGGTACGCAGATTGAAGCGGCGAATCTGGCTGGGGCTGATGTAGACATCATCGGGGCCGGCCAGATAGGAAGTATCAACGGCGCGCAGAAAGCCGAATCCGTCCTGGAGTATTTCCAGCACGCCTTCGCCGGAAATGGACTCTCCGGATTTGGCGTGGGCCTTGAGGATGGCAAAGATGACTTCCTGCTTGCGGGCCCGGGCGACGCCTTCGATTTGCATCGCGTCGGCCATTTCCAGGAGTTCTTCTACGGATTTCCGCTTCAGTTCGGATAGATGCATAGGATTTGCTGAGAGGCGCCTTGAGATTGGGCGTTAGGAGTGACGCGGAGTTTGCGCGGATCGCGCGATCAGACCATCGAGTCGGACGCAGTGCGTCGATCGAGAGCCGTGGATATCGGAGCAGACTGCACTCAAGCCGGGTTCGGCGAGCGCTATGAACGGAAAGTTAGCATGCCGAATGTGGCGAGGTCTAGCGTTGAGAGCGGCAACTGGCAAATGGCCGGTAGCGATTGGGGCGCTTCATGCAGCCGAACGGGTGGCGGCGGAGTGCTGCTGAAACACGCAGCCCGCAGCGACACGCCTCGGGCCGAGGCCAGGGAGCGACTCCTTCGCCTCGTCGCACAGGCAACGCGCCCCAATCGCCAACCGCTATTTGCCAGCTGCCAGCAACCAGCCTCAGATCGCCTTGGCCACAAACTGCGCCAGCTGGCTCTTGCTGATGGCACCGATCTGGGTGGAATGCACCTGGCCGTTCTTGAACATCATGAAGGTCGGCAGGCCGCGCACACGAAACTGGTTGGCAATGGCAGGAAAGGCCTCGACATTGACCTTGGCCACCTTGACCTTGCCCTCCAGTTCGCTCGCCAGTTCCTTCAGCAAGGGATCCATGCGTTTGCACGGTTCGCACCACTCGGCCCAGAAATCCACCAGCACCGGCATATCGGATTGCAACACCGACGCATCGAAATCACTGCTGCCCAGTTGGGAAATGGCTTCGCTCACTGCGCTACTCCAGCTATACAGGGGTGTATTGGGATAAACTCGCACCGGCCAGTGTCTACAGCGATGGCTCCGCCACTGGGGGAGACAGCGTTGAACGTCGCTGGGGCGAGCGAAGTGTGGTGACTCCTTCGTTCGTTTTCAACCCATGATGTTCCACTTGCGGACTGTACGCAGTTCAGGAGGATAGGGGCAAGGTGTTGATCGAAAAGGATTTCATGGCTCCGTCGCGGTATTTGTCGACGGGCCTGACAATGCCGGCATGCAGACGCGCTGATCCGCGCGCAGTGTCGGCTTCACGACATGGACTGCATGGATAGATGACCGAACGCACACTGACTGATCTCGATTTCGACAGCCTGGGCTTGCACCCGACCCTGTCCCAAGGCCTGCACGACGCCGGCTTTACCCGCCTGACGCCGATTCAGGCGCTGACGCTCCCGGAAACCCTGAAGAATTTCGATGTTGCCGGCCAGGCCCAGACCGGCACCGGCAAGACCGCCGCATTCCTGGTGACCCTGATGCAGCGGCTGTTGTCGGTCGAAGCTCGACCGGAACGACGGATTCAGGATCCGCGCGCCGTGATCCTTGCACCCACCCGCGAACTGGCCATCCAGATCCACAAGGATGCCGTGCAGCTCGGCGGCCAGACCGGCCTGCGCCTGGGGCTGGTCTATGGCGGTGTGGACTACGAAAAGCAGCGCGCCCAGTTTGCCGAAGGCTGCGACGTGCTGATCGGCACGCCCGGGCGGCTGATGGATTACCTCAAGCAGCACGTGTTCAGCCTGCGCTCGATCGAAGTCGTGGTGCTCGACGAAGCCGATCGCATGTTCGATCTCGGCTTCATCAAGGACATCCGCTACCTGATGCGCAAGATGCCGCCGCCGGCCGAGCGTCAGGGCCTGCTGTTCTCGGCCACGCTCTCGCACCGGGTGCTGGAGCTGGCCTACGAGCACATGAACAGCCCGAAGACGCTCAAGGTCGAAACCGATACGGTGACGACCGCGCGGGTCAGCCAGCGCGTGTACTTCCCGGCGACTGACGAGAAGCTGCCGCTACTGCTGGGTCTGCTGTCGCGCATGGACGCACCGCGCACGATCGTCTTCGTCAACACCAAGTTTGCGGCCGAGCAGATCCACGAGCGCCTGGAGAAACACGGGCTGCCCAGTGCAATCCTGTCCGGCGATGTGCCGCAACACAAACGGCAGTCGCTGCTGGGGCGCTTCCAGCGCAGCGAAGTGGCGATCCTGGTCGCGACCGATGTCGCGGCGCGCGGTCTGCACATTCCGGATGTCAGCCACGTCTTCAACTACGATCTGCCGCAGGACGCCGAGGACTATGTGCACCGCATCGGCCGCACGGCACGCTTCGGCGCCAGCGGCGATGCCATCAGTTTTGCCTGCGAGCGCTACGCCATCGGTCTGCCGGATATCGAGGCCTTCATCGGCCAGCGCATCCCGGTGGAACCGATCACCAACGAGCTGCTGGCCGATGTGCCGCCGCTGAAGATGACCCGGCCGCGCGGCTCCGGCAAGCCCGGTGGTCCGCGTCGCGACGGCGGCCGCAGTGGCAGTGGCGGCAGGGGCCGTGACGGCGGGCGCAGCCGCAGCGGTTCCGGTGGCGGTTCCAGGCGCGGCCCCAAACCGGCCACGGCCGAAGGCGCCAGTGCGGCGCCGGCGGCAACGCCGCCTGCAGACAACAGCAGCGAGTCCTGAACCATGAGCGCTGTCCTCAGCCTGCCGCGACTGACCACGAGCCGCTGGCTGCCGGCGCTGGTGATCGCTCTGGCGGCGCTGTGGATGCTGCTCAGCGTGACCAGTCTGCTATGGCAATGGCTGACGCCCGAAACCGAGTACGTGCCCGAGCTGCCGGCCAAGGGCACCATCACCGGTGGCGATTCGCGACTGTCACTGGCGCAGTTCCGGCTCTTCGGCAGCGTCGTCGATCCGGCCGGCGGGGCCTATGCGGATGCCCCGGACACCGCGCTCAAGCTGACGCTGCGCGGCACCAATTCGCACCATGATCAGCAACTCGCACGCGCCGTCATCGCCGACGAACAGCAGAACGAGAAGATCTACAAGGTCGGCGATCAGTTCGGCAATGGCGTCAACGTGCAGGCCATCTACCCGGATCGCGTGGTCCTGAACGCCGCCGGTCGGATCGAGGTGCTGCGTCTGCGCCAGCCGGGTACCGGCATGGCAGCCGGCAACAACCGCCAGCCCGATCCACGCTCGGTGGTCACGCCGGGCGCCAATGGTCTGGTCGGTCTGAACGCGATCACGCCCTCGGCCCCGGGCAGCGTCAACCCCATGGCCATGGTCACCGCACCGATAGACTGGGAAGCCGTGCGTCAGCAGGCCATCGCCGATCCCAGCAGCATCGCCAAGGCCTTCAGCGTGCTGCCGGTGATGATCGACGGCAAGCTTGCCGGCGTGCGGGTCAGCTCGAATACCTACGGCGCCCAGCTGGCGGAAGCCGGATTGCAGCCCGACGACATCGTCACCGCCGTCAACGGCAGCCCACTCGACAGCATCGAGGCCGGCTATGCCGCACTGGATTCCCTGAAAACCGCCGGAGCCGTGACCCTGACCGTCCGTCGTGACGGCGCGGAAAAGACGCTGCCGGCGATACGGATGCCGCAATGAAGCTCACGAGTTCGACAGCAGGTCGTGGATTTCCGGGGGCACAAGCCGATCGCCCCGATGATGGAAGTCAAACGTCAAACGTAAAACGTCAAGAAGAGCAGGGAGCCACTGCCATGGATGCTCAGAATCTTCCGACTTCTTGCGCGCCACGCCGCGCTCGTGAATCCTCGGGACCACTGCGCAGCGCGATGTCTGGAGCCGCCCAATTGACGTTTGACGTTTTACGTTTTACTCGAATTCTGGCGGCTGCTGCGGTCTTCGCGACGGCCCCCATCTATGCCCAGTCCCCCGCCTACGACGCCGGCGAACCGGCGCCGGCGCAGCCGGGCACCCAGGTGCTGAACCTGAAGGACGCCGACATCAACAGCTTCATCGGCCTGGTCTCGGAAGCCACCGGCAAGAACTTCGTGGTCGATCCGCGGGTGACCGGCAAGGTCACGGTGATCTCGCAGTCGCCGATGGGTGAGGACGAGTTGTACGAGGTGTTCCTGTCGGTGCTGCGCGTCAACGGCTTCGCCGCGGTGCAGGCCGGCAAGATCATCAAGATCGTGCCCGAGCAGGTGGCCGGCCAGGATGGCGGCATCGACGCCGGCAACAGCGACGCGCTGGTCACCCGGGTCATCACCGTCAAGCATGTGACCCCGGCCGACATGGCCCAGGCACTGCGGCCATTGCTGCCGCAGGGTGCCAATCTGATTCCGCATCCGGGCTCATCGAGCCTGATCATCACCGACCGTGCCGGCAATGTGGCGCGCATCGAGAACATCATCCGGCGTCTGGATCAGGCCAGCGAGAGCGAGATCGACGTGGTCCCGCTGAGTCACGCCAATGCCTCGGAAATCGTGCGCACGCTGACGCTGCTGCAGCCAGCCAATGACGCGGCCGGCAACAAGATCGCCGCCGATGAACGCACCAATTCGGTCCTGATTGCCGGCGACAAGGGTCGGCGCCTGCGCCTCAAGGCGCTGGTGGCCAATCTGGACACGCCGCTGGGCGAGGGCGATTCCACCCAGGTGGTGTACCTGCGCTACGCCGATGCCGCCGAAATGGTGCCGATCCTGGAGGCCTCGCTGTCGAGCATGCTCGGGCAGCAGGCCACGCCCGGCAAGGAAGGCGAAAGCACCAGTTTCATTCGCGCCCACAAGGACACCAATGCGCTGATCATCACGGCGCCGCCGGCGGTGACCCGCGAGCTGCGCAATGTCATCCGCCAGCTCGACATCCGCCGCGCGCAGGTGCTGATCGAGGCCATCGTCGCCGAAGTCAACGACCAGACCGCCCGCGAGCTGGGCATCCAGTGGCAGGCCACCACCGACGATTTCACCGATCGCGGTTTCATCGGTGGTACCAATTTCCAGGGTAGCAGCGGCACCGGCGGCATCTTCGGCGTCAGTCAGGATCCGCGTCTGCTGGGTGCTTCCAGTGGCCTCAACATCGGCTACATCGTCGGCACTGCCACCTTGCCCGGCACCGACAACGAGTTTGTGCGCATCGGCGCGTTGGCCAAGGCCCTGACCGGTAACACCAACACCAATATCCTGTCCACGCCCTCGACGATCACGCTGGACCATCAGGAAGCGATTCTGAGCGTGGGCCAGGAAGTGCCCTTCCTCACCGGCCAGTACGCCTCCACCGGCGCCAACACCTCCAGCGGCGGCAACCAGAGCGGCGTGGTCAATCCCTTCCAGACCATCGACCGCAAGGAAGTGGGTCTGAAGCTGCGCGTGACCCCGCATATCAACGAGGGCGATTCGGTCATCATCGACATTGACCTCGAAGCCTCCAGCCTGGCGCCGAACACCGCCGGCGCGGTCGATCTGATCACCAACAACCGCAAGCTCAGCACCCGCGTGCTGGTACCCGATGGCGGTCTGCTGGTGCTCGGTGGTCTGACCAGCGAGGAGCTGCGCGAGTCGGTGCAGAAGGTGCCTGGCCTCGGCGACATTCCGCTGCTCGGCAATCTGTTCAAGAGCCGCAGCACCACCAAGGAGCGCCGCAATCTGCTGGTCTTCCTCAAGCCCACGATTGCCCGCGACGGCATCATGGAAGCCTCGATCAGCAGCGAGAAATACAACTACATCCGCTCCGAGCAGCTGCGCTCGCGCGAAGACAGCGACGGCCTGATCCGCAAGGACCAGATTCCGGTATTGCCCCAGTACGAGGATTTCCTCAAGAAGGGCATGCCCGCCGCCGAGCCGCCACCGCCGAGCCGCTGAGCGTCTGAGCCTCTGTGGGCGCGGACTCCGTCCGCGATGGCAGTTTCAAGTAGGTCACGTTGGCCCGCAGGGCCTACGTGACGCCAGGTCCCGCTCCGCCCGCGACCGATCTGTCGGAACGGCGACACCGCCGGCTTCACGCGGAGGCGCGGAGAACGCGGAGTAGGACCCTTCTCAGTCCATGGACCACAATCGCAAGCTGCTGATTTTCCAGATGCTGAGTAGGTCCTGCGGCCGTAGCGCGGCTCCGGCGCGCGTGGGCCTGGGTGAGCGCCAGGGAGTAATCGCGCCGGCGGCCGCGGCTCTGTAGACCGCAAGGCGCCGGGCGCCTCGCGTGTGTGGATTCTGGCTCGATCAGATCGTATCGACGCGAAGGACCCGGCGTACGACTGGCTGGCAACCATTCAGAAGCGGGACGCGAAGGACGCGAAGGAAGAGCAGAAAGGACACGAAGAAAAGTCGATCCAGAGACGGCACCGAGTCAGCTCGCCGACAACGGCAGAAAGGTGCGCGCCAACGCCACCTTGAACCGCCACGGCGGTAGTCTCAGATCAAGCTTCAGGACAGCAAATCAGCCTTTCCGTGCTCTTCTTGCTGTTTTTCCTTCGCGTCCTTCGCGTCCCGCTCTTTTCAGGGTCCCCCTCACGGATTCCCGGCGCGACTGGTCGCAGACAAATCCCGTGCTGGCGATCTCCGCGCGCTGCGTGTGAGCTAATTCCGCGCACCCGATCGCCCGTGGGGCAGATCTGCCTGGCTGGCTTCAGGGCACCACCGTCACCGGTACCGCCGCCGATTGCACCAGGGCACTGGAGACGCTGCCGAGCAGCAGCTTGCTCAGGCGCGAGCGGCCGCGGCGGCCGACGATGATCTGCCCGGCACCGCAGGCTTCGGCGGCCTTCTCCAGCGCCGGTACCACGGCGCCGGTCGCGACCTCGAAGCTGGCTTCGATGCCTTCGTCGCGCAGTGCGCTGCAGCGCGGGCCCAGCACTTCGCTGCGATAGCGTTCGATATCGGCGCCGACGCTTTCCTCCACGGCGGCCAGTTCCATCGGGTTCTGCACGCCGAAGAACTGCCATTCGACCACGGCCACCAGTCGCAGGGCGCAATTACCGCTACGGGCCTGGGCCACGGCAAAGGCCAGCGCGCGCTCGGCACCGTCGCTGCCGTCGAAACCAACAAGAATGGGGCTGTTCATGGCCTTCTCCCTTCCGTCTGCGACATTCCCAGCTTAACGCCAGTTCCGCGACTGCAACATGATCGCCGTCAGCCGCCATCCATCGCAGCGCGGCACACCAAGCTTGGGTCTTCGCGTCGACGCGCCCGATAGTGGAGAATGCACGGCTGGATCACCCGTCTGCAGGCAATGACCGCACTTCCCCGACTGCCCTTTGGTTTCGCGCGCAAACACGGTGTTGCCGTATTGGGACTGGCCAACGGCAAGGCCCGGGTGGCCTGCCGACCTGACGTCAAGCCCGAAGCCATGCTGGAGCTGAGGCGCTTCCTGGGCACGCCGCTGGCGCCGGAGAAGGTGGCTCCGGAGCGCTTCGAGGCGTTGCTGCAGGAGCTGTACGAGGGCGGCGGCGAGGATTCGCGCAGCATGGCGGCCGATATCGACCAGCGCCTCGATCTGAAGCAGCTCGCCGACGAGTTGCCCGAGCCCACCGATCTGATGGAGAGCGAGGACGACGCGCCGATCATCCGTCTGATCAATGCGTTGCTGGCCGAAGCGGTGCGCGAGAACGCCTCGGATATCCATATCGAGCCCTACGAGAACCGCCTGGTCGTGCGTTTCCGCGTCGATGGCGTGCTGCGCGAGGTGCTGAGTCCGCAGAAATCGATCGCCTCGCCAGTGGTCAGTCGCATCAAGGTCATGGCCAAGCTCGACATCGCCGAGAAGCGATTGCCACAGGACGGTCGTATCGGCCTGCGCATTGCCGGCAGACCGGTGGACGTGCGCGTATCGACCATTCCCGCCAGTTTCGGCGAGCGTGTGGTGCTGCGTCTGCTCGACAAGCAGGCCGGCCGCCTCAATCTCACCGAACTCGGCATGGACGAAGCCACCCGCGGCCGCCTGGATGAGCTGATCCACCGCCCGCACGGCATTCTGCTGGTCACCGGCCCCACCGGCTCGGGCAAGACCACCACGCTCTACGCCGCGCTGATGCAGCTCAACGACAAGAGCCGCAACATCATGACGGTCGAGGATCCGATCGAGTACTACATCGACGGCATCGGCCAGATGCAGGTCAACACCAAGGTCGACATGACCTTCGCCCGCGGCCTGCGGGCGATCCTGCGTCAGGATCCGGATGTGGTCATGGTCGGCGAAATCCGCGATCTGGAAACCGCCGAAATCGCGGTGCAGTCCTCGCTCACCGGCCATCTGGTGCTGTCCACCTTACATACCAACACTGCGGTCGGTGCGGTCACGCGATTGCGCGACATGGGCATCGAGCCCTTTCTGCTGTCCTCCAGTCTGATCGGCGTGCTCGCTCAACGCCTGGTGCGCACACTCGATCCCGTCGTGCGCGAGGAATATCCGGCCACGCCGGCCGAACTGGCCGCGCTCGGCCATCCGCAGGCGCGCGGCCAGATGCTGTGGCGTCCGGGCCGCGATCTGTTCCAGAAATCCACCGGCTACAAGGGTCGCACCGGCGTTTATGAGCTGGTGGCCATCGACGAGGCGCTGCGCACCGCCATCCACGACAAGGCCGGCGAACAGGAACTGGAACGCATCGCCCGACGCAGCAGCCCCGGCATCCTCGAAGACGGCTGGCGCAAATGCATCGCCGGCATCACCTCGGTCGAGGAAGTGCTCAAGGTGACCCGCGAGGACTGATGGGCTGGTTCTTGGTTGTCAGTTGTCGGTTGCCGGTAGAGCGGTTGCCGTTGGCCCGGTTGTTGGTTGTCGGTTGTCGGTTTTCGGCAGAGTCAGAAGCTCTGGCTCTGGTAGGTCCAGACTTGTCTGGACGCTCTTGGCATGAGGGTCTCGTTGAGACAGAAGCGTCCGGACAAGTCCGGACCCACAACAGCCTGCGCCCGCTTTTCTCCGCGCCTCCGCGTGAGCCCGCTTCTACCGACAACCGACAACCGACAACCAACAACCGGGCCACCGGCAACCGCTTCACCGGCAGCCGGCGCGCCATCGGCGCGCTGCTGCTCGCGCTGCTGTTCGGCGCCTGCACTCGCGCACCGGCGCCGCCGCTGCCGCACGAGGCCTACATCTGGCAGCGACTGTGGACCCCGGAGCTGGCAGACGCCATCGAGCATCAGGGTGCCGGCTTCGCCGGCTGGCGGGTGTTGCTGCTGCAGGTAGTCGGCGAGCGGCTGATCGACATCGAGCCGGATCCGGCGGCGCTGGTGGCTTCGGCCAAGCCGCTGCGCTGGGTGGTGCGCATCGAAGGTGCGCGCGAGCCTCTGCCGGCGGCGCAACTGGCGGCGCATTTGCTGCCGGCCATTGAGCGCTGGAGGGCGGCTGGGCTGGTGCCGCTCGGCATCGAGATCGATCACGATTGCGCGACCGCGGCGCTGGCCGATTACGCGGCCTGGCTGCAACAGCTGCGGGCTTTGCTGCCGGCCGGACTGGAGCTGTCGATCACGGTACTGCCGACCTGGATGGACAGTCCGGATCTTGCCCGCGTGCTGGCCGCAGTGGATGCCAGCGTGCTCCAGGTGCACGCTGTCGAAGGTCCCGATCGCCCATTGTTCGCCGCCGATACTGCGCGAGCCTGGACCCGCGCCTACGCCGGTCATGGCCGCCGCTTCGCCGTCGCGCTGCCCGCCTACGGCGTGCGCGTGGCCAGCACGCCTGATGGTCAGGTCCGCAGCGTCGATGCCGAAACCGATGTCGATTCCAGCGGCGCCAGCGGCCGCGAGCTACGTGCCGATCCGCAGGAACTGCGGCGCTATCTCAAGCTGATCGCTGCCGAGGCCATTCCCGAACTGCAAGGGCTGATCTGGTTCCGGCTGCCGCTGCCCGGCGACCGTCGGGCCTGGAGCGCGGCGACGCTGGCCGCCGTCGTCGCCGGCGAGTCGGGTAGCGCGCGCTACCAGGTCCAGGCCACGGCCACGCCCGAAGGCAGTTTCGATCTGCGCGTCGTGAATCCGGGTCCCTGGGATGGCCCCGCACCCATCATCGATCTGCCCAGCGATTGTCGCTACGCCGATGCGCTGGGAGGCTATCGATTGGGCGATGATGGCGACCATCTGCGGTTCCAGCCGGCGGCTGATGCCTGGTTGCGATCCGGCCACGGCACGGTGGTCGGCTGGACCCGCTGCAACTCTGCTCTGACGCCGACCTGGGACCTGCCATGACCAAGCCACGGACACCGCTGTTGCGCACGCTGACGCTGGCCCTGTCGTTGCAGATGCTCAGTCCTGCACAGGCCTGCGGACCGGATTTTCCGATGACCCTGCTCGATCATCGCGGACTGGTCATGGCCGCGCTGCCCGAAGGCACTTTCAGCTTCGAGGCCCGGCATCTGCTTGAGCCCGGCACGGCCGCTTTCAAGGTGGTCGAATCCGGCCCCTGGTCAGACCCCGAAGAAGCGAGGCTCAGCGCCGAGAAAACCGGGCTGAGCGACGCCCAGATCGAGGCCGTGGCCGCGATGCGCCTGAGTGCTTCCGCTGATGCCGCACTGGCGCTGGGTGCCGAGCTGCCGCCCGATCTGTCGGCCTACACCGCCGGCGCCGTGGCCTGGCAACAGGGCGATGTCGGGCGCGCCCGCGCCCTGTTCGAGCAGGTGCTGCAGCTGCCGGCCGAGCAACGCAGGCTGCGCGGCGTGTGGGCCAGCTACATGCTCGGACGAGCGCTGGCCCTGAATGGCGAGCCGGCGCAGGCCATCGCTGCTTTTGAGCAGACCCGGACCTGGGTGCAGAACGGTGCCGCCGATCCAGACGGTCTGGCGGTGGCCAGTCTGGGTGAGCAGGCGCGCATCGAACTGGAGGCCGGGCATCTGGCTGCAGCCGTGCGGCTGTACGCCGAGCAGGCTGCCTATGGTTCGACCTCGGGCAACAATTCGCTGCTGTTCGTGGTCCGCACCGCCATCGCCGATTCGGCGGCGGTGGATGCGCTGCTGGCGGACGAGGTCGGCACCCGATTGCTGCTGGCCTATCTCTACACCCGCTACAACGAATTGACCGACGCCGATCCGGACGAGGAATACCCGAGTTTCGACGCGCCCGCCGACGGTCCGCGCCTGCTGGCGTTGCTGGACCGCATTTCCAGTCTGGCCCAGGTGCCCAACCCGGACCGGCTGGCTGCCATCGCCTATCGTGCCGGTCGCTTCGAGCAGGCGGCCGCGCTGGCGCCGCGTTCGGACACGCCGCTGGCGGCCTGGGTGCGCGCCAAGCTGGCCTTGCGCGCCGGTCAGCTGGACGCGGCCGCGCAGGCTTATGCGCAGGCGGCCAAGGGATTTCCGGCCGATGAAATCTGGGGCCAGGTGCCGCTGTCGCGTGAGGAATACCTGAGCGAGGAGCTGAAGCCGCGTTGCCGGGTGCAGGCCGAGGCCGGCACGCTGGCCCTCTCTCGGGGTGACTATCTGCAGGCGCTGGAACTGCTGTACGCCGCGGCCGACACCTACTGGCCCGATACCGCCTACATCGCCGAGCGCGTGGTCACGGTCGACGAGCTGCGCAGCTTTGTCGACCGGGTGGCGCCACAGGCCGAGCCGCCGGCCGCAGCCACGCCGGGTGAGGCCAGCGAGGATGAGGACTACAGCTACGGCTCCTCGCAGTCGCCAGCTGCGCAGCTGCGCTGGTTGCTGGCCCGGCGCCTGCTGCGCGAGGGTCGCGGCGAGGCAGCCTTGGGCTATTTCGACGATCCGGTCACGCGGGGTCAGGCGCAGCGCTATCTGGATGCCTTGGGGCGCAGCTCGGCCTGGACCCGGGTGAGTCAGGCCCGCGCCTGGTTTGATGCCGCCGAAATTGCGCGCTGGTATGGCATGGAACTGCTGGGCTACGAGGGCGATCCCGACTATTTCGTCTGGGGCGGCAACTTCGATCTGAACAGCCCGATCACCTGGGACGAGGACTACAACCCGGTCTTCAATACGCGCAGCGATATCAAGCTCGAAGGACCCTACACCAGCGAGGGTGAGCGTCAGCGTCTGGCCGCCAGTCGGGCGCAGCCGCTGGAGCGCTTTCACTACCGGCTGACGGCCGCGGGACTGGCCGGCAAGGCCGCCGACGTGCTGCCGCCCCGTTCCCAGGCCTTTGCCGCCGTGCTGTGCGAGGCCACGCACTGGTTGATCGACCGCCACAACGAGCAGGCCACGCAGATCTACAAGCGCTATCTGCGCGAGGGTGCGTACGTACCCTGGGGCGAAGACTTCGGTCGCCAGTGCCCGGTCCCCGATTTCGACAAGGTTGAACGCGAGCAGCGCGAGATCTGGATGCGACAGGGCGCGCGGATCGCCGCCATCGGCGTGCCCCTGGTATTGCTGCTGGGGCTGGGTTGGTATCTGTGGCGTCGCCGGCGTCCGATTGCGGGATAATGCAGCCCATTCATCGAAGCACGGTGGTCATCCATGTCGCAGAGCCCTGAACGCAAATCCGGTCATCGTGGCAGCTTCCTGCCCGACAACCTGCCCAAGGAGCGCTGGGGCTTGTTGATGCCGGCGGCCGTGGCGCTGGCGCTGCTGCTGATCCTGGCAATCGTGGTGGTGCGGCTCAGCGGTTAGTCGCTGTTCCCGGTCGCCCGCGCAGAGACGCGCAGCGCCAGGGCAAACCACAGCGCCAATGCCGCTTCCACCGCCAGCGCGCCGAGCAGGAAGCCACCACCACTGCCGTCGATGAGCATGCCCAGCGCCCGCGTCGCCGCGACCGCGCCATAGCTGATGCAACCCAGCCACAAACCCGCCCGACGATAGGCCGGCTGCACCATGGCCGCCAGCAGCAAGCCACCCAGCGCCAGTTCCAGACCGCCGTAGAAAGCCCGGATCTCGGTCGTCGGTACGCCATCAGGCACCGTCAGACCAAGGCTGGCCATCGCCGCCTGCGGCGCCACCGACATCAGCAGGCCGAAGCCCAGAAAACCCAAACCACCCACCAGCAAGCCGGCCTTGTCGAATCGCATCATCGCTCTCCCCCATTCGCGCGAGCAAAGACTACGCCCGCAGATGTGCAGCGGGAGTCCCCGGGGCAGAGGAAGATCAGCTTCTTGTAGCGACCTTGCGTCGTGACCGGGGGTGATGTCCCGCGGCGTCGCCGGTCGCGCCGTGAAGGCGCTCCTACGAGAAGCTGCCCCTGCTGTAGGAGCGACCTTGCGTCGCGACCAGGGGTGATGTCTGGCGGCGTCGCCGGTCGCGCCGTGAAGGCGCGCCTGCGAGAAGCTGCCCCTGCTGTAGGAGCGACCTTGCGTCGCGACCAGGGGTGATGTCTGGCGGCGTCGCCGGTCGCGCCGTGAAGGCGCTCCTCCGAGAAGCCCCGTCTGCTGTAGGAGCGACCTTGCGTCGCGACCAGGGGTGACGTCTGGCGGCGTCGCCGGTCGCGCCGTGAAGGCGCTCCTACGAGAAGCCCCGTCTGCTGTAGGAGCGACCTCGCGTCGCGACCGGGGGTGATGTCTGGCGGCGTCGCCGGTCGCGCCGTGAAGGCGCTCCTACGAGAAGCCCCGTCTGTTGTAGGAGCGACCTTGCGTCGCGACCAGGGTGATGTCTCGCGGCATCGCCGGTCGCACCGTGAAGGCGCTCCTGCGAGAAGCCCCGTCTGTTGTAGGAGCGACCTTGCGTCGCGACCGAGGGGTGGTGTCTGGCGGCATCGCCGGTCGCGCCGTGAAGGCGCTCCTACGAGAAGCCCCGTCTGTTGTAGGAGCGACCTTGCGTCGCGACCGAGGGGTGGTGTCTGGCGGCATCGCCGGTCGCGCCGTGAAGGCGATCCTGCGAAAAGCCGGGTCTGCTGTAGGAGCGACCTTGCGTCGCGACCGCCAACCCCGAGCATGTCGGAAATTTCCTACCACCGAATCGGCGATCTTGTGCAGACCGCCCGCTCCGCCGCGAGCAAGACTGGCGCCATGGACCGTACGACTCCAACAAAAGGCCACCGCGCCCTCCGCCAAGGCCGCGTATCTCTGCCCAATCAGGTCTATCTGCTGACCTTCTGCACGATGCAGCGGTACCCTTGGTTCGCCGAACCGGCCTATGCATCGAAGGCCGGCGAAGTATTGGCGCTGGATGGATCTTGGTCTGGTGCCATCCCGCTGGCCTGGGTGTTGATGCCGGACCACTGGCACGGGCTCGTGGAACTCAATGGCCGAGAGCCGCTTGGGCGCGTCATCGCCCGGCTAAAAGGGCTGACGACCCGGGCATTCCCGTCGGATCTGCGCAAGCGGATCTGGCAGAGAGCCTTCCATGATCATTCCCTGCGAACGGAGGAGTGCATCCTGGACGTGGGCCGATACATTCTCGCCAATCCGGTACGTGCGGGACTCGTGCGGAGGATGGAGCAGTGGCCGTGGCGTGGCGGGACGCTTTTGACGGACATTGAAGGCGAACTGCCGTTTGCACCGCCATAGCGACCTTGCGTCGCGACCAGGGGGTGACGTCCCGCGGCGTCGCCGGTCGCGCCGTGAAGGCGCTCCAACGAGAAGCCCCGTCTGTTGTAGGAGCGACCTTGCGTCGCGACCCGGGGCGACATCCCGCGGCGTCGCCGGTCGCGCCGTGAAGGCGCTCCTAGGCGGCACCGGGGCCGCTGCGGCTGCTGCGCCGGCGCGGCTTGGGCAGCAGGGACTTGGAAAGGCGCCAGGCGTCGGCGCCGTCTTCGTAGTAGTTGCTGTGGGCGCCGAAGCGGCGGTAGCCGCGGCTTTCGTACAGGGCCAGGGCGGTGGTGTTGTCCTGGCGCACTTCCAGGCGGATCTCGCCGAGGCCATTGGCCCGGGCTATGCGCTCCAGTCGCTGCAGCAGCAAGGCGCCCAAACCCTGACCGCGAGCGGCGGAGGATACGGCGATCGAATAGACGCGGCAGCTGCGGATGCCGCGACGGCGCAGCAACAGCGCGTAGCCGAGCAGTTGCTGCTCACTCACGGCCACGATCAGATCGCTGCTTTGAGCCTGCAGGTGATGCAGGAACTGGCGCCGGCGCATGCGATCACCGCTGAACACGGCTTGCTCCAGCGCATCCAGGGCGTCCACATCGCCGACGCTGGCGCGCCGCAGACGCAGTCCCGGCGCGCGCTTGGGACTGCGTTTGCCGGTGCCCGCCGGGCGCCGCGCAGATGCTCCCCGGCGGCTGAACAGGTGTGTGCTCACTTGCTGTTTCCGTCCATGAATCCTGTGCCAGACTATGCGCCGCGCGCCCCGATGACTGCCAGTCGGCGCCACCGCGACGGCCGGTTGCCGTCGCCCCAAGCCCTCCGCATGGCCGCGTCGCGGCTACTGCGAGTGCGCAGGTTCAGGACCACATGAGTCGCCTGGTCATCGTTGTCGAGAAAGCCTCCGACTGGGGTAGCTATCACCCCTCGGACAATGTGGTTACCGCGATGGACTACTTGAAGGAGCCGATCCGGCCCGACGAGGAGCGCACGCAGGTGATCAATCTGTGCCGCAGCTACAAGTATCTGGGCGCGGGCTACTACGTCTCCCTGCTGGCCGAGGCCCGCGGGCACAAGGTGATTCCCTCAGTGCGCGCGATCAATGATCTGCGCCGGCGCTCGCTCTATGGCCTGGATATCGAAGATCTCAATTCCAAGCTCTCGCGCTCGCTGGCACAGGATCGCGACACCACCGATTTCGGCATCCTGGTGTACTTCGGCGAAACCGCTTCGGAGCCGCTCAAGGACCTGGCCCGGCAGGTGTTCGAGGCCTTCCCCTGTCCGATCCTGCGGATCGAATTCGAGCGCGACAGTGTCTGGCAGATCAATGCGGTCAAGCCGGCAGGCATGCACACGCTCAGCGACGCCCAGGAAGACGCCTTCGCCGAGGCGCTGAACCGCTTCAGCACCAAGCTCTGGCGCAGCAAGCGCACGCCGAAGAAGTATCGCTACGACATTGCCATGCTTCAGGATCCGGCCGAGCAGTTCCCGCCGTCCAACAAGAAGGCGCTGAAGGCCTTCGTGGCTGCCGGCAAGGAGCTCGGTATCGAGGTCGATCCGATCGAGCGCGACGATTACGCCCGACTGGCCGAATACGACGCCCTGTTCATCCGCGAGACGACCGCGCTCGACCACCACACCTACCGCTTTGCCAACAAGGCCGAGAAGGAAGACATGGTGGTGATCGACGATCCCACCTCGATCCTGCGCTGCACCAACAAGATCTTCCTGTCGGATCTGCTGAAAAGCCGCAAGCTGCCCACGCCGCGCACAGAAATCCTGTTCCGCGACGAGGCCAAGCGCATTGCCGAACTGGGTGACGTGCTCGGTTTCCCGATCGTCCTCAAGGTGCCCGATGGCTCCTTCTCGCGCGGTGTGGTCAAGGCCACCGATCCGGAATCCCTGAAGCGTGCCTCGGACGAGCTGTTCCAGCAGTCAGCGCTGGTGCTGGCGCAGGAATACATGCCCACCGATTTCGACTGGCGCATCGGCGTGCTCAATCGAGAGGCCATCTTTGCCTGCCAGTACTTCATGTCGCGTGGCCACTGGCAGATCTACAACCACTCGGCCAAGGGCGAGGCCCGTACCGGCAGCTTCAAGACCCTGCCGGTGCGCGAAGTACCCAGCGAAGTGGTGAAGCTGGCGCTGCGCGCCACTCAGGCCATTGGTGACGGCCTCTACGGCGTCGATCTCAAGCAGGTCGGCGACCGCATCGTCATCATCGAGGTCAATGACAACCCCAACATCGACTGGGGCGTCGAAGACGCCTATCTAGGCCAGGACCTGTATCGCCGGATCATGGGCGAATTCCTGCGCCGACTGGAGCGCAAGCGCCTGGGTGTCGGCGACTAGCAGCTGGTTGCTGGTTGCTGGTTGTCGGTTGCCGGTAAGAGCGGGCTCACGCGGAGGCGCGGAGGCCGCGGAGAACAGCGTGTGCAGTCTGTTGTAAACCTGGACTGGTTCGGAACCACAAGAACCACAGCTTTTGCTCTTTCCAACAACCGACAACCGACAACCAACAACCTGCCTTTCGCTTCACCCCGCCAGCGCCTGATGCCATTCCCGGGCCTTTTCTGCCAGCGCCATGCCGGCATGGGCCGGACTGGTGGACGGCAGTCGGATCAGCTGCAGCGGCGGCGCAGCGGGCAAGCGGTGGCGGCGATAGAGATCGGCGGCGGCGGCGCCGTTGAAACAGATCCGGATGATGCCCGGCTGTTCCTGCAGGAGTTCGGCGATGGCATTGGGCTGCGCGGTTGTCAGATCGATGGCCGAATCCAGACTGCCCGGGCGCTGGCAGTGCGCGAGCACGTCCCAGACCGCAATGCCTGCCTGCAGCAAGGCCTCGACCCGGTGTCGATAAGGCAACTCGGCAGCGATGCCGCACCAGCTGCACAGAATGGGCCAGAAGGCATTGCGCGGGTGCGCGTAGTACTGCTGCGCCGCCAGCGAAGCCACCCCGGGCATGCTGCCCAGGATCAGCAGCCGCGGCCTCTGGCCCAGCAGCGGCGGGAAGCTGTGCACTCGGGACTCGGCCATCAGAGTCGGTATTCGGTGTTTATCACGGCAGCGCATGTTCGCAGGATCAGAAGTCGTGCGGGAAGCGGCGTTTGGGCGATTCGCAATGGGTCGCGGTTCGGTGATGCGTCCGAGCGGCTTTGAGGAGGGCCGCGCGCCTGCGCGGCCGCTTTTGAGCTCCAGGCAAGGCAAAGCGGCGCCGCAGCGCGGCGCCCTCCACAGCAGTGACGAACCAGGCCGGGTCGCGGCGCCCGGCGGGCCGTTCCAGCGCTGGGCGTGACTATCGCGTCGCCGGTCGCGCCGCAAGGGCGCTCCTACGGTCAAGATCTCACGGCCCGTCGGCAGTGACTGATCCAGCCCAGTCTCCCGAGAATTCACCGCTCTTCTCCGCGTTCTCTCTGCTTTTCCTTTGCGTACTCTGCGTCCTGCTTCTGACGACGATCTGCCTCAGGACCGGATCGTCGCGTCGCCGGTCGCTGTGTTGCACAGCACTACACTTTTCCCACACCGCCACCAATGCGAAACTCGGGCTACCCGAATTCTCAAGGTGATGGCATGTCCGGTCGTTGTTTGTTGCCTCTGCTGGCCTTGCTGCTGGGCGCCTGCGCGAGTACGCCCAGGCTCGATGACAGCCCGGCGCCGGCGCCGATCAAGGACCCGGACGCGGTGCCCATCGGCGAATTCATGGCCACGGTCTACAGCTATCCCACCGGGCGCTTTGATCCGCGCTGGCTGGAGGCGGCGCGCGCCAGCGATGCCAAGGTGGCGTCCGATCTGCCCTTTGGCCAGTTCTCGCACCTTAAAGCCGGCACTTCGCTGAATCCGGATGCGTTCACGCCGCTGGGGCCGCAGCCCATCCAGAACGGTCTGGACAACAATTCGGGCCGGGTCAACGACATCGTGGTCTCGGCGCAACCGCTGATCGCCGGTGATCCGAATTCCTACCGCGCTTTCATTGCCAGCGATGGTGGCGGTGTCTGGCGCAGCGACAACTGCTGCAGCGCGGCGACCACCTTTGTGCCGGTCACCGACTCACCCGAAATCCAGTCGATCGCCATCGGCGATCTGGAGATCGACCCCAACAACCCGGATGTGATCTATGCCGGCACCGGCGATCTGCGCTTTGGCTCCTGGTCCTTCGGCTCGGCTGGTGTCCTCAAGAGCAGCGACGGCGGCAACAGCTGGCGGGTGCTGGGGCGCGAGCAGTTCGTGCCCAATTACCCGCCCAGTCTTTCGGCCTTTCCGCAATATCAGGCAGTGGGCAAGGTGGTGGTCGATCCGAACCAGTCCAGCCGGCTGATCGTCGGCACCAAGACTGGCCTGTATCTCTCCTATGACGCCGGCGAATCCTGGACCGGACCCTGTCTGACCAATCCCTATGGCCCGAACAGCGCCAATCCGCACCGGCAGGACATCACCGGTCTGCTGGCGCTCAACTTCGGCGGCAACACCACGCTGATCACTGCGGTGGGTACGCGCGGCACGGCCACGCCGGTGCAGCCGGATCTGGACATGAATGGCGCCAACGGCATCTACCGGGCGCCGATGCCGGCGGCCGGTTGTCCGGTGGGCTGGGAACTGATCTCGCGCGCCGACAACGGCTGGCCGGCGGGGCTCGGCAATGGCGTCGGCTTTGGCAGCATCGGCCGCATCGAACTGGCGGCAGCGCCGGGCAGCCCGAACGTGCTCTACGCCGAGGCCATTGCCGCGCAGGGTTTCGCCATCGTCGGCCTGTGGCGCAGCATCGACGCCGGCAGCAGCTGGCAGCCGCGCGCGGTGCCGGAAAACTTCCAGGGCTGCCCGCCGGGCACCCAGAACTGGTACAACGCCGGCATCAGCGTTTCCCCGGCCAATGTCGACGATGTGGTGCTGAGCGCCTGGTGGACCTATCGCTCCATCGATGGCGCCAACAGCTTCATCAATCTGCTGTGCAACAACAACGAAGCGGTGGTCCACATCGATCAGCACGCCCGTGCCTTCGTCGGGGGTGATCCCGATCGGCTGCTGATCGGCAACGATGGTGGCGTCTATTACAGCGCCAATGCCTCACTGCCGACGCCGACTTTTGTCCACCTCAACAACAGCCTCAACACCATCGAGTTCTATTCCGGCGACCTCATCGCCAACTTCGATACCGCCAATCCGCGCGTGGTCGTCGGCGGCGCCCAGGACAACGGCACCTCGGCGCTGATCCAGTTCGGCGGCCAGGCTGAACCCGGCATCTGGCAGCACATCTACGGCGGTGATGGCATCACCACCCGAATCGAGCCGGTGTTCGGCCAGCGCGTCTACATGTCCAGCCAGCGCGGCAATATCGTCGCCAGCACCAACGGTGCCAATGCCCCGGAACAGAACGCCAACGGGCCGTGGTCGCCGGGCGAAGAGGGCGGCGATCGCAAGAGCTTCCTGATGCCCTTCGATCTGTACAAATACGGCGATGTCAACGTCGTCGACAGCGGCTGTGACAACTTTCAGGGCTGCAACCATCTGATTGCCGGCACCTACCGGGTCTGGGAAAGCACCAACGGCGCCAGCGGCGCCACCGCCAGCGCGCGCTGGGTGCCAATCAGTCCGGATCTGACCAAGAACAATCTCATCGTCGGCAGCGACAACCGCTCGGTGATCCAGTCCATCCGTTTCTCCGTGCCCAGTCGGCGCGTGGCCATGGTCGGCACGCTGGATGGCAATGTCTGGTTCGGATTTGGCCTGGGCACCGGCTTCGCCAGCTGGCGTGATGTCACCGGCGGCAATACGGTGTTGCCGAACCGGCCGATCCTCGGTGTGGCCACCGATCCGCAGACGCCCACCATCGGCTATGCCGCGGTGGCCGGCTTTGGCGCCAATACCCCGGCCACGCCCGGACATGTCTACCAGGTGCGCTGCAACGCCGATTGCAGCAGCTTCAGCTGGCGCGATGTCAGCGGCAATCTGCCGGATGTGCCGGTCAACACGGTCATGGTGAACCCGTGGATTCCGACCCAGGTCTTCGCCGGCAGCGACTGGGGCCTGTACTACACCGATAACGTGGAAGCGCCGCAGCCGATCTGGCGCCTGTTCCGCGGGCTGCCGCGGGTGATGATCTGGGACATGGCCATCGACCGCGGCTTCACCACGCTGGCGGTGTTCACACGCTCACGGGGAGCCTGGGTATGGCCGCTGCCGCGGGCGCTCGGACAGCCCAATCTCACCGGCCTGTGGACCGCCGCCGGTGAAGACGGCTGGGGCCTGAGCATGGCCCACCAGGGCACGGTGCTGGCGCCGGCCTGGTACACCTACGATGGCAATGGTCGCCCGGCGTGGATGCTGATCTCCGGGGCGGCCCTGCAGAGCGACGGCAGCTATACCGGCGAGGTCTATCGCTTTACCGGCACACCCTTCGCACAGATCAGCGGAGTACCGGCGAATGATCCGGGCACGCTGGTGGGCACAGCCCGCTTCACACCACAGGCTGACGACCGTCTGCGTTTCGACTACACCGTGGACGGGGTCAGCCAGAGCAAGACGGTCGGGCGGGTGGCGCCGGGTCCGATTCCCGCGTGCCAGTTTGTACAAGGCAGCCGCGCCGATGCCGGCAATCGTACCGATCTGTGGTGGAACGCCAGCGAATCGGGCTGGGGCATGCACCTGACCGAGGCCGGCAATCTGATCTTCGTGGCCTGGTACACCTACGCCGCCGACCGCCAGCCAATGTGGCTGACCGCGGTGCTGCAGAAACAGGCCGACGGCAGTTTTGCCGGTGCCCTCAATCGCCCCAACGCCGGAACGCCCTTCCTGCAGATCAACGGCAGCGCCGCCACCAGCTTCCCGGTGCCCGAGGTTGGCAGCGCCACGCTGCGGTTTGTCGACGGCGAGCACGCCACCTTCAATTACACCCTGGACGGTGTAAGCCAGCAGAAGAGCATCGAACGCCTGCTCTATGCCGGGCCGACCCAGAGTGTGTGTCAGTAGGCAGCTGTGGGAGCGGCTTCAGCCGCGACGGCTGTTGTCGGGGCGGACTGTCACGTAGCCCGCTGCGCGGCCAACGTGACCTACAACCGTGGGAGCTTCAGCCGCGACGGTTGTGGCTGTGGCTGTGGCTCTTGCTGGTGTAGGTCCAGACTTGTCTGGACGCTTCTCCATCCCCGCCAGAAGCCTCCGCGGCTTGAGCCACTCCCACAGCAGCGACTGGCTACAAGCGATCGCGGCTGAAGCCGCTCCCACAGGAAGCCAACCACCACCCACCACCCAACAACCGACAACCACCAACCACCAACCACCAACCGACAACCAACAACCAACAACCAACAACCAACAACCAACAACCAACAACCAACAACCAGCCCTCAGCCCTCCTTGCTGCACTCCATCTTCGCCAGGGTCATGATGTGCACTTCATCGGGGCCGTCGGCGATGCGCAGTGAACGGGCGCCGGCGTAGGCGTGGCTGAGGAAGCTGTCTTCGCACAGACCGGCGCCGCCGTGGATCTGAATGGCCCGGTCGATGACCTGACAGGCCATGCGCGGTACCACGATCTTGATCATGGACACCCGATCGCGGGCGCCGCGGGTGCCCTGCTTGTCCAGGGCCTGGGCGGTGGACAGCGTCAGCAGCCGGGCCTGCTCGATCTCGCAGCGACTGAGCGCGATGGCCTCCTGGGCCATGCCGTGGCGGGCGATGGGCTGGCCGAAGACGATGCGCGACTTGGCGCGCTCGACCATGGCCTCGATGGCGCGTTCGGCCAGGCCAATCAGGCGCATGCAATGGTGGACGCGGCCGGGGCCGAGGCGGCTCTGGGCAATCTCCAAGCCCTTGCCCTCGCCGTAGATCAGATTGCCCAGCGGCACCCGGGCGTCCTCGAAGGCGACTTCGGCGTGACCATTGGGGGCATCGTCGAAGCCGAACACCTGCAGTGGCCGCAGGATGCGCACGCCGGGGGCATCGCGCTGCACGATCACCATCGAATGGCGTGCATGTGGCTTGGCTTCCGGGTCGGTCTGGCCCATGACGATGAAGAACCTGCAGCGCGGGTCCATGGCGCCGGAGATCCACCACTTGCGTCCGCTGATGCGGTAATGATCGCCGTCGCGGAGGATGCGGCAGTGGATGTTGCTGGCGTCCGAGGACGCGACATCGGGCTCGGTCATGGCGAAGCCAGAGCGGATGTCGCCTGCCAGCAGCGGCTCCAGCCATTGCCGCTTCTGGAATTCGTTGCCGTACAGGTGCAGCACTTCCATGTTGCCGGTATCGGGCGCCGAGCAGTTGAAGACCTCCGGGGCGATCAGCGAACGGCCCATGATCTCGGCCATGCGCGCGTAATCGAGATTGCTCAGGCCGGCGCCGTGGCGGCTGTCGGGCAAGAACAGATTCCACAGTCCGGCGGCCTTGGCCTTGCGTTTCATCTCCTCCATGACTGGCGGAATCTCCCAGCGCTGTCCGGGCTGGGCGATGGCAGCCAGATAATCACGCTCGCCCGCTTCCACCACCTCATGCATGAAGCCCAGCAGACGTTCGCGTATTTCCTTGGCGCGGGCGGACAATTCGAACATGCGGGCTTCCTCGGTCAACGGCAAGTTGGGAGCGTAAGCGCTGAGGGCCCGAGCCTGCGAGGGCAAAGCGTCCGGAATTTTGCAGCGTTCAGGCAATCACTACGTCCGCGCGGCGATCGCTGCGCGACACAAGCGGCTATTCTTGGTTGGTAATCGCAGGGGAGCGACACATGGCGCAGATAACTGCGCGCGAACGACTGGAGCGGTTTGCGCTGGAATTGCGCAGCGGCGATATCGATCGTGCGCTGGATCTGATCGACGCGCTGATCGAGGAATATCCCGAGCAGGCGCCGCTGCACTGGCATCGTGCGCGCACGCTGCGTGCGCTCGGACGCCCGGCCGAAACCCTGCTCGAGATCGAACGGGTGCTGGCGCTGAAGCCCGACTACGCCCAGGCCTGGTTGCTGCGCGCCGAGCTGGCAATGGAGGGCGAGAGCGCCAGCGATCCGGAATCCGATGTGCGCAGGGCGATCGAGCTCGATCCGAAACTGGCGCGTGCCCAATTGATGCTGGCACGCCTGCTGGATGGCGCCGAGCAGCGCGAAGCCGCGGCGACGGCGCTGGATCGCGCGCTGGCGCTGGATCCGCGCCTGTCCGAGGCCTACGTCGAACGCGCCCGCATGCATCGGCTGGGCGCCATGCTCGGTTTTGGCGACGAGGTGGCGGATGGACCTGATGTCATCCGGACAGTCTCCGGGCAGCGCTGGTCGCGTCAGGGCCTGGAGCAGACCCGGGTCGATCTGGAACAGGCGCTGGCACTGAAGAACAACCCGCAGGTGCGCCTGCAACTGGCCAATGTGCTGCATTACCTCGGTGCCTACGACGCCGCCCTGGCCGCCTTTGACGCGGTCCTGGCGGTGACTCCCACCGATGATCCGGAACGCGCCACGATTGTCGACATGCGCGCCTGCTCGCTGGACGGCGGTCGCGGCGAACGCGAACAGATGGCCAGATTGCTGGAGCAGGGCCTGCTTCAGGTCAGCGCCCGGGAAAAGGCGACGCTGGGCCACGACATGGCGGCGTCGATGATCCGCAGCGCCGCCGCCGGCGTGCGTGGCGGTCTGAGCCTGGATCAGTCGATGACCCAGTTTGTCTCCGAAGACCCGGACGATGTGCTTGCCATCGACGTGGCCTACAAGATTCACGCCCTGGCCCACGAGGCCGAGCCCTGCTACGTCACCACCTCCATCGAACGCTATCCGCGCTTCATGCGCGAACACGCCGAACGGGTGACCCGGATCCTCGGAGCACAGGGCTTCCGGGTGATTGGTGACTACGAACCCGAACATCTGGCCGAGCAGCTCGCCGGCCCGACGCTGGTGCGCATCTACGCCGCCGCCGATGGCGTCACCTGCGCCGCCAGCTACAGCATCGAGCCCAAATGGCCGGGCTGGCTGGCCTGGGCCTGGCTCAAGCTCCGCGGCCAGTGGCAGCGCCCGGCGGTGGTCGAACTGGAAACGGCCTTCGACGATGGCGGCTTTCTGATCACCAACAATGCCGGCAGCGGCAGCCCTTTCGGATATCGCGGCAAGGTCGACCTCAGCGCGCTGGCGGCCGAGCTCACACCAGCGATGCTGCATTCACGCCATCGCGAGCGGATCGAGCGCTATCGCCGGGAGCACCCGCATGCCACCGCGATGCGGGTCGATACCGAAGACAAGATCATGGCCATGCAGCAGCGCATTACCGAGGCCAAGTGCCAGTTCCGGCAGTCCATTGGCCTCGTCGAGGAGAACGAGCTGCGCCTGCTGCTCGGCGCCCACTACGAGCGCCTGGCACCACGTGTGCGCGAGAAGCTCAGGCAGATGGCCGCGGCGGCGGGCTGAGCGGGCAGCCTTGAGCGCCCTCGCAGCGCGACCGGCGACGTGACGATCCTGTCCTGAGGCAGGTCGCGGCCAGAAGCTGGACGCAGAGAACGCAGAGGAAAAGCAGAGAGAACGCGAAGCAGAGCGTTTGGATCTTCGAGATGTCCCGAAGAGATCGTCATTGCGGGCCATCTGTGTCGGCCCGACACTGCACACTGGCCATGAACCCGCCGTCGTCATTGCGACCCCGGACTTGATCCGGGGGAAGCAATCCAGGGACGCGCGGCGATACCCTGGATTGCTTCGTCGCTGCGCTCCTCGCAATGACGCATCAACAGCTGACGATATCGGTTCATGCAGAGCCACACCGGGCTACGCGCCTTGGAGGGCGCCGGCGGCCGCGGCGCCGCTTTGGCCAACACGAGATCAAGAGCGGCCGCGCAGGCGCGCGGCCCTCCTCAAAGCCGTCGCGCCCAGCCTTGGCGCGGCTCGCCGCGCTAATCCACCAGACCCAGCGCTTCCAGCGTCAGCGCTCCGACCTCGCCATCGGCGACCAGCCCGTGGGCAGCCTGGAACAGGCTGACGGCGTGCTCGGTCTGCGGGCCGTAGATGCTGTCGATCGGACCCACCGGGAATTGCCGATCGGTCAACGCCTGCTGCACGCGCTTGACCGTGGGGCCGCGGGTCAGCGGCCGGGTGACCGTGATCACCGGCTCCGGCGGCCGATAGGCCGGGGTCAGCTCGGTGCGGAAATACTCGATACCCGGGACCAGCACGCCGCAATCCCAGCGCCGGCCGGCGGCCGTATGGCGAATCACGCCGCGGCCGGTGCTGTGAGCCTCGATGGTGCCGCCGGTACCGTCGGAGAACACGATATGTCCGATTTTCCCGGCCTGCGGCGCGCGTAGCAGCACGGCGCCGGGAATGGTCATGGCCTCGGCCACGGCGACGGTAGCCTGATCGCGCTGCGCTTGCGCCGCCCAATAGCCGGTGTAGGCGTCAGCCAGCATCGGATTGTCGGGCTTGACGCCATAGAGCATGCCGCTGGCGCGATACACGCACCAGGACACGAACTCGGCACAATCCCAGGGGCCCTTCCAGGCCGGGTCCAGCATCGGCGCGCGGGCACCGAGGCGGTAAGGCTCGCCCAGATGGGCGGCGGCAATGTCCAGTATCTGTTCTGCTGATGTACTCATGACTACCCCCGTGAAAATCTCTTCCATGGAGTAGCTATCGCGTAACTTGTCTCAGCATCGATCACCGAAACCGGTAAACGAATGTCACGTGCTTCGGCGACACAGGTCCATTAAGCTTGGCGAAGCCCTGGTTCCGAACCGGGAGAGGGCCGAACACGGCCCGACCATCATCCGGCCAGCAGCGAGATATCCGCGGTCTTCAGGAAAAGGGTGCTCAATCGCTCCAGCAAGGCCAGTCGGTTGTTGCGCACGACGACCTCGTCAGCCATCACCATTACCCCGTCGAAGAAGCCATCGACCGGCGCCTGCAGATCGGCCAGTCGGCTCAGGCCTTCGACATACTCGCCGGCCTCGAAGCGCGCGCCGGTGTCGCTCTCGGCTGAGCGGATCGCGCTGTACAGCGCCCGCTCGGCATCATGATGCAGCCTGTTCTCGTCCACGCCACCCAGCGCCGCGATATCGATACCGCTCTCGCCGGCCTTGCGCAGAATGTTGCGAATGCGCTTGTTGGCGGCGGCCAGGCTCTGGCAGGCCGGCAGCTGCTTGAAGGCCAGCACCGCCTTCAGGCGCTGATCGAAATCGACCAGGTCATGCGGGCGTCGCGCCGCCACGGCTTCGAACACATCGCCAGTGATGCCCGCCTCGCTGTAATAGGCGCGGGTGCGTTCGAGGATGAACTCGTAGAGTTCGTTGACCGCCGGTGCCGTCAGCTGATCAGCCAGCTTGCCGAGCAGCGTGTCGTCGTCGAAGACATTGTTGGCGACCTTGGCCAGATAGTCCTTGAGACTCTGCGCCGGAATGCCGAGCACCGCCTTCTCCAGAATCTGCGGCAGATCCAGGCGGATATCGCCCTCGATCAGCGTGCGCGCCAGTCCCAGCGCTGCGCGGCGCAGCGCGAAGGGATCCTTGTTGCCGGTGGGCTTGAGGCCAACGGCAAAGATGCCTGCCAGGGTATCCAGCCGCTCGGCAATCGCCAGCACCCGGCCCAGCGGGCTGGCGGCGATCGGCACGCCGGACTGGCGCGGCGCGTAGATCTCGTCCAGCGCCACTGCCACGGCCTCGGGCTGACCCTGGGCCAGCGCGTAGTGGCGACCCATCAGACCCTGCAGTTCCGGGAACTCGCCGACCATGCGCGTCTGCAGATCGGCCTTGGACAGCCGCGCCGCCGCCTCGGCCAGACCCGGATCCACGCCCACGGCCGGGGCCACGGCGCGCGCCAGGGCGATCACGCGCTCGGTCTTGTCGTGCAGACTGCCCAGCTTCTGCTGGTAGGTCACGGTCTTCAGCGCTTCGACGTGCTCGGCCAGCGGCTGTTTCAGATCCTGATCGAAGAAGAAGGCCGCATCGGCCAGGCGCGGGCGCACCACGCGCTCGTAGCCCTTGCGGATCTCGTTCGGATCCTTGCTGTCGATATTGGCGACTCCGACAAAACTGGGCATCAGCTTGCCGGCACCGTCGAGCACCGGGAAGAAGCGCTGGTGGGTTTCGATGGTGGTCACGATCACCGCTTCGGGTAGGCGCATGTACTCGGCCGGGATCGAACAGGCGATGGCGCAGGGCCATTCGGTCAGATTGCTGACCTCGTCGATCAGATCCTCGGGCAGGCGCGCTTGCCCGCCCAGGGACTGCGCCGCAGCGCTGACCTGCGCGCGCACGCGTTCGCGCCGGGCTTGCGGATCGACCTGGACATGGGCGGCAGCGAGTGTGGTCGCGTAGTCGGCCGGACGGGCAATCGACACCTCGTCGGCATGGTGAAAACGATGGCCGCGGGTACGGCGACCGCTGCCAACGCCATAGACCTGCGCGTTCAGCACCATCTCGCCGAGCAGCACGATCAATCCATGCACCGGGCGCAGGAAGGCGAAGTCATTGCTGCCCCAGCGCATCGGCTTGCCCAGCGGCAGGGCCTCGATGGCCTCGGCCACCATGGCCGGCAGCACGTCGGCGGTGAGTGCGCCGGGCCTGGTGCTGCGATGGACAAACCAGGCACCCTTGTCCGTCTCCAGCTTCTCCAGCGCCTCGACCGGCACCCCGCAGGAGGCGGCAAAGCCGATCAGCGCCTTGCTCGGGCTGCCATCGGGCGCGCTGGCGGCTGCCAGCGCTGGACCGCGACGCTCGGAGGTCTGCTCGGGCTGGGCCAGGGCGACACCCGGAATCAGCACGGCAATCCGCCGCGGCGTCCACAGCGCCTGCGCCTGATCCGCCGGATGCTCGATGCCGGCCTTGCCCAGGCGCTCGCACAAGCCCGTGCGCAGGCCCTGAGCCAGATCGGCGACGGCCTTGGCCGGAAGCTCTTCGCAGAGCAGTTCAACGAGCAGATCAGCGGTGGTGGTCATCAGAGTTCCGAAACAGCAGAAAGGAAAGGGTTGCGGGCGCGTACTCCGAAGTACTCCTGCCCGTGGTTCAGATCTTCGGTAAGAATCTCGGCGCAGCGACCGCGCTCGGCGGCGGCGACGATCAATCCGTCCCAGAGCGAGATCTGGTAGCGCTCGCGCGCGTCCAGCGCGCGCAGCGTCAAGGCTTCATCCATGGGAATCAGCGGACTGCGCAGGTACACCCCCAAGGCTTCGCGGACTTCATCCAGCGCGTATCCGAAACGGGGCTTCAGCAAGGTCGCGGCAAATTCATTCAGCACCTGCACCGACAGCACCAGACGCTCCTGCTCAAGCAATTCAGCGATGGCATCGAAGGCCAGCGCCTGCTTGTGCGGCAGCTGCCAGTCGTTGGCGTAGACCAGCACATTAGTATCGACGAAGCACATCGCGGTCATAGAGTTCCTCGCGATTGAACTTCACGCCGCCTGCATTGCGCGCCAGCTTCCGGGTCACGCGGCGGAATTCCTCAGCGCGCTGCCTGGCGATGGACTCATCGGAGGCCACCAGCTGCTCCAGGAACCCGCGCAACATCTGGGTCACCGTGGTGTCACGATCAACGGCGACCTTGCGTGCCTTGCGCAGCAGTTCGTCATCCACCGAAAAGGTCACATTCGTCATTGCATGGCCCTCAATAAGGGTTAGCCATAATAAGGGCTGCATCTTGGAGCATCAAGGTCAGCGCTCTTGAGCGGCCTGCTTCCGCGATCCCGGGTGGGTCCGGACTGACGCAGCGTCCAGACTCACCGGTATCTCAGGCCGCCTTCTTCACGCCCGGAAAGCCGAGCTTCTCGCGCTGGGCGTAATAGGCCTCGGCCACCGCCTTGGCGATGGTGCGCACACGCAGGATGTAGCGCTGCCGCTCGGTCACGCTGATGGCGCGACGGGCGTCGAGCAGATTGAAGCTGTGACTGGCCTTGCAGACCTGATCGTAGGCCGGCAGCGGCAGACCGCGTTCGACCAGCGCCTTGGCCTCGGCTTCGTGGGCATCGAAGGCGTGAAAGAGCTCGGCCACATTGGCGGCTTCGAAGTTGTAGGCGCTCTGCTCGATCTCGTTCTGCAGGAACACATCGCCATAGCTGACCACGCCCTGCGGACCCGTGGTCCAGACCAGATCGTAGACATTCTCGACGTTCTGCAGATACATCGCCAGGCGTTCCAGACCGTAGGTGATCTCACCCGAGACCGGCTTGCACTCGATGCCGCCGGCCTGCTGGAAATAGGTGAACTGGGTGACTTCCATGCCGTTGAGCCACACTTCCCAACCCAGACCCCAGGCGCCCAGCGTCGGCGATTCCCAGTTGTCCTCGACCAGGCGCAGATCGTGCACCAGCGGATCGATACCCAGCGCCACCAGCGAACCGAAATAGAGTTCGAGAATGTTCTTCGGCGAGGGCTTCAGAATCACCTGATACTGGTAGTAGTGCTGCAAGCGATTGGGATTCTCGCCATAGCGACCGTCGGTCGGGCGGCGCGAAGGCTGCACATAGGCCGCATTCCACGGCTCCGGGCCCAGGCTGCGCAGAAAGGTCGCCGGATGAAAGGTGCCGGCGCCAACTTCGGTGTCCAGCGGCTGGATCAGCACGCAGCCCTGATTGGCCCAGTAGGCGTTCAGTCGGGTGATGATGTCCTGAAAGGTCGGGGCAGACATACGCAGGCGTCAGCGGGAGAAAGGAGGCCGGCGAGTATACGGGAGCTTGAGCGGGGCACGGGGTACGGGGCACAGGAAGGCTACGGGCGCTGTAGGTCCAGACTTGTCTGGACGCTCCTGCTCAGGCGCTCCTGAAGCGTCCGGACAAGTCCGGACCCACCAGAGCCCGGCGTCATTGCGACCCCGGACTTGTTCCGGGGGAAGCAATCCAGGGGCGTGCGCCCATACCCTGGATTGCTTCGTCGCTGCACTCCTCGCAATGACGCATCAAAAACTTGCGACAGGTGTTGATAGCGCAGCGGCTCTGAGGAGGGCCGCGCGCCTGCGCGGCCGCTCTTGATCTCCAGGCCGGGCAAAGCGGCGCCGCAGCGCGGCGCCCTCCACAAGGCGTCCGCCGGCGCTCTGTACCTCAGGGCGACAGTTCGCGGGCAGAGCCCGCTCCCACAGGAAGCGGGGTGCTCGGTCGTCGGGCCGTTTTCTGCCCGCCATAGCGCCGATCCAGATAGACCGCGGCTACGCCCGCCACCAGCAGGGGTGCGAACCACGGCAGCAGCATCAGCGAAGGAATGCCGAAGCTGGCCAGAAATCCGTTCAGGCCGATGCCGAGGAAGGCGATATGGGTCGCGACGCCGTTGCCCAGCATGGATCCATAGTGTTCGCGCAACCACCAGTTGGCCATGGCTGGCGGATTGCCCGCGCGCCGCAACATGCCGATGCCGATGATCACGCCGACCCAGCAGAAACCCATCAGCAAGGCGCTGCCCAGTTGCAGACCCACGCCAAAGACCGCCAGACCCGCAAGCAGATTCAACCAGGCCACCTGGCGGAAGCGTGGATTGAAATAGCCCGGACGATCACGCTTGAGCTGGATCGAGCGCCAGGACAACCACATGCCCGAGGCGGTGATGACCACCAGATAGCCCAGAAACACCCCGACGCCCAAGCGGCCGCGGGCCACAAACACTAGGGCCATCGGCAAGGCAGTGGCCACAATGCCGATCATCGCCAGCAGGTAGTACTTGCCGACGCGTTTGTGCAGCGGGCTGCCCTTGCGGGCGATGGCGGCGATCCAGAAGGTCAGCAGCGCGATGCTGCCGGCAGCGATGTGCGCAAGCACCAGATAGTGATAGGTGTCCATGGCAGTTTGCTCCTGCTCAGCGCAGTTTGATGGGAATGGTGGCGTCTGCTTCCGTCAGCTCGACCGCGGCGTCACTGAAGTCCGGCGGGCCCATGCTGCCGCCGCCCTGACTGAAACCGTAGGGTTCACTGGGAATCCCGAACATGCCGCGATCGAGCTTGCCATTGCCGTTGCGGTCTACGTAGACCGACAGCGCGTAGCGACCCGGCGGCAAGCCTTCGAGGGTCAACTGATGGCGGCCGGAAGCACCGACCGCCGCCGGCGCGGCCTCTCTGATCGCCCGCAGCGGCTTCTTCAGCCAGCTGTTGGCGTCATCGTAGACGGCGACCATCAGCGTCTCGCCGGGTTTCAGGCGATTGCCGATATCGACGGTCAACGATGCGGCATCGGCGCCACCGGTGGCGGCAATCGAGAGCAGAAGACCAAGGGCGGAGAGACTGGATTTCATGGCGAACTCGCGGTTGGGTGATGAGTCCAGCATCGGCTTTGGCGCCCCTTGTCGGCAGGTGCAAGCCGTCACCCGCGAGGGGTGAGGAAAGTCACCACTTGCTCAAGTCAGCGCCGGCGCCGGGGCGCATCGGGCTAAACTGGGTCCATGAGTAGCGAAGATCCGATCCATTCCGATTCGCCCTGGCATGGCTCCTGGCTGTCGCCGCTGAATCTCGCGGCCTACATCACCTGGTTCGCGGTGATGCTGCAATCCATTCGCTGGAACCGCCTGGCCGATGCAGATCCGCGCCAATGGGCGGGTCTGGGCGCCCTGACCGGCGTGCTGGTGGTCTATGTGGTCTGCAGTCTGCTGGCGCGAGCCGGGCAGCTCCGCCGTGAGCGCATTCTGGTGTTGATGCAGGCGGCTCTGGTGCTGCTGGCCAGCTGGTACCTGCGCCATGGCGGGCCGGCCATCCTGTTGATCATCGTCGCCGGGCAGGTGGTTGCGCTGTGGCCGCGCACTCAGGCCATCTTGATCATGTTGTTGTGCAATCTGCTGCTGCTGGCGATCTGGATACAGGGCATCTCCTGGACGAGCGCCCTGCTGTCGCTGGTGCCGATGATGGGTTTCCAGACCTTTGCCGCGCTGACCGTGCACTACGCCATGAATGCCGAAACAGCGCGCGAGCAGCTGGCACAGACCCACGCCCAGTTGCTGGTGACCCAGCAGTTGCTGGAAGACAGCGCCCGCAGCGGCGAACGCCTGCGACTGTCTCGAGAGTTGCACGATGTTGCCGGCCACAAGCTCACCGCCTTGAAACTCAACCTCCGACTGCTGCAGCGCGATCCGGCGCTCGCCGATCGTGAAGAGGTCAAGGTCTCCGCAACCCTGGCCGACGAATTGCTGGCCGATATCCGCGCCGTCGTCAGCGAACTGCGCAAGCACGACGGCATCGATCTGCCCGCCGCGATCACCACCCTGACCCGCCAGATTCCCGGCACCCGCTTCCAGCTGGACATTGACCCATCGCTGCGGGTGGCTGATCTCGACAGCGCCGAAATCCTGCTGCGCTGCGCCCAGGAAGGCATCACCAATGCGCTGCGGCATGGGCGCGCCAATGAAATCCAGGTGCGTTGCCGGCGCACGGGCGAGCGGATCGAGCTGGCGATACGCAATGACGGTGCCATGCTCAAGAACATCCGCTTCGGCAACGGTCTGCGCGGCATGCGCGAGCGTCTGGCCGAGGCCGGCGGCGAACTCTCGCTGACCGCGCTCAGCGGCGGTGGTGCATTGCTGACCGCGGAGCTGCCTGCCCATGGCTGAGTCGCTGCCGGCGAGCAACATCCGCATCGCCCTGGTCGACGATCAGGCCCTGGTGCTGAAAGGGCTGTCGGCGCTGCTGAATGGCCTGGCCGGCATCGAGATCGCACTCGAAGCCAGCGATGGCGAGCAGCTGCTGAGCGCGCTGCCGCAGCGGCCGGTAGACGTCATCGTCAGCGATATCCGCATGCCCGGTGTCGGTGGCATCGAGCTGATCGAACGACTGCGCGAGGCCGGCAACGCCACGCCGGTGATCCTGCTGACCACTTTCGACGACAGCGAGCTGATGCTGGCCGCCGTGGAAGCCGGTGCCCAAGGCTTCCTGCTGAAGGACGCCTCGCCCGAGGATCTGGCCGAGGCCATCGTCAAGGTCGCCGGCGGCGATACCCTGCTGCAACCAGTGAGCCTGGGCCCGGTGCGGGCGCTGCGGCGTCCCGAAGCCCACATCGGCCCCAGACTGCATCTCACCGAGCGTGAAGCCAGCATCCTCAGGCTGGTGGCCGGCGGCTATTCCAACAAGGAAATCGGCCGCTCGCTGCATCTGTCCGAGGGCACGGTCAAGAACTACATGTCCGACATTCTGGTGAAACTGGACTGCCGCGATCGCACCCACGCCGTGCTCAAGGCCATCACTCAGAGGTTGTTGTAGGGTGGAAGCCTGGTCCAGCGCAGTCTTGAGGAGGGACGCGCGCCTGCGCGGCCGCTCTTGATCGCGGGTCATGGCAAAGCGGTCCCTCAGCGCGGCGCCCTCCACGGCAGCCTCGGTCTACGTCCGTCTGGCAATCCAGGGTCCTGCAACGACGGTCTGGATTGCTTCGTCGCTGTGCTCCTCGCAATGACGCTTCAACAACTTACAACATGGTTTCACGGAGAGGAGCCAACGCAGGCTGAGGAGCCGCTGCGCGGCACCCTCGGCCTACGTCCGTTCAGCGCCTCAACCCTCGTCGGCTGGCTCCAGCGCCAGCGCTGGCAGCAATTCGTCCAGCAGCGCACTGGCGCCGATGCGGAACCGCGCCGGGACCACGCGCTCGCGGCCGTAGATCTCGGAAGCAATGGCCAGATAGCGGCTGGCATCGGCCAGGGTGCGCACGCCACCGGAGATCTTCAAACCGACCGGGCGTGGCGCGGCGCGGATGGCTTCGCCCAGACAGCGCGCGGCCACCAGACTGGCGGCGGCACCGGCCTTGCCGGTCGAAGTCTTCAGAAAATCGGCGCCGCCGGCGATGGCGCAATCAGCGGCTGCGCGCAGTTGTTCGAGGTCGTCAAAAGCCGAGCTTTCCAGAATCACCTTGAGCTCGGCCTTGCTGCAACGGGCTTTCACGCGCGCCACCAAAGCCTGCGAAGCCTCGCGCTCGCCGGCCTGGAAGGCCCGCCAGGGAAACACCAGATCAATCTCGTCGGCACCTGCCGCCAGCGCCCGCCGGGTTTCGTTGTCGGCGCGCTCGGCATCGGCTGAGCCGTCAGGGAAATTGACCACGGTCGCCACCCGTACCTGCGGGATGCCCTCGCGCATCAGGCTCATGCGCGTGGCCAGGATCAGTTCGGGATAGACACAGATCGCCGCTGGCGTGCCATAGGGCGTGTGTGCACGCTTGGCCAGCGCAGCTGCGGTGGCTGGCGTGTCGTCCTCACCCAGCGAAGTCAGGTCCAGACAGGCCAGCGCAATTCGGGCATCGGTCAAGCTCATGGGCGCCTCGGATCGGGTACATGCGTCCAAGCATAGGCGCTTGTCGACCTCAGCTTCGTGCGTTCAACCGGCTGTGCCGCGCCGAGGGCGTGATCAAGCCGCCGCAACGCCATGGCATCTGGGTTGCCGCCGCAGTTCGTTGCGAGCCACCCTTATCGGCCCGACACTGCCCAAGAGCCATGAACTACAAGCTGCCGGTAGGAGCGACCTCGCGTCGCGACCGGCCAGCCGCTCGTCCGCAGCAGTGGTCGCGCCGCAAGGGCGCTGCTACCGGTGAAAAAAGCCGGCGTTGCGCCCACGCTGACGCCGAATCAACAACCTGCGATATGGGCTCATGGAAAGCCGCAGCCGGGGCCAGCCTCAGGGCTTCTTCAGGGCCCAGCCGGAGCACCAGCCCTTGGGGTTGACCGCGAAGCCCGGGAAGATGGCGCAAGCGCCGGTATCCGCGGTGAAGAACTGGCAGTTGGCGCAATCGCTGCCGGCCTTGAACATCGGGTTCTTCACCGTCGTTGCGTCTTCGGCGTAGTTCAGCGCCTTGGCCTGGGCGTTGCTCAGCGGCAGTGGTGGCAGTGCCGCCTGCGCTGGTCTGGTCGCCATGGTTGCCAGTAGCGGGAAGGTACTGGCGGCAACGGCGGCCTGCATCAGAAAGCGGCGGCGGGTGGCATCGTGTTCACTCATGACGGGGACTCCTTGTGGTCGATATCAGACTAGGCGCCGCCTGCCGGCGAGGAAAATGACCCGGGTCAAGCCGGAGTCATCGGGCCGCCGCATGGAAGGCATCGGTAAAGCAAGCCTCGGCGCCGAGGCCATGGGCCAGAAACTCAGGCACCGCGTGTTCCACCATCTTCACCGAGCCGCAGACGTACACATCAACGCCCCTCAGGTCGGGGAAGTCGGCGAGCATGGCTTCATGGACCAGCCCGGTGCGGCCGGGCCACGCGGGCGCCAACTCGGGCTCCGACAGCACCGGCACCACGCTGAAATTCGGATGCTGCCGTTGCCAGGCCTCGGCGAGATCCAGCAGATAGCAGTCGCTCGGCGCCCTGACACCCCAATACAGCACCATGCGCCGCCCGATGCCGCGATGAAAGGCGTCCTCGAGAATGCTCTTGATCGGCGCGAATCCGGTGGCGCCAGCAATCAACAGCAGGGTTCGGCCGGCACCAGTCGTCGTGGCATCTGAAAGATTTCCGGGCGGGCTCGGCTGTGGATGAGCGAAGACCGTCCCGCAAGGTCCTTCGAGGCGCACTTCATCGCCGATCCGCATCTGTTCAAACACGTGGGTGGTGTAGCGACCGCCCGGAATCAGCCGGAAGTGCAGCTCGATCAGGGCGTTGTCATGTGGCGCGTTGGCAAAGGAAAAGGCCCTGCGGGCACCGTCCTCCAGAATGATGTTGAGATACTGGCCCGGTCCGAAGTCCAGGCTCTGCCCGACCGGCAGCGCCAGCCACACGCGCATCACCGCCGGACCGAGCTTTTCCATACGCTGCACCCGCGCGGTGTATACGCGCATCGCGCCAGTGCCGTCGGGATCCAGACTGGAAACGGGTATCTCGATCTCCACGTCTTCCAGCGGCATGGCGCAACACATCAGGGCCTGGCCCTGGGCGCGCTGCTCGGCGCTCAGCGCCGCCGGCTGGAACGGCCCCGGGTCTATCCGACCGTTGAGCACGGTACACAGGCACAGACCGCAGCCACCGTTGCGGCATTCGTAGGGCAGACTCAGCCCCGCGCGCAGTCCTGCTTCCAGTACCGTCTCTCCGGGCCTCAGCAACACCTCGTGGGTGCCCGGATGCAGCTGCATGCGCAGTTGCCCGGCTGCAGAGGATCGACGCGCCGCCAACCACGGCAGCGCCGTCAACAGCCCGGTGAGGGAAATCACCAGCGCCCATACCGCGGATGCCGGCCAGGCGTCGAACAAGGGGTAGATCGGCAGAATCAACCAGTCCAGCGCCACCGTCTGCACTTCGGTGGCAAGGTCGGCCGTCCCGCCCTGACTGAATACCGGCTGCAGCAGGGCCAGCAGCAGCAACATCGCAGACACGCCCAGCGCGATCGGTCGCGGTGGCTGCGTCTGCGCCTTGGGTACGCGCTGCACGTGCACCCACATCAACAGCAACACCAGCAGGGGCACGCCGATGTGAATGAAGGACAGCAGCGAGAACAGGCGGTCGTTGACGCTTTCCGGATAGATGAAGTTGCGGATCAGCGTGCCACCGAAACCGGGCAAGCCGTCAATCCATTCAAAACTGCCGACGATGACGAACTGGGCCAGCCGGTCCCAGGGCAGCATGTAGCCATTGATGCCCGACACATAGACCAGCCAGATCAGGGCGATACCGGTAAGCCAGGAAAAACTGCGAAAGCCGCGCAACCGGTCAAAGGCGAAATGGCGCAAGGCGTGCAGCAGCATCAGCAGCACCATGGCATCGGAGGCATAGCGATGCACGCTGCGCAGCACGCCGCCGGCGTACCACTGGTGCTGCGTCAGCGCCTCCACCGACTGGTAGGCGCCAACCACGCTGGTATCGAAGAACGCATACAAGTAAAGGCCACTGCCGGCGACGATCCAGAACAGGAAGAAGCAGATCGAACCCAGGTGATAATAGGGATTCAGGCGATCGCCAAAGGCGCGATTGAACAGCGCTTCGGCACGCATGAACCCCGCACGCAGCAGCGACTGCAGCTTCGCGATCATGCGGCCTCGGCAGACTTGGGGTGCGGCGGGCGCATCGAACGCCACACCACCAGCACGAAGGCCAGGCCGCCGATGATGGCAATCAGGCCGCCCAGACCCATCAGGCCCATGCCGGCAATCTCGGAATTCGTGCGCAGCACCTGTTCGGCGCCGGCGACCTTGCGCTGCACGCCATAGCCGCCAGACCAGACCAGACCAACGATGTGCATCAGCTGTCCGGCGCCGTAGAGCAGCGGTTGCCAGCGCGCCAGTCGCCCCAGCGGCGCCCGGTAACCGAGTCGTGGCAGCAGCAGGTAAACCAGACCCATCAGGGCCAGGGTCACACCGACGATGCAACCGTGGTAATGCGCCGGAATCTTGACGTTGCTGCCGCTGATGAACACGCCGATCAGGCCGCCGGCGGCAAACAGGGTCATGGAGGCCAGCAGCGCTGCGCGCAGCGGTCGCTGTTCTGCGTGCACTGCGGGCTCGCTGCGGGCCAGCCCGACCAGCACCGCCAGGCCGATCGGGACGATGGACACGCCACCGCCCAGGCGCATGACCCAGGTGTGCAAATTGCGGTGCTCCACCGAAGCCACATCGTGCGCCAGATAGGCATAAGGCGTCACGAATACGCTCACCAGCGCCAGCGCCAGCAACAACAGGGCGACGCGCGGACTCAGGGGTATGCGTGCGCCGACGGCGCTGGCCAGCCACAGCCAGGCGACCAGCATCAACAGCGTCCAGGAGAACTGCAGCGCGTGGCCGCCGCCCCAGAACAGGATCTCGTAGTAGGCCTTGCCATCGAGGTGGGCCGGTGTCAGCCCCAGCGAGGCGGCGAAAGCCAGCACCGCCACCGCGGTTGAAATCGCGGCGGCGTTGAGGCCGAAGCGCAGCACGCCGCTGCCGTCGAATTCGAGCCCCAGCTGCGGCGCGGCCGCCAGACTGCGCAGCACCAGCAGACCGGCACCCAGCGCAAACACCGCCAGTCCAGACAGAAATACCGGGCCATCCAGCACCGGGATGTAGTTGGCCATGATTGGTGCGCCGGTATCGACAAAGGGCGCCAGCGCCATCAGCAGGCTACCCACCGTGGCCAGCGCCAGCGCGCTCCAGGCCCAGCGCAGGGCCAGCGGCCGACTGCTCAGGCTCCACAACATGCCACCCAGGGCCACAAACCAGACCAGTACCGAGAGATCGACGTGGACCACCAGGGCGACGCGGAAGAAATCCGCCACCGGGAACCAGCGATTCACGCCGGGTGTGCGCGACACCACCAGCAGCAGCGAGTAGACGCCGGAGCCGATCAGTGCTGCCAGTCCCAGCCACAGCCAGCCTCGGGCCAGCGCCAGTCGGGCGTCCACGGGGATGGCCAGTTGGTAGGGTCCAGGCTGGGATGCGTTGACGGCAGACGCGGGCACGAGGGCGCGAGGGCGCGAGGGCAAGTCAATGGCGCGCGGCTCGGCAAGATTGGCGGCCAAGGTCTCAGCGTCGGCTCGGCCACCGCCAACAGTGACACGATGACCCACCAGAACCCCCGCCTCCGCAAGGCTGCTGTTCACCTGCCCTCGCGCCCTCGCGCCCTCGCGCCCTCGTACTGTGCTCATCTCAGCGTGATCCGTTTTTCGGCGGCATCGAAATCGACGACCAGAATCTCGGCAGGCGCCAATTCGATGTCGCGCTCCAGGGTGTAATCAAATCCGTCCGTGCGGGCGTTGTCCTTCAGGCGCACGGCAATCCGGTGGGCTCCGGCGCCGACCTCGATGCGGCGGTAGATGGCGGCCGGGCCGTCACTGGACAGCCCCGATGCGGACGCGACCTGGCGGTGCGTCAGTGCCCCATCGATGTCCACTTCCACCGTCAGCGGCGAGCGTTCGCGCGGACAGCGACTCGGTGCGCGCATATTGGGTGGCAGCCTGGCCAGTTCCTCGGGCGTCTGTTGCACGCAATCGCCCAGCAGCTGGGCCTGGTGAACCAGACTCAGCTTGATCACGGCGCGATCGGGCGGCAGGTGCTGATACACGGGCCATCCGGAGAACACTCCGATGACGCCGGCCAGCGCTGCATACAGCAGGATCTGTCCGATCCAGAGTTTGAGCTTGTCGGTCATGTCGCGCCCATCTGCCACTCCAGCCAGGGTTGCTCAGCCTGTCAGCAGGGAAAGGCGCCGGGCCGCGGAACACCGTGCAGTCCTTGCCATACCCTCAAGCCACTGAAGTCATCAGACCTGAACCGGCCCGGCGCCGTCATTGACGTGGGTCAGGCGGGCCAGCTGCAGGGCGGCCGCGCTCACCCGGGCTTCCTCGCCCGGTCCGGCTCGCAGCATCTGCCAGCGAGCGCCTGGCACGCTGCTACGCAGATGCGGCTCGCGCTGTCCGCTCAGACGCTGTGCAGTCAGCGCTTCACCCCATCGGAAGGCGCAGCCGCCCGAGTGGCAGCCAACGATCAGGACGCCGGCAGCGCCGGCACGCAGCGCGTATTCGATGAAGGCCGGCGGCAACTGGCCGATGCACAGCAGACTGAGCGGAATCAGGCCGGGTGCCGCCATGTGCTTCAGATTTGCGCCGTGGTCACAGCCAAAGACGACGATGGCCGCATCGGTGTGAGCGGCCAGCGTCGCTTCCAGTTGCCCGCGCAGGGCGGCGATGGTCTGCCGCGGCATGTCGATGCCGCTGACCAGCAGCTCGGTGGAACGAAAGGGCGTGGCCGACGGACAGGATCCGGCGCAAATGCCACAACTGGCGCAACGATCTGCGGCAACCACGGCGATCTGCCGCCCCAGTTTGCCATTGGGGTGCGCCTCCAGCGTGATCGCGGCATAGGGACAGTCCGCGACACAACGCTGACAGCCGTTGCAGTTGTCGGCGTCGACCAGCGCCACCGGCGGCGGCGCCTGCGGCCGCAGTGGCAACAGCAGCAGCACCAGCAGCATCGCGCCAATCACAGCCCAGGTCAGCGCCGGCCCCCAGGCCTCGGCCAGGGGCTGCCAGTGCAGCAGCCACCAGTCCAGCGGCAAAGTGGCAGGCACCGAACCCAGATCGGCAGGCGGCAGGCTCAGGATCGGCGCTGCCAGGGCCAGGATTCCCAGGCAGGACAGCAGCGCCAGAGCCAGCATCCGCGGCGGCAACAGCTGCGGTCGGGTGATCCGCTGCAGATGAAACCAGAGGGCAAACAGCATCAGCAGCGGCACGCCCAGGTGGACGAAGATCAGCAGGCTGAACAGGCGGTCGTTGACCGCCTCCGGGGTCAGGAAATTGCGCGACAGAGAGGTCGAAAACAAGGGCAGCGCGTCCAGCAGTTCGGCGCTGGCGATCGCCGTGTACTGACCGAGCTGATCCCAGGCCAGCCAGAAGCCGCCCACGCCGCTGACATAGGCCAGCGGCAGCAATACCAGACCGGTCAGCCAGCTCAGGCGGCGAAAGCGGGTGTAGCGTCCGAGCACGGCCTCGCGCAGCAGATGCAGCCACACCGACAGCAGAAACAGATCGGCGGCGTAACGATGCAGGCTGCGCAGCCAGCCGCCCGGAGGCTGCCGCGACAGACGCTCGACCGAGGCCCAGGCGCCGTCCACGGAGGTATCGAAGAACACATACAGGTAAATGCCGCTGAGCAGCAGCAGGACAAACATCAGGCAGGCGATCGCACCCAGATGCGACAGCGGATTGGCGCCCGGCGGGCAGCAGCGATCCAGAGCCCGCTCGACACGCATCCAGGCGTTCACCGCTGCCCCTCGGAGATACCAGTGAGAAGCCATTCAACGCGGAGAACGCAGAGGGGCGCAGAGAACGCAGAGAGACGCAGGAGATCAGACAGGTGCTGGGTGCCGGCGTCGACCGCCCGCGAACACGATGCGCTCCAATCCTGCCCATCCCTTGCTCGGCGTTCTTCGCGCCTCTCTGCGTTCTCCGCGTTCAAGCTGTTACCGTCAACTGGCGACACCCTAGCCCGCCCGCGTTCGCAGCAGCGCGCGCCGCGCCCGCCATTCACTGATGGCGAAGGCGAGCATGGCCAGAATGAAGGTCAGGCCGCCGGCGATTTCCAGATACATCGAATAATTGACGCGGTACTTGCCGGTGACCGGATCGTAGACCGAGCACAGGATGCGGACCTTGTCGATCAGATCGGCGAAGCTGGATGGCTGCAGCGCGGCGGCCCCCGTCAGCAGTTGACGCAGCGGCTCGCCGAGCGAATCCGGACCGAAGGCATCGCCGTAGACCTGGGCGTGAATGCGACCGTCGGCGTCGATCACGCTGACCTGCAGGGTGTGATCGAAACCGAGCGGAGTCGGCACATAGCTGAAGCCGAAATCCGCCGCCAGCGCGGGCACATCCTCGGCTCGCGGCGCCAGCAATGCCCAGTTGGGATCGTCGATGCCCTGCTGCGCAGCAAAGGTGCGCAGTGCCAGCGGCGAATCGTCCGGCTGGTTGAAGCCGATGCTGAGCACCTGAAACTGGTTGACACCAAAACGGTCGCGCATGGCATCGACAGCACGCCGGAGCGCGCGCGAACTGGTCGGACAGATCTTGAAGCAACCGGTGTAGATGAAGTTCACCAGCAGCGGCTTGCCGCGGTACTGCCCCAGCCTGACGGCCTGTCCGTTCTGGTCGCGAAAGAGATGATCGCTGGGCACCTGTTCCAGGCGCGACTGGCTCAGTTGCAGCGCGGCGTTCTGATCCAGGCCGAAAGCCCGTGCCTGGGATTCGGTGATGGCGCCTTGCTGCGCCCACAGGGGCAGGCTCCAGAGCAGAGCGCCCAGCAGCCAGCCCAGCGATCCGCGCCGCCGCACGACTATCTCAAGGCCACATCCACGCACGCTGCACCGAGCACGGCACACAGTTGCAGCAGCGAGGACAGGAAGCAGCGAATCGCGGTCTGCCGGCTGGGATTGCGCGCCAGGATTTCGGCGCGCCAGATGAAATAGGCACCGCCACCGCTGGCGCCCAGCAGATAGATCCAGCCGGCGCCGAAACAGGCCGGCAACAGGCTGGCCAGGACCAGCGCCCAGGTGCTCAGACGCACGATGCGCGCGGCGCGCTCGGTCCCGACCACGACCGGCAACATCGGTATGCCCGCTGCCGCGTAGTCGGCCTGGCCAGCAATGGCCAGACTCCAGAAGTGCGGCGGTGTCCACAGGAACAGGATCAGCGCAAAGCTCCAGGGCAAGGGTCCCAGTTCCGGATTGGAAGCCGCCGCTCCCGCCAACACTGCAAAGCTGCCCGAGAGGCCGCCGATGACGATGTTAAGCCAGCTGCGATGCTTCAGCCACACGGTGTAGATCACCGCGTAGAAGAAGGCACCGAGAAAGACAAAGACGGCGGCCAGGGGGTTGACCCACAGCCATGCCGCGCTGATCGATACCACCAGCATCGTCGCCATCAGCAACCACCAGCCCCAATGGGCTGCGTACCGGCCGCAGGCGAAAGCCCGGCCACGGGTGCGCGCCATCAGACGGTCGCGATCACGCTCGTAGTACTGGTTGAACAAACCGGCGCAGGCCGAGGCCATCAGGGTAGCCAGGGCCAGCACCAGCACCTGCCACCCATCCGCAGCGTGTCCTGGCGTGGTCACAAAACCGACCAGGGCCGTGACCGTGATCAGCACGCCGATGCGCAGCTTGAACAGGCCCAGCACTTCGCGCGCCTGCGCCAGGACCGGACCTTCGATGTGGGCAACAGCGGTGTTCATTTCAATACCTCGGGATCATGGTTGCGAGCCTGTGGGAGCGGATTCATCCGCGATCGGGCTCGCCGGGAAGCCACAGCCATCGCGGACGAAGTCCGCTCCCACAGTGGTGGACGACCGCCAGCTCCAACCTCAGCTCAGACCCCACAGGGTCGACAGATACTTCCAGTTGATGAAGTAATAGAGGACAAAGGACACCAGGAAGACCATGGCCAGCACGAAGGTGCCGGGCGCGGCGAAGCCCGCCGAACCGTAGGTCTGCACCACCGTGGTGGGCATCGGCGTCAACGGAATCGGTGTGGTGTTCTTGCTGGCGGCGCCGCTGTCCAGACGCTTGCCCCAGAGCAGCGATCCGACCGTGATGTAGATGTAGATCGCGCCACCAGCGATGGCAGCAACACCGGCGATGCCGACCAGACCCATCATCAGATAGGCCGCACCCGGCCATTCATAGGCCAGCGGCGAGCCGTTGAAAGCCATGTCCCAATGCCGCCGTGACACGCCCAGCGTACCGGCGCCCATCATCACCAGGCAGAAGAAATACATCGACAAGCCGAACAGATAGGGCTGCCACTTGGCCAGTCCCGGATTGATCATCTCGCGCTTGAACAGCACCGGGATCAGGAAATAGGTCAGCGCCATGAACGACAGCGTGGTGCCGATCACCACCGTGGCGTGGAAGTGCCCGGGCACATAGATGGTGTTGTGGATGATCATGTTGAGCTGCTCGGTGCCCATCATCACGCCGGAAATGCCACCGAGGAAACCGAAGCCGATGATCGAGATGAACACGCCGGAGAAGGTCGGATTACCCCACGGCGCCTTGCGCAGCCATTCGAACAGACCCTTGTTGTAGCCCTTGGCCCGCTGCGCCACTTCCATGGCCCCGGGAATGGTCAGACCGTGAATCATCGAGGCCAGCACCGCGAAATACATGAAGTAGCTGGTGTTGATGACCTTCCATTCGGTGCTCATGCCCGGATCGGCCAGCAAGTGATGCGCGCTGGCCAGTTGCAGGAACAGGATGTACAGCAGGAAGGCGCCACGACTGACGCGCTCGCTCATCGGCTTGGCACCGAAGGCGATGGCCGCCACGGCGTACCAGATCGAGATATGCGCAGCGACATTGATCTGCTGCGAGGAATGGCCGAAGGCCCACCAGATGGTTCGATAGACCAGCGCGTCGACGTGTTCAACCACCCCCAGCGACATCAGATAGGTCGGGATCAGGATGATCGCGCCCGAGGTGATGGTGAACACCGCGATGATGCAGGCGGTGATGGCGCCGAAGGTCACCAGCGGCACCGAGCCCTGATAGGTCTTCTCGCGCTTGGCCACCACCAGCGTGCCCAGAAACACGAAGCAACCCATCAGCGCGCCAACGGCAAACAGGATCAGCCCCAGATAAAACGATGGCGCCGCCATCATCGGCACGTAGGAGGTCATCATCACGCTGGAACCGCCCTGGTAGACGGCAATGTTGTTGGTGACCGCGCCGATCACCATCAGTGCGAACGCCGCCCAGGCCACCTTGGGTGTGGCCAATCGACAGCGCAGCAAGGTCGACGAACAGAAGTACAGCACCGCGATTTCAAAGAAGATGATCCAGAAGATCAGCATGTCGATGCCGTGGGCCGTCAGCACCTGATAGAAGGTGTCGGCTTCCAGCCAGTGCACCGCCGGCCAGCGGGTCAGCACCACGCCGATGGCGAGGATGCCGCCGATCAGCAGGAACACCACGCCGGCGACGGCATTGGCGAGCATCAGCTTTTCAGCCTGGGATTCGAACTGCAGCCCGGAACGCGGGCAGGTCCGATAGGTTGTTGCCATGGACATGACCAGCCTCCGTTATTTGACGTAGATGCGACCGACCATCGTGTGATGGCCGATACCGCAATATTCATTGCAGACCACCGAATAGGTGCCGCTCTGATTCGGGGTCATGGTGACCACATGCTCATAACCGGGCACCACCTGGATATTGATGTTGGCCGGCTGCAGCGAGAATCCATGGTTGTAATCCATGGAGGTCAGGTGCAGGCGATAGGTCTTGTCCTTCTCCAGCTCGAGAATCGGCCAGAAATTCCACAGACGTGCAATCAGATAAACATCGGAGCCTGCTGGCGGTGCCACCACTGGCGTTTGCATGTCGGTTTCGGTGCGCACGGTATATTGCTCGACCATGGCCTGGGTCTTGGTGGCGAACAGCTCGGGCGTGGTCTTGTAGGTTTCCGTGGAGAGATTCTGTTTGCCGTAGGCATGCCAGTAAATCATCATGAAAAACATGATCATGCACCAGACAAAAGCGATGGCAATCCAGGTGCCCTCGACGCGATCCAATGGATGCTTCCACCAGAGCCTTTCGGCCGGCGGCAATATTGCGCTCATGTGGTTTCCCCCGTCATGGCTGGGTAGATTATTTGGCGACCGGGATAGTCAGAATGTCGATAATCCCCCACAAGGTGTAAACGACCATGGGGACCATCACGCCGAGAAACAGCAGCAGGAACGGATTGTCCAGTAGCTGCTGCATCATCGGCACTTTCTCGTCCTGCTCTTGACTTGTGCTCATCGAAACCTCTCCCAGCCAGTGAGTGCGTGCGCCGGGCAATGCCCGACCATCGGCCGCTATTTGCTGCCTTGGCGGCCCTTGCTGTAATTGACGTGGGTCAACCGTGAGTGAAGTAGGCCGGCGCGGCGGCTGACAGCGACGGGTCGCTGACGGATGCTGGTCTAGAATCCACCCAAGCTGCTGCGGGAGCCTGGGCAAGCTGACTTCGGCAACGGGGTCGGCGCCAGCCCGGTACCGGGCCACGGGCCACCGATCAGCGCCGTCATGACTCAGAGGTATGTGATGTCCGCAATTTCCATCGCCCAGGACGGGTTGTTTCGAAGCGCCGATGAGCGCGTGATCGGCCGCTGGCTGCTGTTCTGCTGCGGCGTATTGCTGGCCCTGGTGATGCTGGGCGGGGCCACGCGCCTGACCGAATCGGGACTGTCGATCGTCGACTGGAAGCCGGTGACCGGGGTGTTGCCGCCGATGGACGATGCGGCCTGGCAGACCGAGTTCGCGCGCTATCAGAGCAGTCCGCAGTACACCAAGGTCAACCATGGCATGAGCCTGGCCGAATTCAAGACCATCTTCTGGTACGAATGGGGGCATCGATTGCTGGCGCGGCTGCTCGGCCTGGTCTTTGCCTTGCCGCTGCTCTGGTACTGGCTGCGCGGGACGGTGACCCCACGCCTGCGCTGGCCGCTGATCGGCATTCTCTGCCTCGGCGCTGCGCAGGGTTATATGGGCTGGTTCATGGTCAAGAGCGGTCTGGTGGATGTGCCACGCGTCAGTCACTTCCGCCTGGCCGCCCACCTGTCGCTGGCGCTGTTGATCTACGCCGCCATGTTCACCCTGGCGCTGAAGCTGCTGTGGCCGCGCAGCACCCAGGCGCGGGCGCTGACCGGAGTGGTGCGCTCGCTGCTGACGCTGCTGGCGATCACCATCGTCTTCGGTGCCTTTGTTGCCGGGCTGCGTGCCGGGCTGATGTTCAATACCTGGCCGATGATGGGTGAGCACTGGATCGCGCCGGGCATGCTGGCTTTCGATCCCTGGTGGCGCAACGCGCTGGAGAACCCGGTGGCGATCCAGTTCATCCACCGCTGCCTGGCGCTGCTCACTCTGGCCCTGTGTGCAGGGCTATGGTGGCGTATGCGCCGGCAGCCACTGGAAGCCAGCCAGAGGCTGGCGCTGAACGTGCTCGCCGGGATGGTGCTGGTGCAAGTCAGCCTGGGCATCGCCACGCTGCTGCTGCATGTGCCGGTGTGGCTGGGCACCCTGCACCAGGGCGGTGCGGTGCTGCTGCTGAGCGCGGCACTGATGTTGCGGCATCGCAGTCTGGCGGCGTAGGACGGGGCACGGGGCACGGGAAAGGCGACGGGCTTCGGGTTGTGGACTGTTGATGCGTCATTGCGAGCCGCGTGTGTCGGCCCGACACTGCGCACGGGCCATGAACCCCCCGTCGTAGGTCATGTTGTCCGCGTCAGCGGACTACGTGACATCGAGTTGCGTCACGTAGCTCGCAACGCGAGCAACGTGACCTACAACAGCAAATCAACAACTTACGATATGGGTTCATGAAGAGCGTAGCGAAGCAATCCAGCAACCGACAACCGACAACCAGCAACCCACAACCCACGTCACTCCAGCC